>DPYP01000512.1:9812-11478 GCA_003545375.1 Lentisphaeria bacterium
GCGGGAGAGGCAGCAGTTGCGGCGCCAAATGCATTTCAGAAAGTAGTTGATGCTGTGGTTGAGGACCTGCCAGGCATCGGCGGGGCCTTGGTATTGCTGTTGGTTGGCCTTATCATCGCCAAGATCGTTGCACTCATTGTCACCAAGCTTCTTGAGGGCAATAAGGTCGGCTCCTCGGTTTCCAGTTGGCTGGGCAGCACCGGGATGGGCGGCAGCTCGCCCGCGAAGTCTGTGTCCTCGACGTTCTTCTACCTGATTATGCTGGTGGTTGTGGTCGGGGTGGTTGGCCAGCTGCAAGGGGACAGCTTTTCGCCGCAGAACACCCTCAAGGACTTAGGGGGTGTAGTCGGTGACTGGTGGCAGCCAGTTGTTTGTGCAGCCATCCTGGTGGTGGTGGCGTGGGCGCTGGCGACGTTGGCACGTTTGATTGCCTCAAAGGTGCTGGGGGCGGTGATGCCGGCGATTGACGGCGCTGGAGGAGCTGCAGATCAGGCTGGAATGGTTTCCGAATCTGCACCGCAGTCGTCCACGGCCGGTGATGCCCTGTACTATGCGGTTCTTCTGCTGTTCCTGCCGCTTATCCTCACAACATTGGGGGTTGGCACATCAATAGCGTGGGTGGATACGCTGCTGGCAGCGTGTTCGGAGCATGGGCCCAATATATTGACTGCCGCGGTGATTCTGTGGGTTGGTTGCCTGGTCGCACAGGTGGCGCGCCGACTCGTCACGGAGGTGGGTAGTTCGTCCGGTCTTGACACGCTTGCAGGAAAGCTGGGCATCGCCAAGGTGCTCAACGACCAAAAGCTCTCGGGCCTGCTGGGCTTGCTGGTGTATATCGGTATTCTGATTCCCGTGCTGACCAGTGCACTGGGTGCTCTCGGTCTGTCGGAAACTGCCGCAGCGGCGGCCGGTCTGGTGGCGTTGCAGGGCAAGATTCCGGCGATCATTAGCGCCTTGATTATCCTGGTGGTGACGCTGGCGATCGCCAAGGTCGTGAGTGGGTTGACCACGGACGTGCTGGCGGCCGTCGGCTTCGACACAGTCGTCACCAAGCTCGGTCTGCAGTCGGAAGGGGCTGTCGGCGGAAGCAAACTGTCGGCTGTCGCCGGCACGGTGACCTTCGGTGCGGTTGTATTGTATGGCAGTGTCATGGCCTTAACCGCGTTGGGTGTCACGGCAACGGCAAATCTGTTCAGCGACTTCCTCGGCCTTGGTGGTCAGGTGCTGGTCGCGGGTATCATCATCGCCATCGGCCTCTACCTGGCCAATATCGCGACGACGGTAATCAGGGGCAGTGGAGCATCCAGCGCCGGAGGGCTGGCATCCCTGACCAAGATTGTGATCGTCCTTTGTGCTGTGATCATGGGCTTGAATGAGATTGATGCTGTCAGCGGCCTCCTCGAAAATAAACATGCGTCCACTCTGGCGCTCGGCGCTCTCGCTGTTGCGGCGGCAATTGCCTTTGGCATTGGCGGCCGGGACCTTGCGTCACGCAAGCTCCAGTCATGGACTGGCAGTTAGGCAGTAGACCGCTTTTAACTAGCTCGCATTTATGCAGCGACCGTCGAATTTCGGCGGTCGCTGCTTTTTTTTAGACGGGATGCCTCTCGCACAATGGCGGTGGGCACGACCTATGTGAAATTAATCACACTGTTGCAGTAGTAAG
>DPYP01000242.1:0-1225 GCA_003545375.1 Lentisphaeria bacterium
GCGCCAGGTTGTTGATCGTTGTGCCCCGGCCGTAGGCAGTATTGAATATGCCGCTTTGCTCGCTGAAGGCCAGATGCACATTCGCGGCGACCACATCTTTGACATAAACGAAGTCACGGCTTTGCTCACCGTCGTCGTAGATTACCAGGTTGTCGCCGCGGATCGCGCGGTCTATGAAATGTGGTATAGCAGCGGCATAGGCGCTGTGCGGGTCCTGGCGCGGGCCGAAGACATTGAAGTATCGCAGGCACGCGGTCGGCAGCTGTTGCTCCGTGGTGAACATGTCGCAATAAAATTCACCGTCGAGTTTGGTGACTGCGTATGGACTCCGGGGCGCCGGCTTCAGGTCTTCCGTCTCGGCGCCGCCCTCGGTCTCGCCGTAGACCGCGGAAGAACTGCTGAAGCACAGCTTCTTCACGCCTGCGGCGGCAGCGGCAGTCAACATATTCAGCGTTCCTTCGCAGTTGATCCGCACGCACTCGAGCGGATCGGTCATCGACTCCGGCACACTTATAAAGGCGGCCATGTGGAAAACGTAGTCGACGCCGTCAACGGCTTGACGTACAGCATCCCCATCGAGGATTGACGCTTCGATGAATTCGACATCGAGATTTGCCAGGTTTTCTCGATGGCCGGTGCGGAGATTGTCGAGCACTCGCACGTCCGCCCGGTTTTGAAAATGTTCGACGACATGGCTGCCGATGAAACCGGCGCCGCCAGTAACAAGAATTCGCATGGTCACGTTACTGCGGTTCGTTCACTGTCTGTTCACATTGAGGTAATCGGCCGAGATCAGCGTCGAGCCGGGTACCGAAAAATCGTTTCGCCTGTCAGAGGCCGCCTCTTCGGTCGACACAATGTTGCGGCCGGCAGAGGCAGATGCAAAGCGCACCTTAAACGTGAAATCACCCGCTATCAAGGCAACTGCGAGATTCGTATCGATCGGCGAATCGAGGAAGAATTGGTACTCCACCTCCACACCGTCGTCGTGGGCCGGGATGGTTGCCACGCGTTCGGGCTGATCTTGGGGCAGCAGTTCGGTGCTCTGCCAGTTCGTGTCACCGACCGGCCGCCAGTCCAGCCGGCAGGTTGTCGGCAGCACCGGCAGCTCGACGTCGAGTCGCGTGTGATCCGGCAAACCATTGGCATCGTCACCGCTCGCGACGTCCACGCCGTACTGCTGCAAAGTGCCGTGCAGCACCGGCACCGTAACCTCGATTGCGAA
>DPYP01000242.1:1612-3894 GCA_003545375.1 Lentisphaeria bacterium
CGGAAAAATGTGTCATAGCGCCCCGGCGCCAGCAGCCGATGGTAGTCGCCGGTGTGCGGGGTGTTGCCGCGATCGGTCCACACCGGCAGTGGTGGATTGACCGCGGCTGTCGCCCCGATAAACGCCTGGGTCGCGACGCTGGCGTACACCCAGTAGCCGGCGAACGGCTGCAGCTCGACATCCGTGGCCAGGCGCTGATATGACAAAGCACCGTTCTGGTCGTCCCGAACCACCGTGAACAGTACCGGTGCCAGAGCCTCATCGACCGGCAGAAAACCATAGCCATGCGAGCCGATGAGATTCCAACCGGCATCGAGTGGCAACGCATCACTGGTTACCGGCGTGCCGTAGACTGTCCGTGTCGTTGCTGCTGCATAGTGAACCCAGTATGCGACACCGGCCACGATGGTGTCGGGATTGACATAGCTGTTCGTCGCCGCGTCATAGGCCAGGACGTCGCTGGCGTCCGGAAACACGTCGGACGGCGCCGCGGAAACCGGTGTGACCGGCAGAGACGCCAGGTTCCAGCCGGCGTTCAGTGGCAATCTCACCGCCACCGGACCGTCGCCTGAGATGCCGACATGCACCGTTGCCGACAGCGGTTCCGCGGAGTCCGCGGAAGTGACGAAGCCGCGCACGCCGCCGTGCACCAGTCGCGTATACTCCAGCATTGCGTCGCGGTTGTTGTGGGCGGCGCCGGCCCAGAAATTCGCCATTGTCCCGTAGTTCGGCGCTTTGGTGGACGAGAACTCGATGGTCGTCTCGATGCAGCCGTGAAATCGATAGTTCCAATCGGCCATTTCGCCGTTGATCGGGAACCATGCGCGGCCATTGATGATGCCGTTCTCCCAGCCGCCGGTATTGACTGCGGCCATCGTCGGGTTCAATGCGGTGTACGCAAAACACAGTTCCCGGACGAGCAGTGTCTCGGGAAACATTGCCGCTGCATTCAGGTGATTGTGTGCGTGCCCCCATGGGTAGACAATGCCGACGGCGCCGCTGTGCAGACCGGCGGACAGCACGAAGTTGTGGGTTGCGGTCCAGTCCATGACCGCCACCGTCTCCGGCTGCAGCAGCGGCTCGTTGCCGGCTGGATGTGTCGGACTCGGGAAGTTGCGATTGAGGTCGTAGCCGGCAGTGTTGTAGCGGTTGTCTTTGGCGTACCCGTCCGGATTCATGATCGGCAGCACATGAATGTCGGTGCTGTCTACCAGTGCTGTGACGCCCGGATCTATACCATAAGAGGTGAGCAGGTGCCCGATGAATCGCATCGCCATTTCCTGCCCGATGGCTTCGTCGCCGTGCATGTTGGCGACGTACTTAAATTCCGGCTCAAACTCCTCGACCAGCGGGTTGTCGGTGATTTGCATCACGAGAATGGGCCGGGCAAGTGTCGAAGTGCCGATCTGGTATAGGCGGCAGAGGTTCGGAAACTGCTGGGCCCAAGTCTGCAAATCCGCTCCGATGTCGTCAAGCGCAGGATAGCCGCTTTCCTGCAGTTGTTGGGGGACGCTGTTGCAGGTGAAGCCACGGGCCGTCAATTCGGCAATCGCGGCGTCCGAGGCATCGGCGTGAAAACAGTCGTCGATACGGTTGACGACATTGAGGTTCGGGATATCGACAGGCACCGTTCGGCCGGGGGGGAGGCGAAACGTAATTGTCCGGTAGTCGGCGCCGTGTAGCAGCGTGGCAGTGACGACGAACGCCGTCACGATTGGCAGTCGGTACATCACAGGATGGCAGCCCTGGTGCGTTCAGACAAAGAGACAAACCGCAGTGATGTTATCGGCACCACTGTTCTTGAGCGAAACATTGACGAGATTATGCACACTTTGAGGTGCCGCGTCACAGGCGTTGAGCCGCTCCGAGATCAACTCGGTGTCGATATACGATGACAGGCCGTCACTGCAGAAGAGATAACGATCGCCCTTGACGATGGTGTGCTCACAGAATTCGATGCGCAGGTGTTCGAACGTCCCCAGACAGTTGGTCAGGGTTTGCGCCAGCGGGTGGGCTTCTGCCTCTTCGACGGTCATCCCGCCGCTCTCGATCATCTCGTTCATCCAGTTGTGATCGGAGGTGAGCAGACGGATGGTGCCGTTGCGCATGCGGTAGCAGCGGCTGTCGCCAACCTGGGCGACGGTCAGCTTGTTCCGCCAGACAATCCCGATCGTGACGGTGGTGCCCATTTTCCAGCGGATATTGAGCTTCTGGTTGATGGCGTAGATCTGCTGATTGGCGTTGGCAAGTCCGTGGTTGAGGAAGCCGCGCACGCTGCTCTT
>DPYP01000489.1:0-8038 GCA_003545375.1 Lentisphaeria bacterium
GTCACCAGCCTTTCCAACTGCCGTCAGCGTGGCGGTATTGGCGGTAGGCCATGGGTTCATGCGGCAACTTGGCAATGTCTGCTTCCTTGACTTCGATGCCAAATCCGGGACGGTCGCTGACGTTGATGTAGCCGTCGGCGATGGTCCAGTCGTGCTCGGCGTAGTCGGAGAACATTTCGAAGTAGGACGGGCACATTTCCTGGATCAGGAAATTCGGGATAGCCGCATCGGCGTGAATCGTGGCGGCGGTACCGATCGGGCCGGCGACGTTGTGCGGCGCCATCAGCATCTGTTGTTTTTCGGCGTCGGCAGCGATCTGGCGAAGTGCGGTGATGCCGAAACAATGCGTAATGTCCGGCTGCAGGAAAGCGCAGGCGCGGCGGTTAATCAGTTCGTCGAAATCTCGCACGGTGAAAAGCTTCTCGCCGGTCGCGATTGGTACGGGGCTGCGTTGGGTGATGTCCAGCAGTGCATCGACGGAGCCGACTTTGAGCGGTTCTTCGATGAATAACGGGCTGTATGGTGCGACACGCCGCGCAAATTCGATTGCCAACTCCGGCGTCGGGCTGCCGTGTGTGTCGAGCAGGATTGCGCCCTCCGGTCCGATGGCCTCGCGGGCGGCTGCAATGGCAGCGATGCTGCGTTCGATCGATGACATGTCCATCGGCCAGCGCCGTGCCTCGAGCGGGTTGCCTTTGATGCCGGAATAACCTTTGGCGATGGACTGTTTTGCTGTCTCCGCAGCGTCTTCCGGTGACGTCTCGACGAGGCCGCCGCTGGCGTACACCTGCACGCGGTCCCGGCGTTTACCGCCCAGGATGGTGTAGACAGGCACGTCCCAGGCCCTGCCGCAGATGTCGTACAGGGCCATGTTGATGGCAGCGACAGCGGTGCCGTTGATCGGACCGGTTTTCCATGGAGAGCGGTTGCAGAGGTCTTCACAGAGCGCCTCGACCTGGGTCGGGTCGCGATCGATAAGCAGTGGCCATAGCTCTTGCAGCATGGTCTCGACCTGCGGCACCAGCCACTCGCCGCTGCCTTCGCCCCAGCCGCTGATGCCGGCATCGGTTTCGAGCTTGACGAAGAGCCAGCTTTTCTTTGTGCTGCACAGGAGCTCGCCGCTGTGCGGGTCACGGCTGTTGCCGCCAGTTGGCACAGAGAAGGGATAGGTTTTGAGGGCAGTTATTTTCATGAATTGTTCTCGGCATGGATGATCAGTTCGGTCCTGGGTTCGATGGCACAGGCGCAGCAGATGCCGGGTGTGTTGATTTTGGGATCCTGCCCGAGATCTGCCGAGCCGATCAGATCAAGCCGGTGCCCGGCCGTGAAGCGTACCTGCCCATCGGAGCGAATGAACTCGGCTGACAAGCCGCCGGTGATATAGGCTGGGGTTGCCCACCAGCCTTCGCGATTGAAGATCTCGATGGCGGTGCTTCCCGCTTGTTCGTCGGCAACGAAGGCGGCGATCGCCTGGGTGGCGCCGGCTCCTGGCGGTTTCCAGGCACAGAGTTTTCTTTTGAGACCGGCTTTCAGTTTGTCCGCCATGTCGTGTGAGTACGACGAATAGTTGCCAGAGCTCCAAAGGTCGTACAGTTCCACGTACTCCTTGATCTGGCGGCCGAGCGCGCGAATGTCCTGGCGTTTGATGGCGTTGGCGCAGTTGAGCGATAGTCTGCTCATGCGTTTGACGAATTCTTTGCGTCGACGATGCCTGAAGAGACGGCCGAGCAGTCCGGGCACGTCATGTCGTTGTGCTTTCGGATTGAACGCCATGACCACGTGTCGCGAGAACCAGTGGGGGTCAACTTCGATGTTGTTGACGACAATTTCGCCGTCGGCGACGGGTTTTCCGCGACCGCTCATCGGGGCTGTGTGCACGGTGTTGAGACCACCCATGGTAATCGGGTAGACGTCGTCGGCCGCGAGTCCGGCACCGTCCGCCAAGCGGCGTTCAAACTCCAGCGCGGCACGGGCCACGTGGTCCTTCGACAGCGGCGGGCCGTTGCGCAGATATTGCTGCGATGCCTCATAGAGTACAGCGAAGTTACTCGACGCCGAGATGCCGAAACCGTGCACGCCCAGTGACCGGAAGGTGAATCCAAAAGTGCCGAGATCCGCGAGGATGGGTTCCACTATCGTGCTCCCTGGTTCCTATTTTCGTGTTTACTGTTCAGTATTCTCTTTCCCAATAGAAATTTGAGAGGGTGGGGCATGAAAGTCAAGACACCGGTATGCGCAGGAAATGAAATTACTGTGTATTGTACGGGAATTTCAGACAACTGACCAACAACAACGGAGTTTCTAATGATGCGTGTCGTCATTTACGCATGTGTTCTCATTGTAACCGCCATGAATGTAATTGCCGCGGAGCGGGAAGACCGGGAGGCCTGGGACGATCGCCGGGACCGGGACGACTGGGAACGTCGTGGCGACTGGGAGGACCGGGGGCGTCGTGAAGAGGGGCGTATCATTGACAGGGTCGAATCGATCTGCCGGCGACATGACGTAGAGCTCGAGGAACTCATGGATTTCTACGAGGCCGAGGCGCCCGAGATCCTCGAGGCCGTCAAGTCAGCAATCGACGAGGAAGATGAAGACGCGATCGAGACCGTCATGGAAGCGATCGAACGCTATGTCGAATACCGCGAACTGTCGGCGCACGACCCGACGCTGGCAAATCGTTGGTTGAACTATCACCGGGGCGAATACCGCAGCTGGAAAATAGGCGATGACATCCGTAATCTCCGTGAACAGGCGCGCCGTGACGGGACGCTTGCTCAGGTCGAACCCAAGCTTCGAGAGATGGAAGCAACTTTGCGCCGCCTGCTTGCCGAACTTTTCGAACAGAAGCAGACGATTCAGCAGAACGAGGTTCGTCAACTGAAAGCTGAACTGGTCGAAATGAGGTTCATCATTGAGAAGCGTGCTGCCAAACGTGAGCAGATCCTCGAGCGCCGCTTCGCTGAATTGAGCGGCAATGAGGAAGAGCTGGAGTGGTAGAACCAGGGATGCCGATCAGGTGGCAGTTCCCGCATCCGGATTCCATTGGAACTGGTTATCCGGATGACGCCCCCACATTCTCATGCCCCGAGGCCACCTTGCTGCAGAGCCAGGAACACGGCCTTGGTGATCTGGATGTCCTGAACGGCAACGCCGGTAAGGTCGGCAACCGACAGTTGATCGTCGGATGTGCGGCCCGGTGATTTGCCGGCGATGACGTTGCCCAGTTCGACCACCTTGTCCTCGGTGATTTTGCCGGCGCGGCTGGCCTGAGAAATCTCGCCGCGCGTCCGGCTTTGCAACAGGCTGTCGGCGACGACAACGTCAGCGTTGGCGAGGATCTGCGGATCGAGTTCGATTTTTTCGGGAGTGTCCGAGCCGAGCGCTGTGATGTGCGTGCCCGGCCGGATCTGGTCGGCCTGCAGCAGCGGCTTATGTGACGGGGTACAGGTGACGATGAGATTGCAACTGTCGGCAACTTCGCCAGGGTCGTATGTCGAGGTGACGGTGAACCCCGCGGCCTCTGCTACCTCCTGGTATTCTTCCAGCGGGTCCTCTTCGCGGTTCCAGACAATGAGATCGCGGCAGTCGACGACGTCGGCGAGAAACTTCGTCTGAATCTGTCCCTGGATGCCGACACCGAAAACCCCGATTCGCGAAACGTTTTTCGGCGCCAGGTATTTGGCGCAGACTGCCCCGGCGGCAGCCGTGCGGATGGTCGTGAGATAGCCGTTGTCCAGAAGAAAGGCTTCGGGTTCGCCGGTATTCTGGTTGTATAGCAGCATGATGCCCTGGATCCGCGAGATGCCGAGGGCAGTATTGCCGGGGAAGCCGGAGGCAATTTTTACAACGTAGTAATCGTCGCCCTTGATGGCGCCGTACTTGATGTGTGCCTGCCCGGGTGGGTCCTCGAAAATCAGTTCGCCGGGATCCGGCACGTTTACCTTGCCGTCCGAATATGCGACAAATCCTTCTTCGATTGCCTGTATGGGATCGACCTGTTTTAGGGCTTCCATGATCTCGTCGATTCTCACTATCAGTGGTTTCATTATTGTCTCCGAAGTTTGTGGAGGTTTCAGCTGTCAGCGCCAGATAAGTCCGTGGGACCGTCTTGAATGAATGGCTGTATGAAGAGAACTGCGGCCACCGATTCTCTTCTGATGCTTGAAACCTGCAGTTGTGATTTACATTATGACGGATAAAATCTCACAATAGTAGTTTTACCGCGGCGGAAGTCAATGAGGATGCGCGACCACTTCTTGCCGGGGAACCCACAACGACAATTTCCATACGGGTAATGATCGATGTCACAGACGGCTGAAAAAACGGCATTGCCGCTGGCTGACCGGTTGGCGGAAATCGCGCCGTCGCAGATCCGCGAACTGCACAATCTCTACATGACCCTGAAGTCGGAGCGCCCGGACATGTCGTTCGTCGCATTGCACTTTGGTGAACCCGACCTGGGCACGCCGCCGTTCATTATCGATGCCGGTGTCAAGGCGCTGCAGGGCGGAGCGGTCTTTTACGAGCCGAATGCCGGGCGCCTCGACCTGCGCGACGAGCTCACTCGGTTCTACGCCGAATTCCATGCGCACCCGATCACCCAGGACCATCTGGTCCTGACCTGTGGCACCATGCAGGCGATTTTCCTGTGTATGGCCGGCCTGCTGAATCCGGGCGACGGGATGATCAACATCACGCCGGCCTGGCCAAACTTCACGGGTGCGGCGAAGCTTGTCGGTGCCAACGTACATGAACTGGCGTTGTCCTTCGATGCAGAGGCGCACCGCTTTTGGCTCGACTTCGACAAGCTCGAGGACGCAGTGCGCAAATACCCCGATACTCGCATGGTCAACGCCAATTCCCCGTCGAACCCGACCGGCTGGGTGATGTCGGTCGATGAGAAGAATCATTTGCTCGAGTTTTGCCGGCGGCACAAACTGTTCCTCCTTGCCGACGAAATCTATGACCGTATCACCTACACGGAAACGGGACTCACGTCGTTTCTGAAGCTCAGCGAACCGGACGATCATTTGATCATACTCAACGGTTTTTCCAAGACCTATTGCATGACCGGCTGGCGCCTCGGCTATCTGATTGCCGAGCCGGACGTGGCGCTGAAGATGGCGCAGATGCAGGAGTTCGTGACGTCGCACGCGCCGAGTATGGCGCAGGTCGCAGCGATCACCGCACTGCGCGACGGCGAGCCGTTCATTGCTGAAAGCCTGGAGCGCTACACGCGCCTGCGCGATCTGGCGATGGAAAAGCTCAATGCCATCGGCGAGCTGACCGCGGCGCGGCCGGACGGTGCGTTTTACATCTTCTTCAAGCTGCCGGAAGGAACCGCAAGCGTGTCCTTCTGCGAGGAGTTGCTGCGCGAGACCGGCGTGGTTGTCGCGCCAGGCGCGGCGTTCGGTGCCGGCGGCGAAGGCTGGGCGCGTATCTGCTACGCAACGGAAGACGCACTGCTGGCGGACGCCATCGAGCGGTTGGGTGCGTTTGTGCAGGCGCGCCTTTAGGGGTTGCTGCGATTCCGCCGAAGACTGATTCGTTGTTTCTGTCGTCTATGTCGTTTGGGTCACTGCGACGTAAACACCACTTCGCTTTGTCCCCCACAACCACGGATTACCCGGCAGGTTTTTTCATGACTGCCGTATTCCCCTGGCGGGCAGTAGCGGACGTTCGGCGGGAAGTAGGCGTACAGGGCCGTGTTGCGGGGATTCGGCGTCGTGTTGGCACCTGAACCGTGCACCAGCTTGCTGTCGAAAAAGATGGCGCTGCCGGCGCCTAAGGGTACCTGTATCAAGGCGGACAGATCAACATCGTTGCGATCGGTGAGCGTGTTGTCGGCGCGGTGGATGACGCCCCAGTCCTGCAGCTCCGACTTGTGACTGCCCGGAATGACCTGGAAGCAGCCGTTCTCGATTGTCGCATCGGTAAGCGCGATGCTTACGGTGATCTGCGTCGCGGGTTCCATGTGCCAGTATGATGAATCCTGGTGCAGTCCGTGCGCCGACCCGTGATTGCCGGGCTTCAACATGAGGGTGTTGCGGAACAGCAGGATATCGGGGCCGACAAAGGCAGATGCCAGGTCGACCAGCGCAGGCGTCCGTGGGAGGCGCTCGAAGAAGTCGGAATAGATGTGGACATTCTCGATTTTACGCAGTACCGGCATGCCGTCTGCCTGCCGATCGGTCTCGGCGAACGGTTCGATGGCGAAGTGCGCTTTGACCGACTCCGGGTCCTGTGTCTCCAGTTCATTGTAGAGTTCGTGGAGGCGGCCCACTTCCGTGACGGCTTCAGTGATGGTCGCCGGATCGATCAGATCTGCGGCGATGTAGAAGCCCTGGTCTTCGAGCGCGGATAAGAACGCGTCTGAATTCACGGATGGTGGCTTTGGTTGGCGGTATGAACTGGATTCCTTAGGGCGCAGGCTCTTCCGGCACCTTTTTCGGTGTACCGACTGTAGCATCTCCAGTATCGTCGACCGTCGGATCTTCTGCTTTTGGCGGTTCCGGCAACAGCGGTATTTTTGAGGTTGCCGGCTGGTGATAAGGTTTCATTGCGGCGTAGGTTGCAGCGCGGGCTTTGACCGCCGGGCGTTCGGCTTCCGGAGCGAGCTCAATTGCCTTGGCGACTGCTTCCGATGCCTTGTCGAACCGGCCGGCTTCTGCCTGTGCCGCAGCGAGCGTATCGAAGGCCTGCCAGGATCTTTTGCTAAGTTCGCAAAGCTTGGTGGCAAGGCTGACAGCGCGCGTGCTGTTACGGAAATCTGAATGGGGTGCGGTCGCCAGGGCCCAAGCACAGGCTTGCAAGAGTTCGGCGTTTCCCGGGGCGACCACCAGGGCGCGCTCGAAGTCGGCGATTGCTTTGTCGAAATGGCCCATGGCGGTGAAGCACTTGGCGCGACTGATGAATCCGCGTGGCACATTGGCTTTCAAGTTACATGCCGAGGTGTAGTCCGCAATGGCGATGGCGTATTCCTTTGCTTTGACCTGGATCTCGCCGCGATAGAAATGAAAGCTGGCACTCTCTGGCGCCAGTTCGATGGCTTTGTCTATATCGACAATCGCTTCGGCGGTGCGGTCCATGAAATAATAGACCATGGCACGGTTGGAGTAGCCTACGGAGTACTCAGGGGACAACTCGATCGTTTTCGTGAGGTCGGCCAGCGCTTCGCTGTTCATCGCGAGTGCAAAGTAGGCGTTGGCGCGGTTCATGTAGGAGTCGGCGTTGCGGCCATCGATCGAGATTGACATGTCGTAGTCGTCAATAGCCTTTTGGTATTGGCGCTGGTTGTAGAAGCTGAAACCACGATTGTGGTAGGCACCCGCGAGGATCTCCGGCTCATTCTCCGAGGTCATTGAGATAACCTCGGAGTAGGCTTGAATTGCCGCGCTGAAATCCTCCTGGACCAGCAGTTTGTTTGCCCGGATTTGTTCGTCTACGGCTTTTGGACCGCAGCCGTTGAGAAGAATTGCAGCGATGCAGCCAGCGGCGGCGAGGGAACGTGAAAAGCGTGGTAATTGTCGTCGAATCATGATAACGGCCGGTACAATTGAGAATTGAGGTGAATGCTGCGGCTTGTCCGCGCGAGGGGAGTGGGGGGGGGTAATCGCATAGCGGTCAATATGGTACGCCTTTCCAAGTGACTTGCAAGCGCAATTTCAGTCCGTCGAACCAGCGCCGGCGAGTCCCCAAAAATGCCAGAAAACAGAGTTGCTGAATCCCCTGTGCGAAGAACACTTGCCGCCTATCGGACAACAAGGCGGGCAAGGACATAGGCGTGGTCAGTGGGTTTGGTGCCTAGTTCGCCGGGTTTGACGCCGATCAGTTCATTGCCGTGCAGGGTTTCGTACGCAACGTGTCCCTGCTCGGCCTGCCGTTTCGAAACGATGCCGTGCATCAGCGCCTGCAGCTTGCCGCGGTGATTGTAGTCGAAGCGATCGTCCGGCAGCAGTGTGTCGAGCAGGTTGACACTTTCGTCACCGGTCATCACGCGCAGGGTTTCGCTGAATTCGACATCGTTAAAATCGCC
>DPYP01000489.1:8363-8852 GCA_003545375.1 Lentisphaeria bacterium
GTCACATAATAGTCCACACCTTCCCCAATGAGATCGAGCAGGGTCGTACGAATCACCTCGGCCTGCTGCACCCGGACATGATGGTGAGGATCGAATCCCGGCTGCTCCGGCGCGAAGATTCCACGCTGGTGTCGCTTGGACGCGAGGTGGATGTTTATGACCGCGAGATCATTGCCCGTTGCCGTGACACGGAAGCGTCCCAGCAGCGGTTTGCGTGATCCTTCGAATGCCGCTGCGTCGATCCCGATTCGACGCAGGGAATCGTCGATCAACTCGATGCGATCCGGGACGTACAGAAAAGCATTGCGGATGTTCCCGCCAGGTTGCCCACCGTCGTCTCCGGCGATAGGCGGGATATCGGCCCACGCGTACGTTGGTCCATGCAGTTTGTGGATTGACCGGATCAATTGTCGGTATGTCTTCGAAGCGTCGACAACTTTGGTCAGTTCGGCGCCGTCGTTGTCTTGGATTTCCTGGAGCGCCACGATA
>DPYP01000611.1:0-2636 GCA_003545375.1 Lentisphaeria bacterium
TGCGAACGATCCGAGCTCGTCGCGATTGCGAGCCGGACGCAGAGCAAGGCGGATGCGTATGCCAGCGAGTGGGCCATCCCCAAGGCCTACGGCAGCTATCAGGCAATGCTCGACGCCCCGGACATCGATGCGGTCTACATATCGCTACCCAACAGCCTGCACGCGCAGTGGTGTGTCCAGGCCGCCGCCGCCGGCAAGCATATCCTCTGTGAAAAGCCGCTGGCACTGTCGACCGAAGAAGTGGACCACATCGACACGGCCGTGCGGCAGCACAACGTCATTCTGCAGGAAGGCGCCATGTACCGTTACCATGTGCAGACCGCGAATGTCTGTGAGCTGATCGCCTCAGGCGTGATCGGCGAGGTGCGGGCTGTCAACGGCACCTTCACATTCGTGCTGGACAACCCGGGCGACTTCCGGCTGGAGCCGGATCTGGGCGGCGGGTCACTTTGGGATGTGGGCAGCTACCCGGTCAGTTTCATACGGACCGTGCTGGATGCCGAGCCGACAGCGGTCGCCGCTGTTCAGGCGACGGATGCGCGCGGCATCGATCTGAGCCTGACAGGTCTGCTGAGTTTCGCGGGTGGCGTCAGCGGCCGCTTCTTCTGCAGTTTCGCGACACTGCCGCGTTGGCACGCTGAGATCATCGGCAATGCCGGCAGGATCGAGCTGGATCATCCGTGGCTGAACAACATCGGGGAGCCGGCGCATCTGCATATTACCACCGTCTCACCGGACGCGTCGAAATCCATGTTCGGCGACAATGTGACTGAGCAGGTAACCGAGAGGCTGCGGTACGAAAACGTCAACCCGTACAGCGATGAAGTCGAAGCCATGGTCGGAGCTATTCTCGATGGCAAAGCCCCGGTCATCTCGTTGGCCAGCAGCCGCGGCAACATAGCAGCACTGGTCGCGTTGTATCGCGCCGCTCGCGAAGGTACGGTTGTACCCCTTTCTTGACAATCATATCGGAGTGTGATCATGGCAAGTGAAATCGGCATCGGCGTCATCGGTATGGGCTGGATGGGACAGGTGCACAGCCGTTCGTACCGGCAGATCCAGGACCGGTTCGCCGACAGCGGTATCCGGCCGCAACTGGTCGTCTGCGCCGATGAGGCGGAAGAGCGTGCCCTCGACGGTCAATCACGTTTCGGATTCGAGCGTGCGACAGCCGACTGGCGTGAGGTCATTGACGATCCGCGGGTTGCCGCAATCAGCGTGACCACCTCCAACAATGCGCATCTGGAAATCGCCGAAGCCGCCGCTGCCGCAGGCAAGCATATATACTGCGAGAAACCGGTCGGCCGCAACCCGGCGGAAACGGCAGCAATCGAGGCTTGTGTGCGAACGGCCGGTGTGCTGTCACTGGTGGGCTACAACTATCGCTGGCCACCGCTGGTTCAACATGCCCGCGACCTGATCGCCGCCGGCAAACTCGGCGACCTGACGCATTATCGCGGATATTTCCTGGTCGGCTACGCCAACAATCCCGACGGCGTCCTGTCGTGGCGGTTCCAGCGTGAACTGGCCGGGTTGGGCACGCTCGGAGACCTGATGTCACACGTCGTCGACATGGCCCATTTTCTCTATGGCCCGATCGCCCAGATCGTCGGCAACCAGCACACCTTCATCACCGATCGCCCGGTAGTGGAGCCGGGAACCACCACACATTTCGCTGTCGGCGACGGCAGCAAACGTGAGCCTGTCACCAACGAGGACTACGTCAGTGCGCTGGTGCGGTTCGAGAACGGCGCCCAGGGTACATTCGAAACCTGCCGCGTGATCAGCGGCAAGCCGTGCCAGATGGCGTTCGAGCTCAACGGCGCCCATGGCGCGCTCGGTTGGAACTACGAGCGCATGAACGAGCTCAAGGTGTATCTGCCCGGGCAGGCCGGCGACGACCACGACGGCAACACCTGCCTGATGGCCGGGCCGCAGCATCCGATGTTCGACCGCTTCATGCCCGGCGTAGGCAATGCCATGGGGTACGAAGACCTGAAAGCGATCGAGGCCTATCACTTTCTGCAATCTGTCCGAGACGGTGAACAAGCCGTTCCGGGATTCGCCGAAGCATTGGCAGTCGCCCGTGTCCATGCAGCCATCATCCGATCGTGTGATCACGGTGCCTGGGAAACGGTCAACGATTCTGTCGAATGCTGATTCCTGACTTTCTTCCATCCCGCTCCCGTCCCTGTCCCATCCGTTGCTTTTGATCAATCTGTTGGTAGCCCTCCTCCTCCCCCTCTTCAAGCATGGCCGTGACCGCAATCATCCTGGTGGCAATCTCCGCCGTTCTGCATGCCAGCTGGAACCTGCTGAGTAAACATGGGCACCCGACCGCGTCGTTTTTTCTACTGGCCAATCTGGCTGGAGCGGTGCTGCTGCTGCCGGTTCTGATATTGTCGGCCGACGTGCTGGACTGTTTCGTCAGTGGCCGCGTCGGCCTGTTGCTGCTGGCCACCGGCTTCTTCATGGCGCTGTACTGGGCCGCGCTGGCCGGCGCTTATCGGGCTGGCGACATGTCGGTCGCCTATCCGCTGGCGCGGTCGTCGCCGGTCATTGTCGTGACCGTTGTGACGCTGATCCTCGGCCGCGGTGATCAGGTGTCCGGGCAGTGTACAATCGGCATAGTACTC
>DPYP01000611.1:3025-8159 GCA_003545375.1 Lentisphaeria bacterium
AACTACCTGTGCAGGATATGCGGCATGGCACTGCTCGCCGCTGTCGGGACCGCCGGTTACACAATGCTCGACGACGAAGCACTGAGGCTCCTGCGACAAACGCCGAAAATCAGCTACGGCGTGGTCCGGACAACGCTGTGCTATGCCTGCTTCGAGGCACTGAGCGCCTCGCTGTGGCTGACCATATTCATCATCTGCCGGCGCGATGGCCGCGCCAGTCTGCGGCGAACTGTCAGCGCACAGAAGCGCAACACCTTCATCACGGGTGCCATGGTGTATGTGGCCTACAGCATCGTCCTGATCTCCCTGGCTTTTGTCGACAACGTCAGTTATGTCGTCGCCTTCCGCCAGCTCAGCATCCCGCTGGGTGCGGCCTTCGGGATGCTGGCACTGAAGGAACCGGGGTACCGGCCAAAACTCGCCGGTATCCTGGTCATGGTTACTGGTCTCGTGCTGGTGGCCACGGGATAGACACCGATAGTACGACAATGCCTCCGTGCCCGTGCATCCGGCGGCACAGTAAGAATGGAAGTTTGCACCGGTGTTGGACGGTTCGTATGCAAGAGAACGGAGGCATCGTGGTACATGGCTCCGCGTCAAGCCATCGTCAGTTCTTCACCTGTCGTCAGATAATGGGCCAGCTTCTTCGCTGAAAAGACTCGCGCATCGCGGATCGACTTGTCAGTGCCCCCGCCCAGGTGTGGTGTGATGATGACGTTGTCATGCATCTGCGCATATTTCACCAGCGGCGACTCACTCATGTCGGCACGCCATTCGTCGTGGATGACGTCTGCGCCGAACGCAGCGAGCTTGCCGGTCTCCAACGCATTGAGCAGCGCTTCCTCGTCGATGATATCGCCACGGCTGGTGTTGACCAGAACCGCACCGTCTTTCATCTTCGCGAACGCCTGGTCGTTGAACAGATGCACGTTCTCCGACAGCAGATGAATGTGTATCGAGATGGCGTCGGATTCCGCCAGCATAGTGTCAAAGTTGACGGGCTCTACACCGTCAATCTCGAACGGCTGTTTGTCGCAACCGAGCACGCGCATGCGAAAGGCCTTGCCATACTCAACGGTCATCTTGCCAAGACGTCCGACTCCGAGTACGCCCAGCGTTTTTCCCGACAGCTGCCGTCCGACGAAATCGCCAATATCCCAGCCGCCCTGAAGCACATGATCGACAGCACCACGCAGATGCCGATGGCACGCGAGCATATGCATCCAGGCGCATTCCGCCGTTGCGGTGAAGGTGTCCAGCAACGCATAGTCACGTGTAATACTGAGGACGCGAATGCCTTTGGCAACGGCCGCATCGACATCGATGTGATTGGTGCCGGTCGATGCCGTATTGATCACGCGCAACCGCGCGGCACGGTCAAGCACGTCCTGATTGACCTGGACCTGGGTGTGGCACCACAGGACATCGTACTGGTCGATGATATCCTCGAGTACCCGCTGATCCGGCTCCCGACAATCGAGCTGGCCAACAGCGCAAAGTGCCTCGGCAGCCTCAGGAGCCATCGACAAATCGCACATGCACAGAATGCGTGGGGTGCTCATCGGCTACGGTCGTTCACCCGCGGCGAGCCGGGCGTTGATTTGATCGAGCAACGGCGGCACATCGGCAATTGTGTCGACGACGTAGTGCGCACCCGTCTGGGCCATGCGCCCGTAGGCCCTGTCGCGGGACGTCTCGTAGTCGTCCGGATCCATCGCGGCGATTTCCGCCTCGGTCATGCCGAACTCGTTGCCGGTCACTGCCAGGCCGATCGTCCACATCCCGGCATTCAACCCTTCGCTGATGTCCGGCAGGGTATCACCGACTTTGACGATCGCCTCCATTGGATAAATCTCGAGGTTGACGGCGTTCTGCAGGCACATCCAGGGATGCGGCCGCCCTGCCGGTACGTCGGTGGCGCATACCGAGGAGTCGGGGATGTAGCCGCGCTTGGCAGCCTCGCCCTTCAGCAGCTCCATCATCTCTCCCGTAAACCCCGTCGTTGAGCCGATCTTCAAACCGCGCTCACGGAAGTCGGCGCACGCCTCGAGGGTGCCGGGAATCAGATCGGCGTAGTCGGCGAGGCAATCCAACTGCAGCGGCACGAACGCCTGGAACATCGCCTCGATGTCGTCCTCCGTGCAGGGCTGTCCCTTGACGTCCTGCCACGCTTGGGCGACGCGTGGGATCTTCGAGATGGCACGAATATGCACTTTCTTGTGCGCCCCCATCGGCTCCCGCGCCTCGGCGACGGTGATCTCGACGCCCTGTCGCTTGAAAACCTCGATGAAAACTACGGCCGGCGCAAAGCAGCCGTAGTCCATCGTCGTGCCCGCCCAATCAAGAATGACGGCACGAAGCGCGCCGCGGTAGGTTCTTTTGAAAACGAAGTCCATGGTTCATCTCCTGGTTATGGTCGAATAGCAACACGAAACGGCCGTTCACGCGCGGCGTATTCGAACGCCTCGTTCACGGCCAACAGCGGAAAAGTTCTGGCGACCAGCTCACTGAACGGAAAGCGGTCGCTACAGTCAGTCAAGAACGTCATCGCATCGGCCAGGTCCACCGGCGCGTAATTGTGCAGGCCGTGGATGGTCAGCATGCGGCGAATGACAGTTTCCGGCGATATCGGCAGGGCTGGTACGGGGAACACAGCACCAACCAAAACCAGCCGGCCACCGGTGCGCAGCAGGTCGAGGCCCGCCGCCATCGCATCGGTGGCACCGGAGAAATCCAATGCCGCATCAACGCCGCGCCCGGATGTCGCCTCGGCAACAGCCTGTGCCAGCTCCGACGTGTCGTCACTGCCGACACAGACAGTCGCACCAAACCGCTGCGCAATTTCCCGTCGCAACGGATCGGGGTCGGAGACAATGACGGATGCAGCGCCGCGTGTTCGGCCCAGGGCACAGGCGGTCAGGCCGAGCATGCCGGCACCATGGATGAGAATCGCCGCGTCCGCACAATCCCCCGCCAGGCGCATGGCTGCAATGACGGTTGCGGTGGCGCAGTTGGCCGGACAGGCTGTTTCATCGGGAAGCCCGGTCGGCACCGGCAGGATGGTTGTTCCCGGCATCAACTGGCAATACTCGGCCAGGCCGCCAGTCAACGGGTTCGGCGCTTCCAGGGACGTGTGTCCATACTTCAGCAGGTCAACGCATTTCTGCGGCAACTCGTGCTGACAGTAGAAACAGTCGCCACAATGAACCGCAACAGACCATGTCACGCACTGTCCGACCTCCAGTGGTTGTCCACGATAATCAAAAACAGGCGCATCGCCGCCAATCTCGACGATGTCGCCGAGGATTTCGTGACCGAGAATCAACGGAACCGGCGCCGAGCGCCGGCCATCAGCAGTGTGGATATCGCTGCCGCAGAGTGTGCAGCAGCGGACACGGACGAGCACACCGCCGGGCGGCAGGGCAGGCACCGGTATCTGCTTCAATTCGATTGTTTCATCTTTGCCGTGAAACACGGCCGCGAGTACAGAATTCATCAGTGTCCTTGATCCTTTCAACCTTGCAGCTGCGGCTCAATTGCCTTGAGCGATCTGTCCCAAATCAAGCACCTCGAGCCGATCGGTTCCGGATGCGCAGATCCGATCTCCGCGCCCGTTCATTCCACGGGCTGCCCCAGCCCAATGTCCGCCTCGACCTCGCGCAACCCCATGATCACGTCTTCGATCAGCTCGCCCAGCTCGACCCCGAGCATATCGACGCCGCGCAGAATTACCTCGCGGCTGGCGCCTGCCGCGAAACTCTTCTGCTTCCACTTCTTCTTCACCGACTTGACGCCCATATCGGCTACACTTCGCGACGGTCGGACCAGGGCGCAAGCATACACCAGCCCGGTCAGTTCATCTATCGCGTACAGCGTTTTCTCCAATTGAGACTCTGGCACCACGTCGGTGCAGATCTCCCAGCCATGCGACATCACCGCACGAATAACTTCCGGCGGCCAGTCGGCCGCGGTCAGGATCTCCTCCGTCCTGGCGCAATGCTGTTCGGGACTCCGCTCGTAATCGAGGTCATGGATAAGCCCGACAAGCGCCCAAAACTCTTCGTCCTCACCACCCTTGCGTGCCATGTATCGCATGACCGCTTCAACAGACAGTGCATGATTGATCAAGGACGGCTTGCTGTTGTGCTCGTGCAGCAACTCGAGAGCTGCGTCACGGGTGGGCAAAGTTGGCATGGGAAACTCCGGGGACCAGCGTCCAGGTTTCAGTGTTCAAGCTTCGGTGTTCCAGTTGAGTCGATCGAAAAGTTACTCGCCACGCCTCAGCTCAAATGCCTCCGCAACCACGGCACGGCATGGGCACCGTCCCATCGGTGTGCGCCTTCGAAGACATAATGCTTGAGCAGACGCGTCGCACCGAACAGCTTGTAGGCGCGGCGCGCGATGCGTACCTGTGACTTGACGTTCTTCACGCCGCTGGCGCCGTTCAGCGGATCGGCATCGCCGGTTTCGACCAGCAACGGCCGGGGCGCGATCATCGCTGCAATATCGCCCATGTCAACATGTTCATAGAGATGCGGCACATAGTTGCACGAACAGTTGATATGCAGGTCAAGCAACGATTCCTTGTAGCCGTATAAGTAGCCGCTGACGATGGCGCATTTGATACGGTTGTCAAGCGCCGTCGCCCACAATGTCTGCAGCCCGCCGCCGGACAACCCGGCGCAGCCCAGTCGTTTGCTGTCGCAGTCGTCACGCCTTTCGATGTAGTCGATCAGACGATGAATATCCCACATCCACATCCCGGTCACCGTTTGTCCAAGCGGGTACGCCATCTGGTTCAGCCACAAACAGGATGAATGCAGGATATCCTGGCGGTCGTGTCCTTCCTGCCGCTCGCCGAAGCCGCGCGCGTCCGGGCAGAAGGTGATGAAGCCGTTCTTCGCGAACGCCACGCCATAAGCATAGTTGTACTCGCGGATCGCTGCCGCGACAGCGGGCACCTCGCGGCAACCGGCCGGAGATAATTTGCCGCCGCTGCCATGGCCGTGCGGGGCGACGACGACGGGGTATGGTGGTGCCCCCTGCTTGGGAATGAGTACAAACATCGGCATGATAACCTGTGGCTCGGTGCAGATCTCTACGCGCTGTCGGATGTAGTCGCCGCAATCGACGA
>DPYP01000159.1:0-4104 GCA_003545375.1 Lentisphaeria bacterium
CTGGGTCGTCGATCTGGGACCCGAAGGTGGTGGCGCCGGTGGTGAACTCATCTGCGCCGGTCCACCGAAAGCAGTTGCTGCCTGTGACCGCAGCCACACGGGTAAAGCCCTTCTTCAGGCGTACTGCGATAGTAAACCGACCAGCCATTTGCCGCTGGGCGAAGCGCCGGCGCCGTATGTCGTCAAGAAAAATGACCACATCTGCATCAACAACGCCCGCGAACACAACCTCAAGAACATCGACATAAAGATCCCCCGCGAGACCTTCACAGTGATCACCGGTATCAGTGGCAGCGGTAAGAGCACGATCGCCTTTGACATTCTTTTCGGTGAAGGTCAACGGCGTTATCTCGAATCGATCAACGCCTATGCCCGGCAGTTCGTGCAGCCGGCGTCGCGGCCGGACGTCGATTCGATTTCCGGCATCCCGCCGACCGTGGCCATCGAGCAACGGACCAGCCGCGGCGGCATCAAGAGTACCGTCGCAACCGTTACCGAGATCTACCACTTTCTCCGGCTGCTCTTCGTCAAGCTCGGCGTGCAGCACTGCCCGGATTGTGATGTTGCTATCGAGCCGCAGTCACCCGACGTCGCGCGGGCGCGGATCATGAAAGGGTTTGCCGGCCGCAGGATCCTGGTACTGGCACCGCTGGTCGTGGCGCGCAAGGGGTACTACACCGATCTCGCCGAATGGGCCGGCGGCAAAGGCTATGAACACCTCCGGGTCGACGGCGAGATGGTGCCGACCGCGGAGTGGCCGCGGCTCGACCGGTACAAGGAACACGACATTGAGCTGCCGGTCGGCGAATGCCAGGTCGAAGCGCGCAGGGAGAAGGACCTGCAGGAGTTGCTGACGACCGCTCTGGCAGTCGGCAAAGGAATTGTCTACGTCGTCGCAGCGCCGAATACTCGCAACAAACGACGCCCGGCACCGAAGATATTCTCGACCGTCCACGCCTGTCCCCAGTGTGGCCGCAGTTTCGACCATCTCGATCCCCGGCTGTTTTCCTACAATTCACGCCATGGCTGGTGCAGCTCATGCTTCGGCACCGGCATGGCGTTGCCCGGTTTCGACGAGGACCTCACCGGTGAAGAACGCAAATGGCGTAGCCATCGTGCCGGCGAAAACGCCGCTGTTTGCGGGGCGTGCGACGGCCGACGACTGCGGCCGGAAGCCTTGGCCGTGCGCTTCGACGGTCAATCCATTGACTGGTTCACGGGCATGTCCGTCGGCGAGGCGGCGGACGGCTTCAATGACCTGACCCTCAAGAACCGTGACGCCGTAGTCGCCCGTGACATCCTGGCCGAGCTGCGCTCGCGCCTCGCCTTTCTCGTGCACGTCGGCCTGCCATACCTTTCCCTTGACCGTGCCGCTCCGACGCTGAGCGGCGGAGAGGCACAACGTATCCGCCTGGCGGCGCAGCTTGGGTCGAATCTGCGCGGCGTCTGCTATATCCTTGACGAACCGACCATCGGCCTCCACGCCCGCGACAACATGATGCTGCTCGATACACTGCACGAGCTGAAGCAGAAGGGCAACACAGTCGTTGTCGTCGAGCACGATGAGGACACCATCCGGCGCGCCGACCACATCATCGATATCGGTCCCGGCGCTGGGGTCAACGGTGGCGAGATCGTCGCTGTCGGCACCGTCGGACAACTCAAACGCAACAAGAAATCCGTCACAGGTCATTTCCTGCGAAAGCCGCTTCAGCATCCTCTGGTTGTCAACGATCGCCGACATGCCTCGA
Source organism: Lentisphaeria bacterium (assembly GCA_003545375.1). Taxonomy (GTDB): domain Bacteria; phylum Verrucomicrobiota; class Lentisphaeria; order JABSQK01; family CAJWLW01; genus CAJWLW01. Next base: position 1,752 of record DPYP01000159.1, read on the forward strand.
TCGCCAGGGGCGACTGTCTGCAGGTCAGGCGCGCCTCGCTGCACAACTTGAAAAACATCAACATCCGCATCCCGCTGGGACGGTTGATCTGCGTCACCGGTGTCAGCGGCAGCGGCAAGAGTACGCTGGTGCGGCACGTGTTGCAGAGTAATCTGCACGGCATCGTGCAGCAACGCGGTAAAGGTCGGAGAAAGAAGGCGAAAAACAACGATCTGATCGGCTGCGCCGGCATCGAGGGCGCCGATGGCATCGGCCGTGTGCTCGAAGTCGACCAGACACCGATCGGCAAGACGCCACGCTCGTGCCCTGCGACCTATGTCGGTATCTGGGACCGCATCCGCCGCCTGTTCGCGGAAACGCCGGACGCCCGCATGCGTGGCTACACCAACAGCCGCTTCTCCTTCAACGTCGCCGAAGGACGCTGTCCCGACTGTGCAGGACAGGGCATGCAGCGGATCGAGATGAGCTTCCTACCGAATGTTACGGTGTCCTGTGACACCTGCGGCGGCAATCGCTTCACGACCGAGACGTTGAGCATCCGGTTCAAGGACAGGACTGTTGCGGAAGTTCTGAACATGAGCATCGACGAAGCCGTCGAGTTTTTCTCTGCACACCGCAATGTGCATCATGCGCTGCAATTGTTGCAGGATGTTGGTCTGGGGTATCTGAAACTGGGCCAACAGAGTCCGACGCTCAGCGGTGGCGAGGCGCAACGCATCAAACTGGTCACGGAGCTGGCGAAAGCGGGCGGGCGGACTGCGGGACACACGCTGTATGTCCTGGACGAGCCAACGATCGGCCTGCACATGGCCGACGTTGAGAAGTTGATACACGTCCTGCATCGTCTGGTGGATGCAGGCAACACGGTTGTCCTGGTCGAGCATAACCTCGACATTATCGCCGAGGCCGATTGGCTGATCGACCTGGGGCCTGAAGGTGGCAACGGCGGCGGCGAGATCGTCGCCCAGGGATCGCCGGAGAAGGTGGCCGAAAAGACCGGCCGCTCGCACACCGCCGAGTTCCTGGCACCGTTTCTGGCATCGAGAGGCAGGCCTGGAGCTCCATCCTTTCAACGGAAGACGGGCAATAATTGAAATAACTAGCGGGTCGCTTCATTCGAAATATGCGCGTATAAGGGCAGTAGGTGTATAATGGCCAACGACGGTCGCAAGACCACCGAGCAAAGTCCCGTGCTACTCGAAATCCGACTGTCGCGGCAATAGGTTAACGTGCGATGGCACACGTTGACAAATCATGGGACCACCAGCAGCTGCGGGCTGTATCGTTAGACCCCGGGGAAGCCCATGTGTGGTATGTCGACACCGACACGGCCGGATGGCCGCTCGAGAACCTCGCGACACTGCTGTCGCAGGACGAGACCACACGGGTCGACCGCTTCAAATTCGATCATCTGAAGCGGCGATACACGATTTCGCATGGTGTTCTCCGGCAACTTCTAAGTCGATACACGGATACAGCGCCGAATCAGTTGCAGTTTGTGCACAATCAAAATGACAAGCCGTCGCTGGCCTGTGGTTCGGTACAATTCAACATCTCCCATTCCCGCCACGAGACATTGCTGGCATTCACTGCAACGCAGACGATCGGCGTCGACCTGGAGATTGTCAGGGACAGCGTGTCCTGTCTCGATATTGCCCGACGTTTTTTCTCCGCCGTCGAGGTTGGCGTGTTGGCCGCGACACCGGAAGCCGAACAGCGATCGACTTTTTTTCGCTGCTGGACGCGCAAGGAAGCCTACGTCAAGGCCAGGGGTGACGGTATTGCTGCGGCAGCGAGCACATTTACTGTTTCCCTCGAACCGGATCGACCGTCATTGATTGACGGCATAAATGACGACCTCGATTGGACGCTTACCAATCTGCCGGAGATCGAATCGTTCAAGTCGGCGCTGTGTGTCCGCGGCAGCGTCGATCGTGTTCGCTGCTTTGCGCTATTGCCGTGACGACCTGGAGAAGATGCGAATGAAGCTCAGTGTCATCGTCCCGACGCACAATCGCCCGGAGTCCCTGGGCCGGACGCTGGCGGCGTTGTCAGCACAGACAATCGACCGTGACGCTTTCGAAGTCATCGTGGTGGATGACGGATCGACGACGGAAAATCGGACAGCCGGCGAGGCAATCACCGCAGAGCACGGGTTTACCTGTATTGCCCAACAACAAGCCGGTCTTGCTGCGGCACGGAACGCAGGCGCCGAGCGCGCGACTGGCCGTGTCCTTTATTTCCTCGACGACGATGTCGTACCGCAACAGGACGCACTCGACGAACTGCTGCAGTGGCATGAGCGCACCGACAAGCCGGTCGCGGTGCTCGGTTCCCTGCCCTTTCCGGAGGA
>DPYP01000359.1:0-3423 GCA_003545375.1 Lentisphaeria bacterium
TGATACCGCGAACGCTTGTTCGCAACAGGGCAGAAGAAGGTGCCCGTGCAAGGCGCGCTTTTAGGTCGAAGAATCTATGCCGTGCAGCACGAAGATCTTCGAGTCCGGCGCCTGCGCCATAGCAATCTCAAGACCTTCTTCCATCAGTTCCTCACCCGTAAATACCGTCTTGGCATCCGTGTCGAGATCGGTGCATTCATAGGTGCCTGCCGCATCCAGCCCATGCAGCTTCAACTTCGCCACAGGGTACGGGCTGTTTTTTCTGCGAAAAGCAACTACGGCTCCCTGGTTCAAATCTTCCCTGTGCAACTGGTAGGCGCACCACACATCACTGATCCTGCTGCAATTCTCAACGGTAAGCGGGTAAAAATCTCCATAAAACAACGGTCGCAACAACTTGAATTCCTCGACGATCTCGCATGCTGCCGCTGAATCAAGATCATCCGAATAAATGTCCCAGGCAATTTGCATCCCTGCGGCCAGGCAACTTCGAAAATAATATCTATCCACCGTGCCCAAATCCGCGAAAACACCGGTGCCGGTGCATGGATAGTAGAGATTGATCCCCATCGTCTGGGATTGTGCCGCTTCCGGCTCACCGGCATTGTCGGTGCGGTGGAGAGCAACACTTCTCGACATGGTTTCCAGATCTATCCGCCGCCCGCCACTGGCGCAATTATCGATCAGCAAGCCCGGATGTCGCCGGACCAGTTCCTCCCAGAATTCATACAGGCCTTCGATGAAGCGTATCTCTGTAATCCCTTCCCGGTCCTCACCATCGGCCAGCCGCCAATATGCCGCCGGGTCAAAATTGAAATCCTGGCGGAACACCGTGATGCCGTATTCCTCGATCATCGAAGAGACATGATCGGTGAACCATTCCCGTAGCTGCGGATTGCCGAAGTCCGGGAGCGCCTCCACCTTGTCGGTCCACGGCTGTTCCCACTGCAGCGTCTTCCGCCTTGTCCTGATGATGTCCTCGTCCGGCATAATCATCCATTGCGGAAACTCCTCGTACATCTGAGTTCCGGGCTTGGCTCGCTCCGGCTCGAACCACAGCACGAATCCGAGCCCGGCTTTGGCGACCTCGTCGGCAAGCGCCCGGAATCCGTTGGGAAACGTCCGTTTCTTGGGGGACCAGTTCCCGACACATTCGCCCCAGCGCTCTACACCGTCGACCCCTTCGTACCAACCCGCGTCCAGCCAGTAACATTCCAGAGGAATCTTCTTGGCTTTGTACTTGCGAATAAAGTCAATCTGATTCGCTTCCGATACTTCACAGCCGCTATTGTGCAGTGACCAGGAATTAGCGGAAAACGGCATCTGCACCGGCTTGCCTGCCCGCAGCGGCGTGTAATGAGCCAGGACCAGTTTGCGAAACTGGTTATGAGCCTTCAGCCGCGCACCTTCCCAGGAAAGCATCAATATCCTCGGCGTGCGAATTTCTTCACCAGCCAAAAGTTTCAGGCGCGTGTGCTCCATCCCCCCCTGCACACTCAAAACGCTCTGTGTGTCGCGCTCGAACTGTGCCTTCCAGGAGCCGGACCAGCCAATGGCAAGGATGATCCCACCATCGTCGAATTGCAGATTGAAAAACGGCATCGCCCCTTCATTGTCGGGCGGAGCATCTCCGGCGTTCGACGACCTGCCGCCAATACAGCCCAACATCTTGCTGCTTGCCAAAGGCAGGGGTACCTCGACCGGACTGAAATCTTCCCGGGTCGCCGAGCTGCCCCGCGGATAATGAAGCAAAACGTTACTTTCCTTCTCCGCCTCAAAGGCAACATCCAAAGGCAGCACATCCTCCAGAACAGCCGAATCTGTCTGGCCGTTATTCCTGAACCGCATCACCCAGTCGAGCGCCGGAAAATCTGCATACTCGATCGCCTCGCATACAACCTGCAGCCCGGTTTCCTCATCAGTGAAGGTCAGAATGTGTGACGTTTTGTTCTCGTCCAGCTTTTTACTTTCCAGACGCCGTCCCCAGTTTTCTATGAACGTTTCCGACCGCCGACCACCATAAACAAACGAAAACGGCACGCCTGCGTCACCGAGAATTTTCTCCCTCACCCGGTCCCTTGCATCCATTTCATCCTCCTTATCCCACGCATGAAAATTGACCCTTGAGGGCTGGCGCGTATCGCCGACGCCCCTTTCGCCTTGCAACATCGATCTGGCAAACCGACGTCACGTGGAACGCCGTTCCCGGCCTACCAATACTCGACCACAAATCCTTAACGCCCAACCACACGTGGGGTGACAGTGATAAGAATCATGCCCTTGGCGGCATGGGTTCGGCCAGCAAATCCTGGATCTCAATTCTTGCATCCAGGGTGGCGATGCCGACGAGAAATTCGGCCAGAGCGTCCGGGTCCATGCTGTCCGGGTTTGCGGTTCCCGGCCCCAGAATGTCGGTACGGATCGGCCCTGGACAAAAGGTGGTAACTCGAACGCCGTGCTCCCGCAATTCCGCGGAAACGCTCCGCCCCATGCCAAGCAGCGCGTGCTTGCTGGCACAATAGGAACCCATCCGGCGGATCCCCATGATTGCGGCATCCGATGCCACATTGATGATCAGCCCACCGTCATTGGCGACCATCCCTCTGGCAATTTCGCGCATGACAACAAATGCCCCTACCACATTTGTCGCCAGAACGTCTTCGAGTTCTCCTGTCGGGGTTTCCAGGACCGGCGTTGTGCGAGCGATCCCTGCGTTATTGACCAGTACATCGACCGGTCCCATCGCCTCGACGGCAGCAATCACTGCCGGTTCATCGCAAACATCTACCCGGTGAAAGAAGCAGGTGCCGGGCATTTTCCTCAATGATTCAGCCGCTTCTGCCAATACCTCTTGATTACGTCCCCAGGCGAAAACTTCTGCGCCGGCCGCGGCCATGGCCTTGACCACCGACAAGCCAAGCCCGCGATTGCCGCCGGTAACCAACACGCGTTTTCCTGTCAGATTCATGAACCGCCTCTCTCCGGAATTTCCGGCCAGTTATGCTGTGGTGAATAGCCCAGATCCCGGGCGGCACCGGACCAGTCAAACATCCCATCCGCACGACCGGCCACAATGTTGTAGGTACCATAGCTGATCGCTGCTTTTTCGGCCAAGGCAACGGCCTGCGCCACATCCCTGGGGTCGACATACAGGAACCAGTGATCGGTTGGCTCGGATGGCAATTGCGGACCTTTGTTCAAACCGTCGCCGGCAATGACGCCCGGACGCAGGTGTATCACTTCCAGCCCATGCGCTTCGTGATAAGCTTTGCCAACGGCTTCTCCAAGGCCTTTGGACAGGGCGTAAAACAGGTCGCCATCCACGAATCTGCCGCCGGCTTCCGGACGGCTTGGTATATCCTCAGGAACCGGCCAACCCAAAGCAACAATAGATGAAATGTTGATCAGTCGTTTTATTCCCTG
>DPYP01000135.1:0-2829 GCA_003545375.1 Lentisphaeria bacterium
TGACGGTGGCGGCGTCGCCGGACAGCATCTCTCCATACAAGGCAGTTTCCGGCCCCTGGTCCCACTTGCCGTAGTGGGCGTGTACATCGATGGCGGCAAGTTCGCGAATGTCCATGAGGGGGGAGGTGAATCGGTGGTTGGACGATTGATGTTCGTGCTGCCGTGGCGGGGGCCTCCAGGGCGATTGGGGACAAGCCCGACGCCAACTCCGGCACCCGGAAAAAGGAAGCGTAGGGTACCCCCTCCACGGCGACGTTTCAAGTAGATTTGAACGGCCGTATCCTTATCTTGATTCACGGGAACATTGACCTATAATCAACAGCGTAGGATTCCTGCTCAATCATCAACAGCAGGCTACCTTAATTACGACCTGAATTTCCCGAACTCAACCTCCAAACCTTAATCCTCAAATACCTCAACCTTTCGACCTCAATTTCCAAAACCGTAATCCCACGATTGAGGGCGGAAGTATTCAGAGGAATCGCTGATCATGAAAAAGCTCTATGTTCCTTTGCTCCTGGCCCTGGTAATTCATTCGGCAAGCTCAGTGTTCGGCGGCCCGGCAGTCGAGATCGAAATTTTCCCCGAGCCGGGATGGATCGTGTTCCACGTCAATTACGGTTCACTGCGGTCGCTGCCGGACGGTGCCTCGGTCGAGGTCCGGATAGCGGATGCCCAGGGGGCCGGAGTGCTCGTAAGGAAGGTCGAAACACTGCGACCCGATGAGTCTACGATCGACGTAGTCCTGGTCGTCGCTGCTTTACCGCCGGGCGACTATCGCACTCGCACCACCGTGCTCTTGCGCGACGGTGAGCCGATCGGCGAGCCCGTCGAAACGCCCGTCTCCTGGCCCGGCCAGGCCGAAGAGTTCAAAGGGATCAAGATACTGAACAATGTCGTCTGGGAACTTTTGAAGGTCGACCGCGAGACCATCGCTGGAACCAAGACCTATGTCTTCAAGACCCCCAAGCGTCGCTGGGTGTACGTGGCGGCTGCCACAAAAGCGACCGGCGGCGCGCTGCGCATATCCCTCGGCGAGTATGGGGAGATCCTGTCGTTTGAAAAAGGCGAAAAGGCGGTAAAGGAAGCGATGCGGTATCTGCCGAAAGGCGAGCACAAACTGGTGATCGATGCACCTGCGGGAGGTGAGCTGGACAGTCTTCTTGTTCGGTCCATACCCGAGATTCTCCTGCATGAATTGTCGGGGTTGCATAGCTACAATGGCGATCCGGGGATGCCAGTGCTCGAGTTCTACAAAACCTATGTCATGGACAATGTCAATACGTTCATGGCCGACGTCAGAAATCCGCGGCTTCAGCCGCTGCTGAAGAAATGGAGAGAGGACGGCGGGCGAGTGCTCGTCAACACGCATGCCAAAGGCGTTGCCTCGGGAATAACGTATTGTCCGCCCGAGGAAATTTATGAGTACATAGCCTCGTCCGTCGGCTTCACCAATCCCCTGGCAGACGGCACAATGTTGGACGAGTTCAGTGGGCCCTGCGTCAACTGTCCCTCTTATGCAGAGGCGCTGCGGAAGCTCAAGGCAACGCCGAAGTTCAAGGACAAGCTGCTCTACTTTTATGATACGAACATCGAATTCAATGGCGAGGACGGACGGGTACGGTTGAAAGCTGTTGTCGATACCGACTCGGTGATCATGTGGGAGCGCTACATGGGGACAGCGTGGGACAAGTTTCTGCCGAACCCCAGCGAGGCCGCGGTGCGCAACTTCTTCAAAACGGAATACGGCTTCGTCGGCATGGCGCGGACCTGTCGCAAGTGGGAACCGACAGCCATTGAGCACCTCGCGGTGTGCTTCGGATTCTTCTCGACGCCGGGCGGGCATACCCTGAGCACCACGCCCTTTGTCAATCACAAGGTCTACCTTGACATGCAGTTCAACCTCGTGGTCAACAACCCCGCATTTTGGGGCACGTATGGACTCATGGGGTATCACAGCAGCTACTCGGATGAGGAGACCCTTCGCTGGATTTGCCGACTCTTCCGGCACTATGGCATCGAAGGCAACACCGGGCCGGCGACAAACGATCCTTATGAATCGCCGCATCTTGTCAACGGCGATTTTGCAAATGGGACGGAGGGCTGGACGATCTCTCCGGCCGAACAGGGCGGCATCCAAACCGCTCGCAAGCCGGGTCTCAGCGGGCTCCAAACGCGTTACGGCAGTTCGGAGGGCGATACCGGTTTGGTCACGACCCGAAGCGCGAAAGGCCCGAACACGATCACCCAGGAGATCAAGGACCTTGAGCCCGGCAGGTTATACACTTTCCGCATGATCGGCTGCGACTACACGGACTTGTCCAAGCGCGAGAAACCGGCGTCGAGTGTCAAGTTGGACAACGTCGACCTGTTCCCCGACAAGTCGTTCGCCGCCGTTTTCCCCGACGTCTCCTTTGTGTCCATGAAACAGCACAAGACCTGGCTGACCTATTACTGGTATTTGTTCCGAGCCGAGGGCAAGCGCGCCCGCGTCACTATTACGGATTGGGCGACCGGCGACCAACCGGGCGGGCCGGTTGGACAGCAACTGATCTTCAACTACATTCAGGTGCATCCGTATTTTGCACCTGAAGGCAATGAAACCGTTAATTCACGTTGATTCATGTTAATACACGGTTCAGTATCACGGGAGGAATGAGAGATGGCAATGAAACGCGTATTGCTGGGTAAAAGCAGGATCGAGGTCAGCGAGTTGTGCCTGGGCACGATGCAGTTTGGCCCATCGTGCGACGAGGCGGAAGCGGACCGGATCATCTCGGCAGCCCTCGAACGTGGCGCCAACTTTATCGACACCGCGGCGGCCTACGG
>DPYP01000037.1:0-11303 GCA_003545375.1 Lentisphaeria bacterium
CACATCTTCGCCGCGGATCACATCTATGTGCAGATTCAACGCCAGATTATTGGTCAACGCCTGAAAAAATTCGCGGAAAAGCCGGACGTCCAGCTCCTTGATATATCGTGTCGACGGCTCGACCTCATAGACCAGGCAGGCGCGTCCGGAAAGGTCCAGCACAACACGCGCCAGCGTTTCATCCATTGGCAGGATGAAAAAACCGTAGCGGCAGATGCCTTTCTTGTCGCCCAGTGCCTTGCGGATGACGGTGCCCAGGACAATCCCGAGATCTTCCATCGTGTGATGGGCGTCGATGTCGAGATCGCCCGATGCCTTGACGGTCAGGTCGAAAAATCCGTGCCGGGAAAACAGCGTCAGCATGTGGTCCATGAATGGGATACCAGTGTTGACGTCGGATTTCCCCTCGCCGTCGACTGTGAAGGAGATCTCGATTTCCGTTTCGTTGGTCTGGCGCTTTTCTGTAGCCTTGCGTGACATGTGTATCCCGTAGTTTATTAGGCTTAATGAACAGCGATTAAGGTGAATAGATTCGCGACAATTGCAAGGTATTCAGGCGCCGTCGTTTCATTTGGCGTATCCGAAACGCTGGAGTTCCAGATAGTCTGCGAACTTCGGAAACTGCCGCCGCAACCGCCGCAGCCGCGCGCCCGCGAGCACGGAATAACCCGTAACCTGGCAGTCGCTCAGCGCCGGGTCGCCCGACGGCAGGCTGATCGACAGTCGCTGCACTTCCATCGTACGCGTCGAGCCGTGGCGGCATAGCGTCGGCACGCCGGTGCGGGCCGGGAGATTGGTGCGTTTGACGTGACCGATATACCGCAGCAGCGGGACACTCTCCACCAGCAGGAATTCCGGTGCACCGCCCTGGCGCAGTTGCGCGTCAGCCTGCAGATCGTTGTCGTAGCCATCGAGCAGCAGGCCAAAGTGAATATTAAGCAAACGCGGCTTCGGCCGCGGTTGCCCGATGGAAAACTTCGAAATGTGATCGACCGTGACGTACTGCGCACCCGCAGTTGCCGCCGGCCAGGCGAAACTGTTACCGGTGATTTCGGTATCGGCAAAATGATGGGCTGTGAAGAAACGGCGCAACCGAACAAAACCTTTGACTGCGTTCTGTCGAGGTTTCGGCCGCGGCTTGCGATAGTTGATTCGCAGATCGAGGATCCGGGCGGACACAGTGATGACGCCGCCCAGATACGTATAGCGCTCACCGGCTGGTGCTGTTTCCGTGATCAGATCGAATGTTTCGCGCAGGGCCGGCATCGACACCGGTGCCCGGGCATGGGCCAGTGAGGCCTGCAAACCACCGGTGTCGTTGAGCCGGATAAGCCGATTGCTGGCAAGCTCAGGACCGAAGCGGTCCGGGTCGTCGAGAACCGGCAGATAGTAAAGGTCGAACTGCAACCGCTTATTGACGATTTTGTAAACCGCCAGAGTGGTGATGAACTCATCGACAAAGGCCGCCTCCAGAGAACCGCGGATCGCCGCAAAATCCGTTGTGTCCCCGGAACGCCTGAGGCCTTCGGTCAGACCCCTGTCGATTGCCCGCCGCGTCGCGGCCATCAGATAGCGGTTGTCGATGTCCGACCAGAAGCGTGCCACGGCGATGTATCGGACGCGGCCGTCGCGGTCGTTGACTCGGAAGAAATCCTCGAAACGGCGCAGGTCGTCCGCAGCAAGTGCGGCAGACGCGTATAGCAGGCAGACGAAAACTGCACCGGGCCGGCACATCAGCAGATGACCTGCCGGACCGATACGTTCTGAATCCTATACATCGCTCGCCTCGACGGTGTTGTGCAGCTCGCCGATCCCGGTGATGCCGATCTTCACTTTGTCTCCGGGCTGCATGAAATCACCCGTCGACTTGCCGACGCCCGCGACCGTCCCGGTGCTGATCAGATCGCCGGGACTCAAGGTGACGATCGAGGTGATATATTCGATCAGGTTGGCGACCGGAAATATCATTTGCGCCGTACTGCAATGCTGCTTGCGCTCGCCGTTGATGTAGGTGCTGATCTCAACATCTTGCGGATCAGTAAGCTCGTCGGTGGTAACGATCCACGGCCCTTGCGGCGCCGAGGTGTCCAGCCATTTGCCGTTGAGCCAGTCGAACCACAGATCCTGCGGGCGGCTTTCGGAACGATCCCAGATCTGCAGACTGCGCTCGGAAACATCGTTCATGATCGTGTAACCGGCGACATAATCCAGGGCGTCGTCCCGCTTGACCCCCTTCGCCGTGCGCCCGATCACCACGGCGAGCTCGCCTTCCCAATCGATCTCACGGGCCACCGGTGGAATGCGAATTGCTTCGTGACAGGCAATCACGGTGTTGTTGGATGGCTTCATGAAGAAGCGCGGCGTCTCTTTGTCCTGTGGGGCAATCGTCTGAGCCGATTCCTCGATGTGCGCCACAAAATTCCCCGCGATACACAAGAGCTTGCCTGGCTGCGGTACGGGCGCACACAGCGTCACATCGTCGAGACTCATAGTGTCGGCGCCGTCGGCGAGCTGTGTTGCCAGTGCCAGCCCCTCATCGCCGGATTCCAGGAACGTGAGCATGTCCCCGAACAGCGCCGGCCCACTCGCGGCTTCGGCAGCAGCGGCCAGATCGACGACGGCATCGTCGGAAGTAATGAGAGCGACACCAGTGCGATTGTTGGTGCGAATAGTTGCGAGTTTCAAACGGTGATCCTCCAATTCAGATTGCACGTCTACTGCATGAGCGCCTAACTATACGCATGCGTGCCGTTTTTTCATTTGAGCTAACAGCATGAATCTGCACACCAATCCACGTCGCCGCGGCCTGTGGCGTTGCGACGGCAACGCACACGGACCACCAGCCTGGGGAATCTGAAGCCCATTATTGCCCGGCCGGAACCAGCACCATGTTGTCGCGGTGGATGGCTTCCTCGTAGGCGTCCCGGTGAAGCAGTTCATGGATTTGCGGGCTTCGCAAACCTTTGATCTGGTTGAGCTCGGCAGCAGTGTAATTGGTCATGCCTAAAGCGATGCGCCTGCCGTCCGGTGCGCACACCGCTACGGTGTCGCCTTTGCCGAATTCCCCCTCGACCCTGATCAGGCCGCTCGGCAGCAGGCTGCGCCCATCTTCGCACACGGCCTTCACTGCGCCCTCGTCGACGATCAATTCGCCGGTGCTCTCGGTGAAAAACGCCAGCCAGCGTTTCGAACCGCTCATGCGCGGGCGGGTTGTCCGGAACAAGGACCCGATGTCTTCGCCGGCGAGAATGCTGTCGAGTACTGCAAAGTCAGTACCGTCGGCGATCCATAGATGCTCACCGGCGGCCAAAGTGATTTCTGCGGCGTTGAGCTTGCTGATCATGCCGCCGGTCGAGTATAGCTGATCGCCAGTGCCCTGTGCCATGTCGCGGATTTCGTCGGTAATTTCGTCAATCACCGACAGGCGCTCGGTGAGCTCACCATCGGTGCGGCGATAGAACCCGTCCACGGTCGTCAGCAGGATGGTCAGGTCAGCGCGAAGCATAGTGGCAACGAGGGCTGCCAACAGGTCGTTGTCGCCGAAGCGGATTTCATCGACGCTGACGGTGTCGTTTTCATTGATGATCGGCAGGACATTGTCGGTGAGCAATGCGCGCAGGCAATTGCGCACGTTCAAGTGGCGGTTGCGCTCTTTGACATCGTCGCGCGACAGCAGCAACTGCCCGCAATGGAAGCCGTGCTGTTGGCAGGCGTTCTCGTAAAGCGACATCAAACGGCTCTGTCCGATGGCAGCGAGCCCCTGGAGCCGGGCCACATCCACCGGACGTTTCACCGCATCCGTCATCGCCATGCCGGCACCGATGGCGCCGGAACTCACGAGAACGACCTCGAACCGCTCGCGCAATTTCGCGACCTGGCCGATCAGTTGCTCGATGCGTTGCCGACGTGCGTCCGAATCGTCGGCGGCCAGAAGCCGTGAACCGACTTTGAGCACCAGGAGCTCGGTCCCGTCAATGATTTGTTTCCGTGTTTGGTCGATCTTCATGCTGTAGTCCGGTTACAATTGGCGCGGGGTCTAATTTACTGCATCAGCAGCACATCGCGCACTGTCAGTCGACATTGATGTCGTATTCCGCCAGCGCTGCCGGTAGCTCCTCCGCGTCCTCGAGGTGTATCGCGTGCATGCCGGCGGTCCGCGCAGCAGCGGCGTTCGCGGCCAGATCGTCGATGAACACACAACGCTCCGCCGGTATGGTAAGCTGACGCAGCAGTTCGAGATAAATTTCCGGCTGCGGTTTCATGCAACCGACCAGATGCGACGCGGTGACTGTGTCGAACAACGAAAAAATATCCGCTCGCCGGACGGTCCGATCGAAGTGGATCGGGTTGGTATTCGACAACAACGCCAACTTGTAATTGCCGGCCAATTGCCGGATTACCCGCCGGGTCACCGCGATCGGTTCGAAAATATCATTGAAAGCCTCTGCGAATTCTGCAGAATTAATCGTCAGATCGAACTCGTGGATCACCGCCGCGATAAACTGGTCGGACGGCAGATCGCCGGTTTCGTGTGCCGTTTCAAGCTTGCTGTACTGGTCTCGTATGGCATCCATGCTGGTGATGTGCGGCGCTGCACGGGCCAGGAAGCGGCGAAAGTCGCACCTGTCGATGACATTGCCATAGTCGAATATGACCGCCTCGATCATCGATGTCTCCTGCTGGTTGATCACATGGACAAAACACGCCAATCTGCGGAATTTCGCGTGGATTGGCGCGGGACAAGTGAAAGACTATAGGTTATATGTATTACCTTGAACTCGCAATCAGGAGGGTTCCGACATGCGACGGTTCCTTTTTCACACGCTCATCGGCAGCTTGATATTGTCGTTGCCCGTGGCTGCACAGACAGTGCAGTTCGATGAATTCGGCATGCCGACCTTCCAACCGGAAGAGGCGGTCGTCCAGGATGACGCGGCGGGCGAGGCGGCACGCGACCCGGCAGCCGATGAGGTTGTCGAGGAGGCGGAGATGACCGAGGAGGAACGCGCGGCCCTGCGTGAAGAGGCAATGAAGATCCTCGAAGGCTATGGCGATATCAAGTGGGGCGCTTCGCGGGCCGAAGTCGAAGCGCTGCTTCCCGACCTCCGCGCCGTCGATAACGAAACGCCGCACAAGGAGTGGTTGCCGCGCGTCGTCCACTACCAGTCATCCGGTTTCGCGATCATTATCGAACGCCACTTCTGGTTCGCCGACGATCAGCTTTGGAAGATGGAGCATATTCTGGACAAACGCGTCCTGAATCAAGTTGGCATGGAACACGCACGTGAGGTTTTGAATCGTAAGTATTATGAGGACGAGGAGACCGCCGCCGCACTGCAGGAGGCGACCATCACTGTGTCGATGATGCCCGCCCGGGAGAACGTCGTGGTCATCTACAAACGCTCCGAGATTTACGACGATGCCGAGCATGCAGCGCTGGAAGTATTTAATGAAAAACCAGCGAACGCAGCCAAGGAACTCGAGCTTGAGCGTCTGCTCTGAGCCCGCCTTGCAGTTTTCGACTTGTGCACCCGCCGATCGTCTACGCCGCACCTCTTCCCAATCGGTTTATCCGGATTGTGTGTCGGTGTCGTCCGGAAGCGGCGCCACGAGCTTGTCGTAGCAGCCCGGACATACACCGTGACTGACGCTGGACGGCGTATGCGACTGCAGGTATCGATCGACACGGTGCCAAAAGCCGTCATCGTCGCGGACCTTCTGGCAGTAGGCGCACATCGGTATAATCTCCTGCAACTGCCGGATCTCGCTCACCGCGGTTTCGAGTTCCCTGATTTTTCCCGCCAGTTCCGAAGTGCGTCTGTTAACGTTGGCCTCGAGATCGTCGACGTAGCTTTTCAGTTTGCGCGCCAGGGTCCATTTCTTCGTCAGCGCCAGGGCCATCTGCTTGATGGAAATCACATCGAACGGCTTGCGCAGGAACTGTAGCTGATCGGTAACGCCGAGGGTCTTCAGAATCTCCTCCCAGGAATAGTCGGAGTAGGCTGTACAGATCACCATCTCGAGATCCGGAAACTTCGCCCAGATTCTTTGTATAGTCTCGATACCGTCCCAGCCCGGTGGCATGCGGACATCCATGAAGGCGACTGCAAAAGGACGGTTGTCCCGCGCCGCCTTCTCGACCATCTCATAGGCTTGCTCGCCCTGATAGGCATGGTACAACTCATAATACACCGCACCGGCGTCACCGGCCGCGGCTTTGCTGTCGATGCCGTCGTTATCTTCGAAAATATTGTCCAGCAGTTCATCTATATCACACTCGGTACCATCGGTGAACGGCAGGATTTTCTTGAAATCTTCATGTATCCACTGACTGTCGTCGACAATCAGAATCCGGTTATTCAGTTGCACGTTCTACCTCTCGATTTTGGCGATCGTTGTCGGGAATCCAAAGGGTGAAGGTAGCCCCCTGCCCGACGCCGGCGCTGGTAACGGTAAGGCGCCCGCCCATTTCGGTCATGAAATTCGCCGACGTATGCAACCCGAAGCCGTGCCCGTTGACCTTGGTCGAAAAGCCGTGGTTGAAAATTCGGTTGATGTCGGCATCGTCGATGCCAACCCCATTGTCGGTTACCGCGACAGAGGCGAAACCATCCTGTGTTGCCGTAGCGACCGTCAGGATTCGATTTTCCCTGTCGTTCTCGGCCATTGCATCGACCGCGTTGGTGATCAAGTTCACCAGCACATGCAGAATTTTCGCTTTCTGAACCGCGATGGGGGGCATCTTGCCGAAATTCAGCTTGAGTGTCAGGGCATACCGTTCGATTGCAGCGTTCTGAATGGCCAGCGCATCATCAACGATGCTGCGCAGTTCAATGTTTTCGCGGAAGTACCCGGCTTTTGCGCACTCCTGCTGGGTTGCCACAACTTCCTTGATCATGCCGACGCGCATGTTGAGCGACTCTGTCTCCTTGGCGATCAGGTCGCGTTCCTGCAGCAGCTTTTCCCCGATTTGAATGAACGCCTCTGCCAGGCGCGCCGCATCTGGCGTGTTTTCGACAAACTCCTGGAAAGTTTCACGATGCGGCTGCAGGCGCTCGTTGAAGTGCTCGAGCTGGTTGAATACCGCATGCCGCGCAACTGAACTCAACTGATCGCACGATACGTTGATGCTGTTCAGCAGGTTGCCGACATTGTGCAGCACGCCGGTGGCGATCATCGCCATGCCCGCGCTGTGGGCCGTGCGCACGAGTTCCTTCTGCGCGTCCTTGAGTTTCGTCTCGGTCTCGACGCGCGACGTAATATTGCGGATAAAGAAACACAACTGTCCCGCCTCAGTCATGTGGATGTTGTTGACCGTGATGTCCGCCGGAAAAACACTGCGGTCCTTACAGATGCAGTGCGCCTCGATAAACACATGCCGGTTGTCATGCAGGTTTTCCCACATGATCCCCAGCAGCTCGTTATCGGCATTGGAAATCAGATCGAGAATGTTCTGGGACAGGATTTCGACATCCGTATACTGGAAAAACTCATAAGCGCGCGCGTTGGTGCGGATAATCCGCCCGTCGGCATCGGTGATGAGAACGGCATCATAGACGCTGTCGAGAAGCTCGCCAAACAGGCGTTCGTACGATTCCACCGTGGTCGGTACGTCGTCCTTGCGCACAACCAATTCGCCGTCGACCGTCGATTCGTCGACTGGCGTGATTGCGGCAATGCGGATATGTGCTGTCCGCGTATCCTGATACTGGCGTTGGTCAGAGTCCATTACTCATCGGCCTTTCGTCTTGGTCAGCGTGCTGGTCTTGCCGCCGGTAACCGCTTTGGCCCCCAATAGGTGCCGAGCAGCTCGCGGCGCCACCAGTTGCCTTCGCGGCGTTCGTCAAAATTGGTGAACTTGTAGTCGTAGATCAGAACCCGTATGAAAGTGGGAGGTTTTTCGGCGAACGGATTCTCCTGCAGCAGATCCAGGACCGTCTCGTTGCCCTCCAGCAGCCGGACCGCGAATTTTCGAAACCAGTCGTTCGGCTGCATCTCCCGCGGGCGCTGTTGCCCCTTCTGTTTCAATGCCTCTGACTGTTCCAGCTGCCGTAATGCCGACAGAGCCTCGAACCACATCTGCCAGTCCAGCCGCGGCTGGTGCGGGGCCACCTGCCGCGGGCGCACTGTCAAGTCGCTCGGCTTCCACTTGAATTCGTACGTTTGCCATTCCTTGCCGTCGTGACTGCCTTCGACAATGAGCTCCGGCCGGCTCGTCGTCATGCCGGCAAACAGGCCGTAACTGTTGATCGATCGAAACGGCGCCAGGTATCCAACAATCTTCTGCTGGCGCTCGGTCATTTCCAGCCGCAGGGCACGCTGTTTCATCTGCCACCAGCCCACCGGTACCGTCACTGCCACCAGTAACACAACACATATTGTCCGCACAATTTTTGCCCAGACGCGCTGTGGCCGGCCATTGTCATCGCGCCGGCGCCACGGCATGCATCGCTGTACTGCCACATCGTCCAGCAGGAGAATGCATAAAAGCAGCGCCAAAAGGTTAAAAAAACAATAATTGCCGGTCGCCAGAATGAGCACCTGCACCAATACCGTACCCCAAAATGGCAGCAAACGCACCCGGCGAGGCGCGAAAACCAGCAGCGGCAGCAAGAGCTGAGCGAAGAACATACCGCCGACAGACAGCTGCTGGCACCAGTCCGGCAACTGGTGTGCGTACCAGGCGATGACGTTCGGGATCGGCTGCGTCTCGTAATGATAGTTCAGGGCTGTCAACGACCACCAGGTGGGGTCCCAGCTCGAAAGCTTCGCCAGGCCGGAGGCGCAGACCAGCCTGATCAGTAGCAGGCGGTATAGCCAAATAACCACCAATGGCGGGGCAGACTCGCGCTTCAAACTCGGTCTCAGGTTGCCCGGCGCCAGGAATATCGCCAGAAATCCCACTTCGAGAATCAACGTGTCCCATTGATAACCGAGGAATGTCTGGGATACGCTGGACAGCGAAAGATATGCCACCCAAAGCAGGATCAGGCATGGTATTGGCGCAACTCCGCATACCAGAAAGATCGCCAGCGCGACGCCACCCAGGGTCAAGGCGTGCAACGCCTTGTCGCTGGCGGTAAACCAGCAGAGCGTCGGCCTCTTCCAGAATCGCTCGACCGCCCGGCCCGGCTGCCCCTTGGTGGTCCAGTGTGTGTTGTACGCTGTCTCCAGAACCTCCACATATTCCGCGGCCGGCAGAATACCGTCGCTGCCGATCAATCCGTCAACCTGGCTGTGCATCGATATAAAGGCCAGCAGGTAGATGATACCCAGGCCACGCAGAAACAACCAGCGCGTGAGAAAATGGGTCTGTTTACGCCGGGTGCCGACCAGCAGACGATGCAGGGTCTCGAACTCTGCAGCGTGTGTATGACGGTAGGTTGCCCATCTGCTGCGGAGCCAGTGGTCCCCGGATGACTTCCCGGCGCGTCCGCGCTGGCGCAGCCGACGCCATGCCCCGAGCCGTGCTGCAGCTCGCAATCTCATTCTCGAAAAGCCTTTGCTCATCCGATCCGCAATGCCCCAAGTGCGGGCAGGTGCTTTAGTTCGACACGTGACAAGGACATGACCGACCGTTGAGCGCAGCAAACGCCCACTTCTGCGGCCACTGCGGGAAAGATATCGCCTCGACGACGGGTCGCAATGACCCCGGAGCCAAACTTTGCTCGGGCGAGCGTAAGTTTTTCTTGCATTCAATCATGTGATGTTATAGACCTGAATCTACACAATTTACAGGTAGAGAGAGTTTTCCCGACACTGTTTGGAGCTGCCCGAAGTATTGTTGTCTGTTGAAATAAAACAAGTTATGACATATAGGGAAAGCCAACGAAACCTTTCTTCAAACAAAACAGGCGTTGATAAAATGGCCGGTACATTGCCAAAAATCCTTAAACAGGAGCGATCCCAGCCGTGTTTTCGGCGCCGGTTCAGCCAGGGCGCTTGCGCACCGACCGCCTGCCCGGATCGAGCGATGAAAATCGTTCGAATTGAGCTGGAAAAAAAAGCTTGAGTTTACGAAGCGAATTTTATATACTTGTAGGGTGTAACTGAGAAGTCGGGCGGAATCGTGTTTTCTTCGTCCTGACTGAACTATGAAAATCGTTCGAACGGAGCCAGAAAAAGCTTGAGGTTGCGAAGTTGATTTCGTACTCATGAAAGTAGGGTTTCTGACTGAAAACAAGAACCGAAAAACGGAAACGATCTTATCGATCACATTAGGAGGCATTAGGGATGAAGCGCTTATCTGCCACTTTCTTGGGACTCATGTTGACGGCATTTTTGTCGACACAGGCGTTTGGTACGAAATTACCACCGCCATCAAACACAGAATGCGATCCGGATAATACGGGGCCTGTGATCTCGGGCGTGCCGGCGGATGTGACGCTGGAATGTGCGAACGGCATACCGACGCCGCTGGTGTCAGTGACCGATGAATGCGACCCGAATCCGAAAACGTCTTTTGGCTTGCAGTTTATTGATGGCGGTCCGAACACGATCATCGTCAAGCGCACCTGGACCGCGACAGACGCTTCGGGCAACCGCTCGATCGCCACGCAGTTGGTTACAGTCTTAGACGAAACGGATCCGGAGATCACCTGCCCGCCAGATACTTCAGTCACCTGCCCGCCGGACTTCGATCCGAGCAACACAGGCAGCGCCAGCGCGGTGGACAACTGCGATGCAGCACCGGGTGTGGGCTATACTGACAGCTTGGTTATCCCTGCCGAGGAACTGGATCATCCAATGCCCTGCCGAGTCGAGCGGACGTGGACGACGGTTGATGCTTGTGGTAACGAAGCGTCCTGCCTTCAGACTATCAACATTCTCGACTTGACTCCGCCGGTCATAGTGTGCCCGCCTGACGCCACGTACGAATGCCCGGCCGACACCAGCGTTGCCGCGAACGGCACTGCCACGGCGACCGATGCCTGCATGCTGGGAGATCCAGTGATCAGCTCGAGTGATAAGGTGACCGACCTGTGTGGCGGAACCGAGACGGTGGTGCGCACGTGGTCTTCGGTCGACGCTTGCGGCAACGTTTCGACCTGCGACCAGACGATCATGGTTGTTGACACGACAGCCCCGGTGATTACCTGCCCGGATGACGTCACGGTGAACTGTGAAGACGATCGCACCAGCGCCAGTACCGGCACCGCGACAGCAACCGACACCTGCGACGACGGCGAGCTCGCCATCGATGAGGGCGACAGTGTCGCTGCCGGCACCTGCACGCAGGAAGAAGTCATCACGCGCACGTGGACCAGTACAGATGACTGCGGCAACGCTTCGAGCTGCAACCA
>DPYP01000290.1:0-6677 GCA_003545375.1 Lentisphaeria bacterium
GGGTTGCCGATGTGTTCGGGATGATCCTTCTTGTTGGGCAACTCGCCCAGTTGGGCATGTCCCACAAAGGTGACCTCAGCGCCATTCGTACCTTTCAGGCCGGGATTGAACTGTTTTTCCCGTGTGGAAATGCCCCCATCCCCCCATTCACCCGGTGTTGTTACCGCGTCGAAGAGGCCGTATCCATTTTCTGTTCTGGCCTCGCCCTTCCACTTTATCCAGCGGGTGGTGTCAAGCTGGTCTGGCGCACCATATTCCTGATCAAAGCCATCTGCGAATTGCAGTGTCAATCCGAGGGCATCAGGATTGATGTGGCCACTTCCCGAACTTTGTAAGTCGGACATATGTGTGTCTCCTTTCAGCGCATATCGATTACATATCCACTGGAATTTCTGATACGGGTTTAATTTTTGTTATTCTGACGGTGAATACTTCATATTTCAAGGTTTTTGGTGAGTTCTTTCAATGGAAATCCAATTCTATGATGCGGCACGGCATTTTTAACTGAAATCATGTTGCAGCAGACGCAGGTGGCTGCAACCATTCGATGTTGAAATCGCTTTTTGAGAGATCAGGATGGCTACGAAAACAACGGCCGGCTCCCCCATGCCGTGGATAAGACGCCTGCCACTTGCCACTTGCCGCTTCCCCCCTATATTGGACTTGTACGAATTTGAACGAGTTCGTTGTGTGCCGCCACCGTGGAGAACGGGGGAATGTGACCGACCAGCCACATATCCTGATTGTCGACGATGGCACGATATCCGTGACGCCGTCAAGGTTTGGAAACCCAGCACTGCGACTGAACACGCTATCCACCCTCAGGAATATCCGAAATGTCCGAGACTGCTACCGTGACTGCCGACCAAGTGAACGACCAGGACCTCGAAGCCGCCGAACGCCTGACTGAGATATACGCAAAGCTGACGCAAGAACTCGGGCGCACGATCATCGGCCAAAACGACGTGCTCAAGCAGGTGCTGATGGCGCTGTTCAGCCAGGGGCATTGCCTGCTGGAGGGTGTGCCCGGGCTGGCAAAAACGTTGATGATCTCAACCATCGCCGATCTACTGGCCCTCGACTTCAGCCGCATCCAGTTTACGCCGGACTTGATGCCCTCAGACATCACCGGGACGGAAATCCTCGAAGAGGAAGAAGGCACCGGTCGCCGTCGCATGCGCTTTGTGAAGGGCCCGATCTTCGGGAACATCATCCTCGGCGACGAAATCAACCGGACGCCGCCGAAGACTCAGGCTGCTTTGCTTGAAGCCATGCAGGAGTTCAAAGTCACGATTGCCGGTGATGACTTCAACCTGGAGAAACCGTTTCTCGTCCTCGGTACTCAGAACCCGATTGAGCAGGAAGGGACCTACCCACTGCCGGAAGCGCAACTTGATCGGTTCATGTTCAAAATCCAGGTGGACTATCCGTCCTTCGACGAGGAACTGCAGATTGCCGAAATGACAACGGCCGGGGGCTTGCCAAAACTGGAGGCCGTGCTCGGCCGCGAGGACATCCTCGAGATGCAGCAGGTCGTGAGGAAGGTTCTGATCAGTCGTTCTGTCTCCGGCTATGCCGTCCGTCTCACCAGAGCGACGCGCCCGAAGTCGGATGACGCGCCCGATTTCATTCGCAAGTACCTGACTTGGGGCGCCGGCCCCCGCGCCTGTCAGGCGTTACTGATCGGGGCGAAAGCCAACGCGCTCCTGGACGGGCGCGTACACGTGTCAACTGAGGATATACGCTACGTCGCCTTGCCCGTGCTGCGCCATCGCCTGGTTACCAGTTTTGCCGCCGAAAGTGATAGCGTTTCGACCGACAACATCGTCGAAAAACTATTCGAGGTCATCGACGAAGACTCTTAGACCCGGAATGTGTCGCGCGGCTTGATCTGCGCCTCCCAAGGCAGCAAACTTAAATCCACTCGCACTCGCCACTTGCCATTCCATGGCTGACCCCCAATATCTCGATCCTGTCGGCCTGGCGCGTCTGGGCAATATGGAACTTGTCGCCAAACAGGTCGTCGAGGGGTTCCTCACCGGACGGCATCGCAGTCCGTATCACGGGTTCTCGGTCGAGTATCTCGACCATCGCGCCTACACTCCGGGCGACGACCTGCGCAGTTTGGATTGGAAGATGCTGGCCCGCAGCGACAAGTACTACGTCAAGCTGTTCGAGGACGAAACCAACCTGCGCGCCTACATCCTGCTCGATTGCAGCCGGTCAATGGCGTTCAAGAGCGGAGAGATCGACAAACTCACCTACGGAGCTTATCTGGCCGCGGCGCTGAGTTATCTGCTGATTCGTCAGAACGATGCTGTCGGGCTGCTGCTCTTCGATACCAAGGTGCGCAACAGCATTCCGCCGCGCGCCCATCCATCGCAGCATCGAAGAGTCCTTGAAACTCTCGAAGGCATCGAAGCGGGCGGAGAAACCAATATCGGCGCCGTGCTCCACGAAGCTGCGGAGCGAACGCGGCGGCGTGGGCTCGTCATTGTCATCAGTGACTTGATCGACAACGAGGAGAGTGTCGCCAACGGGCTGCAGCACTTCCGGCACAACAATCATGAGGTACTGGTCTTCCATACGATGGACGAAGCCGAACTGACATTTCCCTACGATCGCCAGACTCGTTTCCAAGACATGGAAGGTGCCGGCCTGGTGTCGGTAAATCCAAAGAGCCTGCGGAAACAATACATGCAGCGTCTCAACGGATTTCTTACGCGCATCAAGGGTGACTGTTCCGATCGCAGCATCAGCTACAATCTGGTGAACACCAGTGAACCGTACGATCACTTCCTGGCCGCGTACCTCGACAAGCGAATGCGGATAGGATGATTTACTCCTGAATTCCTATGAACTTCCTGAACCTGGGTCTGCTTTGGGTTTTGCCGCTGGCCGCGATACCGGTCATCCTGCATCTTCTGACGCTGCAGCGGTTGAAGACGGTTGAACTCAGCACCTTTCGTTTTCTTTTCGACAGCTATATCCAGCAGCGTCGACGGATGAAGTTTCTCGAGTGGTTGATCGCTTTCCTGCGCACGCTTTTCCTGTTGCTTGTGGTTCTCGCTATAGCGCGTCCCGTCATCAAGCACTGGGACGCTTTGTTCGGTGGGGGCGGTTCCGGTCGCAATATCGTGCTGATCATCGATGGTTCCGCCAGCATGGCTGCAAAGACCGAAGGCGAGACCTCGATGCAACGCGCCAAGCGCGTCGCGCTGCAGATCCTTGACCGACTGAACCGTGACGATCACGTGACCGTCTTGCAAGCCGCTGCCAGGCCACTGGAAATCTGCGACCGATTTTCGGCGGATGTCAAAACGATCCGAGACAGCATAGATGCGTTGGCAGTCACGCCGGGGCGCGCCAACTTGTTCGCGACGTTTGCCCATCTCTATGGGCCGGAGACGGGCCAATTGAACGCGCCGCTCATCTACCTTTTCACCGATTTGCAGACGAGCAGCTGGCGCGAATTCAACGACAGCGACCGTCGTCGGGTGGTCCCGGACGGTACCGAAATTATCGTTGTGAATGTCGGATCGAACCAGGAGTTCTCGAACACCGCGATTATCGGCAACGCCCCGGAGCATCAGAAAGCGATTGTCGGGTTGCCGGTCATTCTGCAACCGCGCGTCTCCAACTTTTCGGAGTCCGAGACGGTCGATGTGACCGTCAGTGTATACGTCAACGAAAAGGAGATTGCGCGTCCCACCCTGTCCCTTGAACCCGGCGCGACAGCGACCGCGGAGGTTGTTTATACGCCGAACGAACCGGGCATGATGCACGGGCGATATGAGATTCCATCCGATCGTTTCCCCGATGACGACGTTTTCCGTTTCAGCCTGAACGTGGCACCGCGCTTCAAGGTTGTCCTGGTCAACGGCAATCCGTCAGCCGACCCGCGCGAGAACGAGGGGCTGTACCTTCGCACCGCGATGATTGCGACCGACACGGAAGTCGAGACTCACATCGTTCCCCTCGATGGTCCGGAATTGGCAACGGAAAAGGATCTTATTCGTACACTCGATGTTGTTGACATCCCGGAGGCTGGCCTTGGAGCGGATGCTTTGATTGATGCGGATGTCGTGATCCTGGCCAACTGTGGCGCACTGCAACCGGCACAGTTTCAGTTGCTGACGTCCTACGTCGCGAACGGTGGCGGCTTGATGATTTTTCCCGGAGACCGCACCGATCCGACGCTTTGGAGCGAGCAGTTCTTCAAGGCACCCAGCAGGCCCGAGGATGTGTTGCTGTCGCCGCGGCTCGGCCAGGCCTATGGGGACCCCGACAATTCGTCGACTTTTGATCACTTCGGGGCCATAGATTTTGCGCATCCCGTGTTTGCGGTCTTCGCAGGTGAGCAAAAATACCTGACCAAGGTCAACATCTACCGTCGCTTCACGCTGATACTGCCGGAAGTCAGCGGCAATTCGTGGCCGATCGCCCAGTTCTCCAACGGTGCCCCCGCCATCATCGACAGCCGCTTCGAGAACGGCCGAGTGCTGCTTACAGCCTTTCCATTCAACACCAAGTGGTCGAACCTGCCGTTGCGTCCGGAGTTTGTACCACTGGTCCTGCGCATGATCGGCTACGTAAAACGTGCGTCGGAAATCGAAGGGCCGTCCGTGGTGGCTGCGGGGGCTGCCGCAGAAATTTTCGTTGACCAATCCTGGGCACCCGCCGAGGCAACTGTCACCGACAACGCCGGCCGCATTACCCGGATCCCGCTCGCGCGTTCAAACTCCCGGCTGGTCGGCGCCTTTTCCGGCACAACTGAACAAGGTTTCTATACAATAAACGTGCGCAGCGCCGACGAGTCACGACACGGTCGACGGTCGTTCGCTGTCAACCTTAGCCCGGAGGAATCCGATTTTACGACCCTGACCGGTCCACAGGTTGCTGCGCTCCTGCCGGACACGAAGATGACTACAATTGACGCTTCGGCCGAAGCGCAGCAGTTGCACGGCAGTATCGGTGACGAACACGAGATCTGGCGGCCCCTGATCGTGATTCTGTTCATCATCATCGGTATCGAGTTCTTTCTCTCAACCCTCGGCGGCCCCGTAGGCGACGATGACGATGAAAGTCGGCTCAGTTCGTCGCAGCGGTTGCGCGAGTTTGTCCGCGGCACCTGGCTCGGCAAAATGACCGGCGCCAACATCGACGAAACGACCGAACGCAGTGCACCGTGACGTGTCTGAACCTGCATTATTCACAAACTTTCAGTAGGTCCACGAAGAATGTTGGTGAATAATTAAGGGTGAGGGGCAGTCGCTTTTTGTGGATAATTGTGGAAGGACGAGAACCTTATGAGTCAAAGAGTGAAAAGTGAAAGGCAAGAGGGATCGGAAAACCCCTTCATTGACCTTTTCGCCTCTCGCCCCCATGCGGCTTTGCCGGCTCCGGAGTAGAACGGAATCCCATGAAAGAGAATACCACACCAATCGACGACGATAGCGGCAATGCTTCGCCGATCCTCCGCCTGATCGATCGAACGCGGTCGCTGCTGCGCTCGAGCTGGGTTGTTACCGGCGTTGGCATAACGGTTGGCGTGCTGTTGAGCACAGTGTTGATAGTCACTGTCTCCGACTTGGTCATGGCATGGTCGCCAGTGTTCCGTGTGATCTGCCTGCTGCTGATCGTGGTGCCAGCCGCGTGGGTCTTTGTCATTGGCGCATTACGACCACTGCTGAGAGAACTCAGCAGTGGCATTGTGGCGCGGCGCATCGAACGGGAAATGCCCGGCATTCACAACCGCATTGTCAGCTGCGTGGACCTTGCCGCCGGCAACGCCCCGACGCAATCGTCGGCTTTCCACCGTCGGCTGATCCACGAGGCGCTCCAGCGTATTCGCAATTTTCGGCCACAGGACGCGCTTGACCGGTACAGCCTGAAGCGTTCCGCGATCTTCGCACTTGGCTCGCTCGTGGTCCTTGCCGTTGCTTTCTCTATTGCCTCTGCCCGCCTGCCCAACGCGTTGGCACGTATCCTAAAGCCGTTCGCCGATATCCCGCCGGTAACCAGCGTCTCGTACCACGTCCTTGTGGGCGACCAGAAGTCGCCCGGCAGCTACGACACGTTGCGCGGTTCCGATCTTGACTTCAATGTCATAGTCACTAAAGGAGAGGTCGACCGTCCCGGCGGCGACGATCCGCTGCGTCTCGAAATTTTTACTGTCGATAACAAGGGTGAGAAAAAGAAGCTGGCTTTCACCTTTCCGGCAGTCGAGGACAATCATACCAGCTATCAGCTCACCGGGCTGCAGCATTCGCTGTCCTATCGCGTCTACGGCAGCGGCACCTGGAGCAAGCAGTATCAGGTGAACATGCTCGATCGTCCGGAAATCGTCGCCTTGCAGACTGTCGTGCGGTATCCGGCCTATATCCCGGGTGCACCAGTTGTCGGCGCGCCGAATGTCCCACACGTCACTGGCCCGCGCCGCAGTATCGCTGAAGTCGTCGTCGATGTTGAAGGCGACGCGGTCGAGGGGCAGATACAGATGCTGCAGCTGCGACGGCTCGGTTTGGAACGTTTCTGGTTCAACGATGCCCCCCCTGAGGGGGTTGAATTCGAGAGCGACTGGCTCTGGGACGAGACCTTGACAAGTCGTCGCCTGCACGGGGCAACGTCGGTCGAGGGCGCGTACGGTCATGGTTTTGACAAGGCCAAGCAGGGCT
>DPYP01000128.1:0-437 GCA_003545375.1 Lentisphaeria bacterium
TCGGCGTCACGCTCGACGGCATCGTGCATCTGCCGGGTAATCTGTCGATCAGCGGCGCCATCGACGGTACCGTCGATATCAATGCGGATATCGCAGCCGATGGCGATGTGACCATCGGTGACGCAACTACGGACCTGGTGGATGCCGATGCGAATATCCATGGCGGCGGCGACATCACCATCAACGCCACCGACGCCGGCGGCGATATCAGCATCAGCGAGCTGGTGTCGAGCGACAACGGCAGGGTCGACATCAATGCCGACGACGCCATCACCTTTGACAACAACGGTAATGTCATCGGCAGCGACGTGCCGGCCGGTACCGCGGGTGTGACGGTTGATTCGGCGGACATCACCGTCGATGCCGACCTGCACAACGACGAGGGCAGCCTCGACCTGCACGCGACCGGTACGCTTGACATCAACCAATCGATCGAG
>DPYP01000128.1:771-3547 GCA_003545375.1 Lentisphaeria bacterium
CCGGCCCTGAAGGCGACCTGGATCTCGACGGTGACACGGCGCTGACCTTGGCGACGGGCGCTGACCTGACGGCCGGCGGCGACATCACGGTCAACGACGACCTGCTGCTGGACGTTCCAGGTGGCGACAGCACGGTGACCAGTGAAGATGGCGACATCACGCTGCAGAACGTCTCGGCGGCCGAGGTGCGCAATCTCACCGTGGCAGCGGCCGAGGGCACCGTAACAATCGACAGTCTCGGCAGCGATGATGCGACCGACAACGAAGTCAATAATCTGACAATTACCGGCGGTAACGTGCGAATCACCAACGCCGCCGACGGCTTGATCGACGGTAATCTGAATATCACGTCGACAGGCGACGTCACCAACGCTGACGGTCTCGTCGCCGGTACCGGTAATTCGCTCGGGGTTGGCGGCGACGCCAACATCGCCAGCCGCAATGTTGATATCGACGGTGACCTGGCCGTGACCGGCAACATCGCGATCACTGCCCTGCAGGATATTGGCGTCGGCGCCGGCACTTCGGCACCGGCCAACACGAATGTCACAGCCGTCGGCGGCATCAGCCTGACCGCCGATTTCGACGGCGACGGCGACGGCGGCGTGCTCATGAACGATGCCGGCCTGACGGCGACCACCGGCAACGTCGCTATTGCGGGTAACGGCGTTCTCGTCGATGACGTTGTGGCGCCTGCTGCTGGGGCGAGTATAACCATCGATGGCGGCCGCAACAGCATTGCTGCACAGAATCCCGGCGACGCGGATGCCGACCTGACGGCGGACAATATCGACCTCGATGCGTTCGGTACGATCAATGTCGACACGAAGACAATTAATATCGACGCGGCGACGACCGGCTTTGGCGGTACTATCACGATTGTCAACGCGATCGATGACGACGTTGATTTCACGGGCGTCACCAGTGGGGAGGATGCGGATATTGTTCTGCAGAACAGCGGTGACGAACTGTTGACGGTCACCGGCACGACGACGGCTTCCGGCGACATCAGCATCACGGGTTCCGGTGCCATGCAGATCAACGGTGTCGCTGCGGGCGATGTGAATCTTTTCAACGGCAACATCGACGATGCCCATTCGGTCACTATCGTGTCGGACGCCGCGGGCGCCATCACGATCGCTGCCGCCGGTATCAGTGCTGATTTCGGTGTGCTCGTCCGGAACGTGGACGGTGACATCAACCTGGATGTTGAGTCGGTCACTGCCGGCGGCGACGTCGAACTCAATTCAGTGACTGGCGGGATCTCGGACATCGCCGACAGCAGACTGATCAATATCCGCACACCGACAGGTGAGGTTAGGCTGATTGCCGATGATCAGGTGGGGAATCCGGTCGACTTTGTCGAAATCGTCGCCGGGTCAGTCCTTGTCGGCAATATCCCTGCCGACGACGGTGACATCGGCTTCATTACCGGTCTTGCCGGTTTGGCAAATGGCAGTGCAGGGCCTGCGGCTGTCGATTCGATCGGCGATCCCACCGCCAGGCTGCTGTGGAACAGCAATGTGATCGGGGCGCCGCCGCGGCAGCTGCAGAGCTGGTTCCGGGGCGGCAACTTCGATGCACAGGGCGTTGTGCTGGACAATACCATCGGGGTACTCCGCAATTCGTTCTTCTGGTACGGCCGGTCGGTGCTGACAACGTATCGTTTGCCGACGGACATCATCGAGTACATCTCGGTCGGAGGCGGCAATATCTATGGTATGCCGCGTGACATGAATCTGCCGGACAACATCGATATGCTGCGGTTTACGGACGATCCATACGACTGGGAGCTGGACAAGCGCCTGCGCGAGTTCCTCGACAAGCACCTCACCCAAGATTGATCGGCTGATCGAATACAAAGAAAAAGCGCCGCCGGCGACTGCCGGCGGCGCTTTTTTTATTCAGTAGAACGGATCTCTGCGTTGGTCGTGGGTTGTTCCGTATCAGCCGCGTCCGTAGAGCGGCATTTTCGTGGCCATAATCGTCAGGAACGATACGTTGGCATCGAGCGGCAGGCCGGCCATATAGACGATCGTCTGTGCGACGTGCGCGACGTCGAATGTGGGTTCCGCTTTGGTGCTGCCGTCGGCTTGCGGGACGCCGGTCTTGATCTTGGCGACCATCTCCGTATCGGTATTGCCGATGTCGATCTGGCCACAGGCGATGTTGTACTTGCGGCCGTCGAGAATGGTTGATTTCGTCAGGCCGGTGATGGCGTGTTTGGTAGCTGTGTAAGGGGCCGAGGAGGGGCGTGGTCCGTAGGCCGAGATCGACCCGTTGTTGATGATGCGGCCGCCCTGCGGGTCCTGGTCCTTCATGATGCGGAAGGCTTGCTGGGTGCACAGGAAGGAACCGGTCAGATTGATATTCACGATCGACTGCCACTCGTCGAAAGGCAGATCTTCGAGCAAGGCGGCGGAGGTACTGACACCGGCGTTGTTGAACAGTACGTCGAGCCGGCCGAAAGTTTCCACGGTTCGGTCGAACACCTGGCGCACTGAATCGGGATCGCTCACGTCTGCCGGGGCAACCAGGGTTGTGGCATCGGCCCCGGCCGCTGCGGCTGTATCTTCGAGCCGCTCCCGGCGACGGCCGACCAGGACTGTTGCGTGTCCGTCCGCTGCCAACGCCAGAGCACTGGCTTTGCCGATGCCGGAGCCGGCACCTGTCACCATTGCAACTTTCTGATTCGTCATGTCTTGCTCACTTGGTTTGAGTCTCGGGTCAATTCGTCTGCTTTGCCTTCTTTGCCTTCTTCTCCTTCTTCTCCTTC
>DPYP01000128.1:3904-4526 GCA_003545375.1 Lentisphaeria bacterium
CCGATCCTCCTTGCGTACGATATAGCCGAGGCATTTTTTGCTGCCGCAGGCGCATGGATGTTCCTCATAGGTGTCGAGCGAGAACCCGTAGTCATAGGTGAGTTCATCGCCTTCACTGATTTTCTTCAGCGAGTAGATCCATACCTTGCCTTTCTCGATGAAAGACACGCAGTTCGGCGCACAGGAATGATTGATTCGCCGTGCTTTGTTTTGCGGGATATTGCCGTCGATATCGTAGCGTTTGTTGATCTCGAAAATATAGACCTGACCCTTGCTTTTCCTGCCATTGCTCGAGTTCAATTGCGCCTCGGCGCGACGCTGTGACTCCTTCTTGGTAATCCGCTCGCCGACATATTCGATGATTTTCGTGTCCTTCGGAATATCGGTTCTGGCGAATACACCCTTGCCATGAAGCGAAGATTTGTTGATTCGGTAAAGTTTCAACTCAGTCATGGTTGGCGGTTCCTGAGAATTGGTCGGACGATTCAGATGTCGTGCGGAAAGGGCATAAATTAGGCTGTTACAGTAACGAAAGCTAACGGTCAAAATCGGAATTCAGAAGAGAGGGGAACGTATGACATTCGTCGACAGAATTACGACTATTGGGCGAGTGGCAGGTGGG
>DPYP01000388.1:0-3518 GCA_003545375.1 Lentisphaeria bacterium
ACCGCTACGATCGCTGCCGGCGCCGGCACCCTCAGAAGTTGCGGTTGAAGCCGGCAATCCAGCCGCCATCGACCACAAGATTGTGTCCGTTGACATAGGACGCCAGATCGGATGCCAGGTACAAGGCGGCGCCGGCAATGTCGCTGGTCTCGCCGGGGCGGCGTAGCGGGATAAACGTCAGCAGTTCCTGGCCGGCCGGGTTCGGCGAACCGTCGTCGGCATAGAAGATCGATTTCGTCGCCGCAGTCACTGTCGAGCCGGGCGAGATCGCATTGCAACGGATCCCTTTGGGCCCGAGCTCGATCGCCATGCACTCGGTCATTTTGATGATAGCCGCCTTGCAAGCATCGTGGGCGATCTGCTTCTGCAGCGCCACAACCCCGGCAACCGAAGCGATGTTGATGATACAACCGCTGCCGCGCGCCACCATGCGCTCCGACATCTGCCGGCAACAGAAAAACGTGCCGTTGAGGTCGATGTCGATTTTTTCGAGCCACACGTCCGTGCGGAATTCCTCGACACTGGCGCGGCCGCCTTCCACGACCTTTCCACACCCTGCATTGTTGACCAGAATATCGACGGGCCCGATTTCGGTTTCGGTGAATTCGAACAGACTCTGCACGTCCTCTTGACGACTGATGTCGCAATGCCTGTACGTCGCACCGAGTCGCTCCGCCGTCGCCGCGCCGCAGTCGTCGTCAATGTCGCAGATCACGACCCCGGCGCCATGATCGCGGTATAACGTGGCGATATTCTCACCGATACCTTTGGCCGCGCCGGTAACGATCGCCAGCTTCCCTTCCAGACTCAGCAGATTCTTCATCGGTCACTCCGTTTTTGATTCACTCTCGTCGCAAGCCGCTGATCAGGTCTCCCTGCAACGCGCGCCGGATCGCAAGTCGTGTGGATATAATACCGCTTAGCAGCACGCCGCCAAGTACAAGTGCCAGCGCTGCCCAAGGCGGGTCAGCCCGACTGTCGGTGAATGTCGGCAGTACGGCAACCAGCGCTGAAACGACGCCACAGGCCAGGCCAGCCGCCAGCAGCACCCAGTGCTCTGCCAGCACCAGCCGCCGCAGTGCCGACACCGGAAAGCCCAATGACCGCATGAGCGCCAGCTCGGGCCGACGTTCCGCAACGTTGCGCTGCACCAGGACCGCCAGTCCAAACGCTCCGAGCACGACGCCGATCCCGCCCAGCACCTGAAAGATCGAGAGGTATGTGTCCTGCACGCGGTTGAACGCCGCCAATCGCGTCGCTGCAGGTATCGCGTCCATTCCAAAATCACGGAACCGCTGGTTCATCGCCGTTGCCAGTGCTGCAGCGTCGATAGCGTCCGTGTCGGTCGGTTTTGCGGCGTCCGCAAGGAAAATGCGAAAGCCGGCACTCGCCGGGAAACGCGCCTCAAGGGCAGTTGCGTCCGCCAGCAACATCCCCTGCAGCATTCCGGGCCGCAACGCCGCGACGATGTGGAATGTGAAAGGCTCGCCGAAATCATCAACGTAGGTCAGCGTGTCACCAAGTTTGAGCTTGAGGCTGTACATCATCGTGTTGTAATCGAGTGCAGCCGGAGCTGCATTGGCGCCGGGCTGGTAACGCAACATGTCCCACGGGGTCTCGCCGGGTGGTGCACTCGTCTTCTGAAACGTAAAGGCATTACGCCTGGCCAACGCCTCGACGTCGACGCCGGTGATCTGCGGCTGTATCGCCCGATTCAGATTCAGGCAGCTCGCGTCGTCGCCGTCGACCAGCCGCATCGGCACGAACTGCACACGATCGAACGGCGGCTCGTCCAGTCCGAGATCGCGTCGCGCCTCTTCGCCGTTCGGGTCGACGTACAACGGATGCGTTGTCGATGCGAACACCGCAAAACCACCCGTGCCAGAACTGCGATCCGACCAGACCTGCGGCTGCGTACGCTGCGACTCGAGCGCGACAATCAGAAACGTTGCGCAGGCCAGCATGCCAATGACTGCCAGGCTGCGGGCGGAACGCCGGCCGACGTTCCGGCAGCCGATCGTACGTGGCCCGGTGACCATCGTGTGGCGATCGAGCCAACCGATGCACCAGGCACAGCCAGCCAGAGTTGACACCAGCAGCAGGGCACCGATCCCAAAGAAAACAACCGGCGCCGATCCTGCCGTGTCAACGGCGGTCAACAGCAGCAGCACCGGCAAGCCCGTTGCCAGTGCAATCACCGCAGGCCACATGCACCGGCGTTGCACGACGGCAGCGGCACCGCCGCCAAGCCGCCGGACGACGGTCGTCCGCGTCTGCCGGCGCAGCACCAGCCAGATCGCCGCGAGCGAGACTGCAATACCGCTGAGCGCACCGATCAGATACGTCCGCGGTTCGCTGTGCGTGTACAACGTCCAGTCACCGACGGCGGCACGCCAAGTCGTGCCCAGGCCGTGAATCATCGCTTTCGTGTACAACGCCCCGAGAACCGCTCCGCAGATCGCCGCCGGCGTGCACAACAACACTGCTTCGCCCAGGTAAATGAACCCGATGCACCGCCTGTCAAAGCCCAGCGCGGCCAGAGTGCCCTGCTCGACCAGCCGCTGATCGAGATGAAAAACAAACATCAGAACCGTGAGCAGCACGGCCGCGATGATCAGGAAAAAGCTGAAGCCGATGAAGAGCCCGCCGAAATCCATCCCGAGCGCCACCGCATCGCGGGCCTGGCCACCTACGGCTGTGCTCTGCAACCCGAGCGCTGCGGGATCGAGATCTGCCAGCACCGCAGCAGCCAGATTACCCGCCGCATTGGATGATTGCGGATAGCGCACAGCGGTGACCGTGCCAAATCGATTGTCCCAGATGCGGCTGCCGCGCTGCCAGGTGATGAGCGCTTTAGGCGAACCGCGATGATCGTCCCAGTATTTTTCGTCCTTGTCACGGATACGGTCGAGATCCACCGGCGTACCGGTGTTCCAGTCGCGACAGTTTTCGGCGACACCGAGGCCGGGAAAATCAGGCATCATCGAGCGGTCGATACCGGCTCCTTCAGTCGGAATCACTTGGCGAACTATGAAATTCGCCTCGCGGCTGGTGAGTTGCCGGCCACGGTCGAGCACGTAGAATTTCAACGACAGCGAATCGCCGACTTGCGCACCGAGGTCATCGGCACACCATTGATTGAGGATGATCTCGTCGTCACGCAGATCGGCAATCGGCAACAGGGCGGGGTCCAATGCCGAGACCATCGAATATGGCGTGGCCCGGTCGCCGATGCGCAGCTCGTTGACGAAGTAGGTCAAAACCCGCGCGGCACCCGGCTGCGCAGTCGCAGCAGCAGCGGTTGCCCGGTCGAAAAATACCCGGCGGCTGCGCAGTTCACTACGATTGGCGACATCGACACCGTCATGCACGGCGAGGCCGGCATCGGCAGGTGTCCAGGCATTCACCAGGGCAATGTCGGGGATCTGCTCGTGCTCAGTCAGCACCAGGTTGACCAGTCCTTCGCGACCGATCGCTTGCTGCAACGCCGCGTGCGACACGAAAGCGTTGTACGGGGC
>DPYP01000370.1:0-8487 GCA_003545375.1 Lentisphaeria bacterium
TCCAGTTTATCTCTTGGAGAACTGGAAGCGCTTGCGAGCCCCCGGCTGCCCGGGCTTTTTACGCTCTTTGACACGGCTGTCTCGGGTGAGCATACCGCTTTCCTTGAGGACATCGCGCAAACTGGGATCGGTTTTGACCAGAGCGCGTGCCAAGCCATGCCGCACCGCACCGGCTTGACCGACGTCACCGCCGCCTTTGACAGTGCAGATAATGTCGTACTTGCCTTCGGCGCCGGTCACCTGTAACGGCTGCAGGATATAACCACGCAGAGCCTCGGTCGGAAAGTATTCTTCAAAATCACGCCTGTTGACTGTCACACGGCCGCTGCCGGCACGAATGCGCACCCGCGCCGCGCTGCATTTTCGACGGCCTGTTGCCCATGTAAAATCCATCTGCTTCCTCCGGAAATTCGCAGGCCCTTGAAGGTCCGCGATGTCATATTACAGTTCTAGTGCTTCCGGCTGCTGCGCCTCATGCGGGTGCTCAGCTCCGGCGTAAACTTTCAGCTTTTTCCACTGGCCACGAGCCAGAGTGTTTTTCGGCATCATGCCACGAACCGCTGCCTCGACCATGAATGTCGGCTTCGTCTGGCGGATTTCCGCCGCCGTCTTTTCCGACTGCCCGCCCATGTGGCCGGAATAAAACTGGTACTTCTTGTCTTGGCTCTTGTTGCCGGACAGCTTCACCTTTTCAGCGTTGATCACGATGACGAAGTCGCCGGTATCGACATGCGGCGTGTAAGTTGGCTTGTGACGGCCACGCAGAATATTGGCAACCTCAACGGCGAGTCGACCGAGAATCTTGTCCTCCGCATCGACCACATACCATTTGCGCTCAACCTCGTCTATTTTGGCCAGGTAAGTTTTCATGAGATCTGTCTCAATCAGTTGGCGGCGACACTGCACCGCGTGTCCGGACTACCCCGAAGTTGTAACGGGAAAACATTCAATATAGGAATTAAAACGGCGCCATGCAAGTGGTGGGATCAAGGAATTTTACGAGATTTTCAACGCTCGCGACGACATTTTGAGCCGTGCCGTAGTCATTCGATCCGGCGGGCTCGGCGACTTTCTGCTGACGTTGCCGTTGCTTGCACGGCTACAGGCGGACGGGCGAGCTGTTCATCTGGTCACCCGTCACGCCTGGCATCAGTTGATCGCGCTTGACGGTCTGGCGGACGGTTTTACGGACATCGACAGCGCCCGCTTCGCGAGCCTGTGGTCGAATGCAATGCCAGACCTGGCAGCGGTATTCGCCGATGCGGAAGTATTCTGCCTGCTTCCGGATCCGGACGGGACGCTGCAACGAGCTGTCTGCCGGCTCGGCGCCACCGCCTTTCGCCGCATCGATGCACGGCCCGCTGCGCCACCGCACGCAGCACTGCGGATTCTGCTGGACAGCGGCCTGTCCGCCGAACCCGACGTGCTGACCACGTCACATCTGCGCCGGCCCGTGCCTCCGGACGAAACGACCACTGGCAGACCAGCAGTGCTGTGGATACATCCCGGCAGTGGTGCTGCGGCGAAAAACGCCGACCCGGAATGGTTTGCGGAGTCCGCAAAACAATTCCTGGCGCAAGGCGGGACCAGCGTGACTATCTCATTTGGCGCAGCGGATGAAGCTGTGGCACCGCTGCTGACGAGGTGCTTCGCCGCTGCCGGGGTGCCCTTCGAAGTCGTGCAGCCGCCCACCGTGACAGCTTTGAGAACGGCGCTGGCGAGCCGCGCTACGGCTTTTCTGGGTAACGACACCGGCGTGACGCATCTGGCGGCCGCTTTGGCAATTCCCACCGAGGCTGTATTTTTAGCGACCAATCCCGATATCTGGGGTCCTGTTGGTGAAACGGTAACGATTACAGACTTGAGAACTGATGGCATCTGGAAAGAGCAGTGAGCACCGCGAACGGAAGCGTAGCATCTATGCCCAGGATGAGCTTACCCAGATCAACCGGATCATTCGGAATGAGCTGTGGGTGATGTTGCCGGCAAAGGTCGTCGTCTGTCTGGCGGCCTTTCTGTATCTGCAGTCCGCCGAGGTATCAGACCATGCGGGTGAACCCTGGATGGAGTTTCGTACGGCACTCAGCATTTATGCGGCAAGCTCTTTCCTGGTGCTGATGCTGCGAGTCGAGCTGGTTCGGCGTAACCTGGCAGCGGTGCGCTTCTCGGCTTATGGCCTGGCTTTCATCGACAGTCTGTTCCTGTGCTGGATAATCAAGATGACCGGTGGTATCAACAGCCCGCTGTACTGGTTTTACTGCCCGCTGATTGCGCGGAATTCAGCCAATTTCCCGTCGCTGACCCGGCAGACCGTACTAAACATTTCGTTTGTGGCGCTATATATCGGAGTTGTCTACATGGGGGTGAACTGGGAAAAGGATCTTTGGACGACAGACTTCAAGGCCTCGTTTGCGTTTCTCAGCGCGAATCAGTTCTATTTCCGACTCATTCTTCTGCTACTGCTGAGCTTCTGCGGCTGGGGCGTCTTCAACCAGTTGTACCTGAAACAGGAGGAGCGGCTTGCCAGTCAGGAATTGCTGTTGCGGCGCGAAAAATTCTCGTCGCAGGTCAAGCTTGCCTCGGAGGTCGCACACGAACTGAAGAACCCGCTGGCGATCATCACCAACGCACTGTACCTGGCCCGCAGCGATGTTCGAAAGTCGGACGCCGAAAAAGTCAATCAGCATCTGGATATCATCGACGACGCAGTGCAACGATCTGACCGCATCATTACAGACCTTTTGGGTTACGCGCGATTACGCGAAGGCCGCATCGAGGAATCAGATGTGCACGAGAACATCGACAGCGCCTTGGCCATGGCCTTATACGGCGACTCCGGCTACGGCAACAAAGTGATCGTCAAGAAACAGTATGACTTGCAACTGCCGCCGCTGCTGATCGACGCCGGGCAACTCCGGCGGGTCTTTATTAATCTCATTCACAACGCACTCGAAGCAATGGGGGATGAGAGCAGCAAACGCCTGACAATAGAAACCGGACTTGACGAGATCAACCGCGTCATTATCATCACGATCAAAGACTCCGGCAAAGGCATCACTCAAAAAAATCTCGAGCAGGTGTTCGAGGCATTTTACACGACCAAATCGACCGGTAGCGGACTGGGCCTGACGATTGTCCGGAATATCATAGAGAACTACAACGGCAGGATTAATCTGGCCAGCACCGTCGGTGATGGGACACTGGTGGAAATCCGTTTCCCGCTGGTCATCAGTTCCACGGTGTGATACGAAACGATTGAATTTTGACGGAAATTGAACAAATGTAAAAAGGTAGACAGGGCCACTTTGGCCTTGGACTATTCATGCGTTTTCTTGATGCAACCGTGAAAATTCATGGACAAGCCAGGCTGACGACAGAGGGAAACGCCGAAAATGACAAAACCGTGTGTATTGGTGATCGATGACGAAGCCGTGATGTGCGAGACTCTCAAAGCCATCCTCGAGACCGAGGACTACGACGTCCTCACCACGGGCGATGCCCGCGACGGCCTCAATGTCGTCAACAAAGAGCCGGTGAACCTGATCATATCCGATGTGCGTCTGCCCGGCATGAGCGGGATCAAGTTTCTATCCGCCATCAAAGAGAATTTCCCGTCGATTCCTGTGATGATGATTTCGGCCTTCGGTGATATGAAATCGGCAGTCGACGCCATGAAGCGCGGTGCCTTCGACTATCTGGCCAAGCCGTTCCAGCCCGAGGAACTTCTGGTGACCGTCAAGAAGGCTCTCGATTACGAGAACCTGATGGTCGAGAACCTGATGCTGCGGAACGAGATCGGCAGCCGCTACAATCTCTCCGACATCATTGGTGAATCGGACGTGATGCGGCAACTTAAAGACACCGTCGCGCGGGTCGCACCGACCGACGCCACGGTCTTCATCGAAGGCGAATGCGGAGTCGGCAAGGAACTGGTTGCACACAGTCTGCATTACCACAGCGATCGCATCGGCCAACCGTTCATCGAAGTGAACTGCGCCGCATTCGCCGAGTCGCTGCTCGAGTCCGAGCTATTCGGTCACGAAAAAGGCGCCTTCACCGGAGCCGATCAACGCACGTCGGGTAAGCTCGAAATCGCCGACGGCGGCACCCTGTATCTCGACGAAATCGGCGACATGAGTCTGTCGGTCCAGGCGAAAGTGCTTCGTGGTATTCAGGAAAAAGTCTTCTTCCGCGTCGGCGGCATCGAGGCAGTACACACTGACGTGCGGATCATTGCAGCGACCAACAAGAATCTGAAGGAAGAAATCGTGCGCGGCAACTTTCGCGAGGATTTGTATTTTCGGCTCAACGTGATCAATATCAAAATCCCGCCGCTGCGTGAACGAGACGGCGACATTCCGTTGCTGGCCAAGACCTTTCTGAATCAGGCCAAGCGCAAGTTCCCTAAACACAACGATATCGAGCTGTCACCGGCAATAATCACCCGGCTCGATCAATACCAGTGGCCGGGCAACGTACGGGAAGTGCAAAACCTGATGGAACGTGTGGTGATCCTCGGCAACCTCGATGAGATCGATTACCTGGTGCAGGGTGCCGCGTCTCCGATTGACCATGCGTCGCTTAGCCACCTGCCGTTGAAAGATGCCGTAGAGGCGTTCAAGAGATCACAGATCATCGAGGCCTTGAAGCAGTCGAAGTGGCGCTTGAACAAGGCTGCGGTGCGTCTTGGGATCAGCCGGCATGCCTTGCGTTATCAGATGGAGACACTGGGCATCGACACCAACGACTGAGCTGGTGGTGAAGCGGTTGGGCTTTGGTCTGACATTTTGCTGGCCCCGTGATTTTTTGTGATCGCGGCAGCGACACATAGCTGCGTGAATTTCACACTTTTTGTGTGAAGATTTGAACCTGACTGTGAGACCCGGCAAACAGAATTATTCTTTAACAGGGCTAATTATAATTAGTTACGTCGAAAAAAATAGTGTTTGGTATGCCTTGTGCTAAGTCGACATTGCACAAACCACAATACATTGATTGTGTTGGTGGTGCAGCTGCATGGAAAAACCAAGGTGATTGATTTTTTTTGTGTGTCGCCTTTGCATCCGCGATGTGCGTGGCTATAGTAGCGCCCGTATTTCACATTTTCGGACCATAAGGTTGGCAAAACCGATTTGGGGAAATCGAAGACAAAACGCTCAAACGCAGGAGGTGAGAGGGATCGACAAGTTTTGCTTTTTACCATTTCCGGTGGTTGCATCTCACCTGTGATCCTCTGGAATTGACTTGGTGTACCGTGACATGAATTTACGGTTCGCCTGATTCGCCTCGGACGCAGGTCAGGCGAAATTGATTATCCCGTCGTCGCCGGTGACGACATTACAACCGACTCAACCCAACCCAACGAGAAGGCACAATGGAAAAGCGTAAGAAAGGATTTACCCTCATCGAGCTGCTGGTCGTTATCGCGATCATAGCGATTTTGGCAGGCATGCTTCTGCCGGCACTTAATCAGGCACGTGAAAAGGCCCGCCGCATGAACTGCGCCGGCAACCTTAAGCAGATCGGCCTGGCCCTGATCATGTACGCTGGTGACGACATTGAAGGCGGTTTCTTCCCTGACGGAACTGACGAAAACCTCAGTGACCTCGCCGACCAGAAGTATTTGTCAAATGGTAAGGTCTACGGTTGCCCGAGTAAAGACAACCCGGCCTCCACCTCAAACCCCAGCGACTACACTTTCGTTGGCAGCGGGGTTAAGGACACCAACAAGAGCCCGACCACGAGCTCACTGGCCTATGACGAATCCGGCAACCATCCGGATAACGCATGGGTCAATGCGCTCTTCATCGATGGGCATGTCAAAGGTGGGAAGCCGTAACCACGGTCGTCCTATCATCGACTCTTGAACGAGGAGGCCATCCGGCCTCCTCGTTCTTTTTTAAAGGTCGCTCCCGAATGCATCACCGAATTAGGCATCATCCAGCGGCCAACGGCAACGGCTCGCGCGTCACCGCACCTCATTACAATATTTTGGTTCGATGTCAACACGACTGACAACTTTTGCCTACCGGTCCTTCGGCGCTGCTATCGCTTTCTTCACCTTCTGCACCTACCCGATTGCGCTCATTCCCTATCGGCTCGGCGGCGGCGACTCCTACTACATGCGTCTCCCAGCCCTCGTCGTACTCACCTTCCTGTCCGTTCCAATCCTCCTGACCGGCCTGGAACACGTCCAGAGACGCTGGCGCATCTGCCTGACCGTTCTCGCCGTCGCTGTCATCATCAATTTGCTCCGCCAGCCGGCCGACTGGCAACGTACTATCGGCTTCATTGGCTACCTGTCCGTGCCATTGGCCATGGCCCTTTACAGCCGCCAGGCCGCTTTCCGCTGGTCACGTACCGTCGTCGTCCTTGCTGGACTGTGGCTGCTGCTGATGATCTACGGATTCGACGCCCGCACAGAGGTTGTCGGCATCACGGGCAACCGCAATTGGATGGCTATCTGCCTGTTGGCCACGGCGCCGTGGGGTGCCATCGCCATCTATGCCCTGTGCCGAGGCCTGCGCCGGCGGGCATGGCGCCTCGCGATCACTGCCGTTGCGATATCTCCCGTACTACTGCTGATTCATCGCTGTGCCAGCCGCGCCGCCTGGGTGGCGCTCGTCTGTTATCTTCTGTTCGTTGGACTCAATCGGCTGCGGGCCCGAGTCCGGCTGTTGGTTCTCGCCCTCATCGTGATCATTGGTGGCAGCGGCGCCATCGCAAACCACGAGCGTATCGTCCAGATCGTCGACAAAGACATCCGCATACCGGTGTGGGAGACCGCCGCCCAGCTGGCTGCCGACCACCCAGTGACTGGCGTTGGCCCAGGCCGCTTCGTCAATGTCTACGCCGAATACCTGACCACATCATCCTACCATCGCCGTGCCGTCGCATCGGAAACTATCGCACATCCGCACAACGAGTTTCTGAACATCGCCGCCAACATCGGCATCCCGGCGGCACTGGCCTGGCTGATCGCAATCCTGCCGCTCCTGCGACTGCCGCGGGGTGCACCGGCATACCTGCAGATTGCGCATTTCAGCGCCTTCGTCATTTATCTGCATGCCATGCTGGACAAACCCCTGGTGCAGCCACCGTCCAGCATTATTGCACTGTGCTGCCTCGGCCTGCTGTATGGCCGCTGCGCCCTGGTACAAGCAACGACGGCAGGTGACCAAGCCGGGCCCGCAACGGCCGGTCACATTACTATCCAGCCCGCAGGTCCAGCCGGACGATGGGGCCCGGCACTGTTCGCAGTCGTGGTGATTTTCAGCCTGTGGCATACCATCGATATGATTCGGCTCGGCTGGATGCAGCGTGGCGCGGCACACCACGAATTCGCCGGCGACTACGATCGCGCTTTTGATTGCTACGACGCAGTTACACGAATAGCGCCGCGGCGGATTGATGGCTGGTACGGCTGTGGAGCCATTGCCATTGAGAAGTTCATAGACCCGAAACGGGCTTTGCCATATCTCGAAAAGGCCCACGCACTGGATCCGAACTACGCGCATATCAACCGCTTTCTCGGGCAGACTTACGGCACCATGCGACAGCTAGATATCGCGGTACGCTATTTCGCTCGCGATTGTGAGCTGCATCCGTTCGATCCCGATACTGTTCAATACCATTTCGTGGCACTCGAGCGCAATGGCCCGCCGTATACCGAGCTTCACACCCTCGACCGCCGTCTCAAAGGACTGTATATCGAACGGGCGCGATGGGATCGCAGTGCTGTGACACTGCAGTGGTGCGATGCCGCGAAAATCGATGTCGCCGCCGTCAGACTGGTTGGTGAACAACTTCTGTTCAAAGCCCCCGGGTATTTTGTCGATCCGTTGTTTCACGACTATGCCCCGCCGGAATGGCCTGCAACCGCCGTATACGCTCGCAGCGGCGAGTTGGACTACGCCTATTGGCGGGACATCGGGCGTATGGCAAGCTTCCTCGCAGACCTGCCGACGGACGACCACGGCACCGCCTTGCAGATTGCCCGGGCGCTGGCGAAAACCACACAGCTGCAACCCGAGGCACCCTTCGACCTGCCGGCGCGCACGCTGGAAAGTGGCACTGGGTCGGCGCTGTCCCGCGCAGCGCTGTTTGCTT
The DNA here is from genome assembly GCA_003545375.1 of Lentisphaeria bacterium. GTDB lineage: Bacteria > Verrucomicrobiota > Lentisphaeria > JABSQK01 > CAJWLW01 > CAJWLW01. Next base: position 8,110 of record DPYP01000370.1, read on the forward strand.
TTCTGTGCCAGGGTGCGGGAATACCCACGATTCTCTTCGAAACGCAGGGAAGCGTCTTTGCAGCTGTTGCCGATGCGCCTCGTTTCATTGTGTTCGACATGGCGATGGCAGGCTTGCCGCCAACCGTAACCGATGCCGACGGACTGCGGGCGCTGCTCCTGCAGTCCCAGGGACCGCGAATCTACTGTGCCCCCCAATCGTTCATGCTGAGGAACCAGCTTATCGGCGTTTACGTCCGCCGGTACGTGCCGGAATTCGAGTTCCAGTTCGACCAGATTCCGATCGTGCATATCCTCGACACCGGAGCAGCCTTTGCAGAGGCAACCGTGCTCGACCTCAACACCTGCTGCCTGACCGAGCCGTTCACCCTGCTCTACC
>DPYP01000342.1:0-7993 GCA_003545375.1 Lentisphaeria bacterium
CGGGAGAAGGTGGTTGCGGATATCGATAAATAGGGCGTTTAGGAACTCTCCCGCGATTCTGTATCACCTTGCAGGTCCCGCAAAAGATCTGCAAGTAGCCTGTTGCCGACGCCTTGCCGGTGATCGGCCAGCGCAGTATATTTCAAATCGTCTGTTTACTGCGGCGCGGCGTCGGTGTCGCGTGGGTATCGTATCTGCGTCGATAACTGTAAATGGTTGTCACCGACACCTGAACACACACTTGCCACAAGCCGGACAGCGTTGTCTGAAACGGCTGTGATCTCATTGAATTGGAGGATGCTATGTCACTTGCGACAATGAATAGGTGGTTCATGGACCACCCGACGATGGGTAAGGCCTTTCTCGTAATCGTGTTTGTTTTACCTCTCGTTCTGCTGTTTGGCATCGGCGGTGTCGATGCCGGCTGCGGCCTCAACCAGGGAGGTGCAGTCGGTAAACTGGGCGACCGCGCCATCACCCAGGACGACATCGAGCAGCAATTTTTCAGCTTCGACCTCTGGTACCGTGTCAACTACAACCAGGGCTTCACCACCAGCAGCCAGTCCGTTATCTCCGCGGTCTCCGATTACCTTTTCCGCCGGCTTCGGGTGCTGCGCGAGGCCGAGGCGCTCGGAATCGACGAGGTCACACCCGAGGAGTTCACCTCCTACATCACCAGCCATCGAGGGCTCCAATCTCCGTCCGACCCCAACAACGCGAGGTCCCCGGGTGTCTACGACGAGAGCAGGTTCAACCAACTGCGGGACTTCTTCATGTCCCAGCGTGGGTTGAAGGGCAACGAGTTCGATGAGCTTTGGAAGCAGAACATCATCATTGATCGCATGGAAAACCGCATCACCCAGTCCGTCGCCGTGACGCCGACCGAGCTGCAACTCAACTTCCTGCGCAGCGGCAGCCAGGTCGAGGGGCAGATTCAGAGATTCAACTCCGGAGACCACCTGATTGACATCGAAGTAACGGACGAAGAAGTCGAAGCCTACTTCAACGAGAACATGGAAGAACGCTACATGACCCCGCCGCAGACCAGGCTGCAGGTCGTCGCGTTTAAAATTGCGGACTTTGCAAGGGACGCTGGTTTTACGCCTACAGAAGAGGAAATGCGCGCCGCGTACGACGAGTACAAGGACGACTATTTCGCCAAACGCCAGCACCATCTTCGCCACATCCTGTTCACCGTCAATCTGCCTGACTCAGAAGAAGTCATGAAGGAGAAGCGCGATGAGCTGACAACGCTGTTGGCTTCCATTCGCGACCAGGAGAACTTCGAGGAAATGGCAAAACTGCACAGCGATGATTTTGAGACGAAGGACAAGGGCGGTGACCTCGGATTCGTTGACGAGACGTTCCTGGAAAGCGAAGTACGAAATGCCGCGCGCAAGCTCGAAGTTGGAGAAATCAGTGATGTGCTGACCACCAAACGTGGCTTCCAGGTCATTCAGAAGATCGAGGAGCGTCAGTATCTGCCTTACGAAGATTCACTCGATGAACTCATCGAAACCATGGAGCTGCGCGCCCACTACGAGAAGAACAAGGACAAGTACCAGAGCCAGGAACTGAAAGGCCGCCGTATCCTCAAGCTTGTCAAGAAAGACGCCACACCGGAGGAGAAGCAGGAAATCCGCGAGGGCCTCGAGAAGATCCTCGCCGACGTACGTGCGGACGGGAAATTGTTCCACCGCAACGCGCGTTTTAAGAGTGACGGTCCGAATGCCTTCAAGGGCGGCCTGCTCGACTGGTTCCCGGTCGGCTCGTTCCAGAAGGAAGTCGAGGACACGCTGGTGTCACTCAAGGACGATGAAATCAGTGACATTTTCGAATCGGCCGAAGGCCTCAACATCGTGCAGAGGCTCGGCGTACGCGAATTCAAACCTTTCCGGGAAATACGTGACGAAATCAGCCGCACCAAATCACTCGATGGCGAGAACACTGCCCGGACCCAGGCGCTCGAAGCAGCCTACGCCTTTGTCGACGGCTTCCAGGATGCCACTGACAACGAAGAAGACGGGCTTGCGATCTCAAAGGTTTTTCAGCAGCATTGCAGTATACCCGGCCGTGGAAAGCTGTGCGTGAGCAGCGGCTTCTTCAGCGACACTGCCGCCGTCATTCCCGAAGTGCCCGGTGATGGTATCGAGCTCATCGAGGCCGGCGCAAAGTGCAGCCAGAACAGGCCCTATACCGGTGTCGTGGCTGGCGACGATTACGTCTACATGGGCTGCTGGCTTGAGAGTGCGCCGACGACACCGTCGTCGCTGAAGGAGGAAACTGCCGATGGCGACGTGATGGTGCTTTCGAAAATGGGACGCCAGGCGAAAACCGACCTGCAGGCGGCCAAGGCCCTCGATGCCGCGCGCGAAGCCGCGCGTGGCGTGCATGCCGATCTCGCCGAACGCATTGCTGCAGGCGCTTCCTTCGCTGAAGCCGCTGAAGCCGCTGAAGCCGATTTCACAGAAACGACGTTTCCGCTCTCCCGTGGCCCCGATCCCATCGGCGCGGATGACGATACGCCGACCGTCGTCAAAGACCTCGCCGAGGAATCGCCAAACGACACGCTCGCCGCGCCGAAGGACACAGCCAAGGGTGCGGTCATCATCTATGTGGCTAAGCACTTCTACCCCGAAAACCGCAGCTTCAGTTCGAACCGGGGTATCATGATGTACCAGTACATAAACCGGAGGCAGAATGCTGCCATCGAAGGGTTCTACGCCGACCTCGCAGAAAAGTACGAGCTCCTGCTCCCCGTCGGTTCCTTTCTGCAGGACAATCCCGATGCGCTCACCACGTCCGGCGGTAGCGGTGGTGGCAATCAAAATGGCAGCGGCCGCAGAAATCGCGACGGCAGCGGCGGTTGATCTGTCGTTTGACCGACGACGAGGATTATCCGGCTGACAGTGCCGCGGCCGGTGCGGTTTCGATCTGATCCGCCAGTACCGCCGGAATCTCCGCCGACTTCATGACGCCGTCATCCTGCATAGCGACACAGACGCTGACGATTGTACCGACCCCTGCCAGGATACGCGCATCCCCACCCGCCTTGTAGATGTGAAAGCGATACTCGATCGCCTTCGCCTTTTTTTCCGCGACCAGCAGCTCCACTTCGATTTCGTCCTCGAAGCGGATCGGCTGCCGGTAGTCGCACTCGGCGCGAACCCGCGGCCAGCCGTACCGACAGCCGTCGATCTCCGTGTGGACCGAATAGCCCAGCGAGCGGATGAAGGCGTGCTCGGCCATTTCCATGTAGTGAAAGAAATTGGAGAAATGCACAATACCCGCCATGTCGGTTTCACAAAACTCGACGCGCTTCTTGAAGATGAATTGCCAAGCCATGATTTGTTTCTTCTTGTCTTGCCGTGGAACGGTCGCTCTCAGCCATTAATGTGACAGTATAGTGCCGATCTCCCAATCACGATCGAGAGAAATTGGTACTGCAAAATCGAACGGCACTAAGATAGGCGCTGATACCCCGAATCGTTACTGGTCCGTCGTGTGTTCCAGAATATCGACGAACTCGCGGCACATGCGCGGCAGGCCGAAATGTTCGAACGCTCCGCGGCGTCCCTCGGAACCCAGCGCCCGGGCTCCTTGCGGATTATCCAGCAAGGTGCCCAGCGCTTCCGCCAGCGCTGCCGTGTCGTCCGGTTCACACAGTATGCCGCCGCCGGCCAATGTCAGGACCTCGGGAAACGCGGCGTGCCGCGGCTGCACCACAGGCACCCCTGCCGCCAGCGCCTCGATGACGTACAGTCCGAAAGATTCACCATAGGTCGCCGGCACTGAAAGCACGGACAACGAAGCCAGAAACGCCAGTTTATCGGGGCGCTCGATGTTTGGCGATACCTTGAGGTCGGCGGCGAAACCCGCGTCCGCGACCTTCTGTTTCATGCGCGCCAGAAACGGTTTTTCGGCCGGCACCAGGCTGCCGGCCACATGCAGCGTCAGGTTGGCGATGCGATTCGCCTGCTTCAGCACGAGGAACGCGTCGATCAGCCGTTCGAGACCTTTGCCGGGAATAATTTGTGTCAGATACCCGATCGTCGGTACTGCTGCCGGGCGCAGATCCAGATGCTCGAAGTCCGACAGGTCGATGCCGTTGCGCACGACATTCGCTTTGGCTGCAGGCATGTTGAGCCGCCGCTGCATTGTCTCGCCGTAGTAGTCGCTGACTGCGATGAACGCTGCGATCTCCGCAACATTGGCACGCAGCGCGTCCCAGCATTTTGCATCGAACGGCGGTGGCAGGCTGTCGAGAAAAGCGTCCTCGCCCTGCAGCGTGCAGACGACGGGCACCCCGAGCGTCTGTTGTATTGGCCGGGCGAAACCGCTCAGCAGTGCGTTCGACAAGCAAACCACATCCGGCCGTTCATGCGATGACAGCCAGTCGATCAGCCGATCCAGCTCCTTGCGTTGCCGGCTGTCCCCGACCTGCAACACCGCCAAAGCCAGCTCGCCGAGATCCCGAGCCTTGGTCATGCTGGCATTGCGCGCCGCCAGGCGCAACAGCGCTGGGCTATCCAGCAAACGGTCGAGCCAGCGCGGCGTATGGCGGCACAACGAGAGTTTTTCCCGCAGATACACATTGATGCCGCCAAAGAACAACGGCACGTCGCTGTCCGCCGGGGTCTCGGTCACCAGGGGCAGATACATCGGTACCATTGTCGCGTCATGCCCGAGATCTGCCAGCCCCTTGATCAGTGCGTGATCGCGCAGACAGGTGCCGCAGTAGAAATTACCCGTGCCTGCTGTTAACTGAATGATTTTCATGACACCCTGCCGATTTCCCGCGGCTTAACTAAACCGCAGCGCAAGCACAGTGAGCGGTGCACATCGGCCCGCCGTGCGGAATTTTTTCGGGAATATCTGCAAATTCTGCAATAGCGCTGAACAGCGGGTCGAAATCTTTTTGCAGATCCCCGATCAGGCAGTCGGTCAGGTCAGCGCGCAGATCAGGATATTTCCTGATGATCGAGCCGAAGCTGAAGTCCGGGCTGTAGAAGGCATAGACCAGAGCGCGCATAGCCTCGATCGCGTTACAGCTCTTCTTGCCGTACTCGCAGAAGCGCCAGGCCCGCACGTCGTTGTCCGTCAGTGCCTGATCAATGGTTTCCGCGGCCATGACACCCATCTGCAGCGCCAGAAACAGGCCGGAGGAAAACACCGGATCAAGGAAGCTGAAAGCATCGCCGGCCAACACCAGACCGTCGGTAGCGCAATACTTCGACCGGTACGAAAAATCGCCGGTCACAAAATAGTCTTCGACGCGTTTGCCTGGTGCCAGATGCTCGCGGATCCAGGGGTTCTTGACTATTTCGCGTTGAAAAATCTCGTCGCGGTCACGCGTGCCGTCGTACAGATAATCGCGCGCACCGACGATCCCGACGCTGACCCGATCGTTTTGCAGCGGGATGTACCAGAACCAGTTCTTGCCGCCGACATAGGCCACGGTAGTGGCGCCGGCGTCGCGGCCGGGATCGCGCGCCGCCCCTTCGTAATAGGTCCACAGCGCGATCTTTTTCAGGTTCTGGTCCATGATGCGCCAGCCCAGGCGCGTGGCGGCAAAACTGTGCTGGCCGCTGGCATCGACCGTGATCGGCGCGTGCAGCTCGAAGTCGCCTTCATCGTCACTGGCGCGGACGCCAGTGACAGCACCGCTCTCGTTGCGCAACAGATCCGTGACCGTGACGCCCGTGCGTACCTCGGCGCCGCTTTCCCGTGCATGGTCCAGCAGCATGGCATCGAACTCAGATCGCTCGACCTGCCAGGTCTTGCCCGCTTCGTGCTGCATGTGGTCGACAAAATAAAACGGTGCCGATACACGTCCGTCTTCGCGGACGAACTGGACGCTGCATTTGTTCACGAACGCCGATGCCTTCATCTTCTCGAGCATGCCGATCTCGCGCAGCGGAAAATAACAGAACGGCAGCATCGACTCTCCGACAGCGTACCGAGGAAACGATTCGCGGTCCAGCACGATCACGCGCCGGCCGCGCTGTGCCAGGCCGCAGGCCGCCGTGCTTCCGGCCGGACCGCTGCCGACGACAATTGCATCGTAGGGTTTGTTCATTCTTGGGGCGGCAGAATCTCTACGATGTCCGCCAACAGTGTGCCGTTACTCGAAATGATGTTGCAGCGACCGTACAGCGTACGGCGGTCAGTGAACTGCAGGGCATTGGCGATCAAGTCATCCGATTCCACCGCGAAGTAGCAGCGTGGATTCGAAAGGTGCGGTAGTGCGAGATCTGTTATGATCGACCCGAGCGGCCGATCGTCCTTGAGGATCAACTCCCGGACTGGAGCCGGGAAGGCGTCCAGATACATGCAGATGGCGCCGAATTCGACGGCGCGCTTGCCGGCATCCAGGACCAGCGCGACCTGGCGCGAATAGACGTTGCCCTCGCGCACAGTATCAATCACTTTCAAGTGGATGGTGTCGTCATAGTAGCGTTCCAGCGTCCCGGTCATGTCCATCTTGTGTACCAGTAACTGCGCATAAGGCTGTGGCATGTCGCCACCTTCGATCTGCGTAATCGAGGGCAGTGTGTGGCCCGCGGTTCGGTAGAATGCAGCCAGCGGCCAAAGCGGATCGACGGTCTCAGGCATAGCGTTGATTGCGGTGTTTTTCCAGGAAGAAATCGTGAAGCAGCCAGTCAACCTGCATGAGACCGTCACGGGTCAGACGCAATTGGGTGTCATCCGTTTCGAGCATGCCCCGTTCGGTCATGGCCATCAACTGGCTGGCGAAACGGTCGGTGATGTCGACGCCGAATTTCTCCTGGAAATAGCCCAGACGCACGACACCGAGCTTGAACTGCAGAATCAGCTCGCGGATCATCAGTTCTTCGCTGGTCGGCGTCAGAGCGCGGTAGATCGGCAACTCATTGCGTTCGAGGCGCTCGAGGTAGCCGTCCATGTGATGCTCGTTCTGGAAGTGCGTGCCGTTGACATGTGAAAACGACGCGACACCCAGCGACATCAGGTCGGCCCCCTCCCACAGCTTGTCGCGATAGACGAACTTCGTGGCCGGATCCTTGACCGCCGTCGTGGCACTGGTCACGGTGTAACCGTTGGCTTCCAGCTCGCTGAACGCGTACTTGACCCATTCACGCTTGGTATCCCAGTCCGCCACCGGCGCTGCAATCTCGTCGTTCTCCTTCATGCGCTGGTAGATGGTCGTGTTGTATGGGATCTCCATCTGATAAATGGTGACACTGTCGGGCGCCATGTCGATTGCTTTGGTCACGCAGGTCCGCCAGTTCTCCTCCGTTTCATTGAGCATGCCGGCAATCAGGTCGATGTTGATCTGCGGGAAATCGCAGGCCTGCGCCCATTCGTAGGCCCGATAAATCTCGACGGCACGGTGGGCTCGGCCGTTGAACTCCAGAATGTCGGCATCGTAGTTTTCGACACCCAGACTCAGCCGCGTCACGCCCAGCTCCTTAATGAACTTGAGTTTCTGCTCGTTCAACGTCCCTGGTTCGCACTCGAACGTGATCTCCTCCGCCTCGTCCCACGGCAGTACGGCCTTCATCTGCTCGGTGATCGAGGTCAATTGCTGGGTGGAGAGAAACGACGGTGTGCCGCCGCCGAAATAGATAAACGTCGGCTTGCGTCCGCCGATGAACGGCTGCCTGGCGTACAACTCCAACTCCTTGATGGCGCCCTCCACATAGGTGCGCACCTGCTTCGAGTTGACCCCTGTGTACACCCGGAAATAGCAGAAATGGCAGCGCTTGCGACAAAAAGGAATGTGCAGATAAATGCCCAGCGGGGTGTCCGGGCGCGGCGGCCGGTTCAATGCCGCCGTCGCTTCCGGCACGTGATCCGGTGTCCAAAACGAGTACGGCGGGTAGTTCGAAATGAAATAGTTTCCCGCCTTCGTCTTGTTGTCCTGCGGCGTTTCTTCGACTGTCTTGCTCATGCTCATTTCCCCTGGTCTTTTGGACGAAAAGCGTATACGGCACCATCATCCGCGCCGACG
>DPYP01000341.1:0-935 GCA_003545375.1 Lentisphaeria bacterium
CAGGCGAACGCGGGCTTGATCGCCCACTACGACATGGAGCAGAGAGCGGATCGCACACACCAGTTGGTCGATAGCAGCCCGACTGGGTATGGGCTGACAACATGGGATGATACCGCGCATGGTTCGGCTAATGCCGCCACGCCGGTGCCCGGTGTCGTCGGCAACGCCCTTCAATTCAGCGGCAACCATACCTACCGCGCCTTCGGCGATATTCCGGCGGACCTGACCGGTGCCCAGAACTTTACCGTGTCGTGCTGGGCCAAGATTGAGCCGACGGCGCCGACCTGGAAGAGTATGTTCGGGACCTATTACTCCGGCGGCGGCTGGATGATGGCATTCACCGGCAGTCCCCAACTGTACATCACAGGTGGAAACGTGGGCGCGAGCGAATCAATCAACGATGGCGAGTGGCATCACGTGGTCGCCACAATGGACAACACGACAAACCCGCCACTGCTGCGCGCAGCCATATATGTCGATGGTCTTCTCTCCAACACCGCGACGGGCGTTGCGCCATCAGCTCCGGTTGCCGATTTCGCCGTCGGTGGCTGGCCATACGCCTACCACCCGACTATGTTCGAGGGCACATTGGACGAGATTCAAATCTATGATGAGGCCCTGGACGAGTTCGAGATCCTGGCCCAGTACGAGTCCGGCGCCCTGCGTATCTGTGACAGCGCCGCGAACGCCGAGCCTGCCTGTGAACAGACGTGCGAGGAAGTCTCGGACGCAGTCATTGCCGCTCTCTGTGACAGCTTCGTAATCTGTGGTCCGCCGTCGAACGTGGATAAGCTCAATGGCGTTGCCACCGCCGTCGCGCAGATCGCATTGGCCAACACCGAGTTGTGTGCCGGAACGGGCGATGATGACTGCCTGGCCTTTATCCTTAGCCAACTGCAGTAATCTGTCCTGGTACAATCTGAGGCTTTCCGGCG
>DPYP01000341.1:1278-7021 GCA_003545375.1 Lentisphaeria bacterium
TGCTGGCCGCGCCGCCGGCCCCTTCTGAGACTGCACCCCGACGACTTGTCTTCGGCAGTTTCGCTGTGCTTTTTGCCTACCCGGCTCCTATGCCTCCTCCCCTCCCGCGACGTCCGGTCGCCGACTCCTGAAAGCTGACCACGCCTGAGCCAGACCGGCTTGGGTTGCAATTTACGGCTGTCGCCGTTCATGAACCCGGGGATCGTATCGATCTGCACGCAGCCCGGCCGGGTGCCGGCGTTTGGTGAGATCCAAAATCTTCCGGAAAATCAATCGCTACATGTTGCTCCACGGGTTACAGTAGGCCATTCAATCACGGTAGGCGCAGTCTGTCGGCAACGGCGGATATTCAAAACCCGGAACAGCGAGACATTGTCATGAGGGCAGGGCGTCGGAGTGCCAGAGAGGGCCTCGAAGTACCAACCCGGAATTTTACCCTGATCGAGCTTCTGGTAGTGATCGCAATCATTGCGATCCTCGCCTCGATGCTGCTGCCGGCGCTTCAGCAGGCCCGGGAGAAAGGGCGGGAGGCGGTGTGCATGAGCCAACTGAAACAGCTCGGCACGGGCCTGTATATGTATGTGGACGAATGGGACGGGGCTCTGCCACAGTGGGTCATCCCCATCGATCCACCTTATACCTGGTGGTCGGGGACAATCAGCCCGTATATGGGGTATGCGGTCGACGATCTGTTCGGCGCCGAATACATGCCATGCCCGTCGGCATCGGGCGAAAAGTACTGGGACTTTTTGAATGGCCACCTCGATGTGTTCCATACCTACGGCGCCAATTTCCCCAATGTTTTCAGTTACCCGAGCTTTGCCCCCGGCCTTCCGAAAAACAAGAGCAGGCGCCTGGAGAGAGTCCCGTCATCCACGTTCATGGTGGCGGATGCAGGCTATAACGTGATTTACAGTTGGACGACGTACAACTGCGGATGCCTCAATGTAGACTCGGATGGCGATGGTGTTAACGATTCCACAGCGTATACCAATTACCAGTATAATCTCTACACACCCCGTCACAGCAACAATGCCGCAAACTGTCTTTTTCCGGATGGCTCCGTCAAGCGACGTACGCTTCTCCAGTGGATACAGAATTATGATGAGATGATCGGTGACGCTACGCGCCCCTGACACTGGTTTAACGAAGGGAAACCAAATGGAAATCATGTACAGAACAGCCCGGCTTGCAGCAACAGTCTCGGCCCTGGTAGCGATGAGCGGTCTTGCCGCCCCTGCCGTTGAGCCGACAATCCTCAACAACCTGGTGACCGAGCTGCTCGACCTGGAAACGCCGCAGACGCAGGCGCACAGGCAATACAATTTCGCCAACCCGCGCGCCGGCTGGATCTTCGTCTCGTCAGCAGCTGCCGTGCGCGGTGCACAAAGCGTCAAGGTGATTCTGCACACAGCGGACGGCGATGTGGAGCTTGCCGCGCACCGCGACGGGAGGATGGCGGTGCACGAAGCGATGCGCCATCTGCCGGCCGGCGAGCACACGCTCAGCGTCCACTGTGAAGGCGGTGCCGCACTGCACGGTCTGGTGGTCCGGGCGATACCGGAGATCGTCTATCCCGGCCTCGGCTACTGGACGCGTCAGGCGATGAGCCGGCAGTCGCCGTACGACTGGGCGTTCCTGAAGCGGATTGGCATTGCCGAGAATATCAACGTCATTCTCGAGCGCAACTTCGACGCCAGCCTGGACGCAGTACAATGGCGGCAGCAAGGCGGGAAGATTCTTACGCGCGAGGGCACGCACGTGATGATCAAGTTGCGCAAAGAGTCCGGGCAGCCGTTTACAGCGGATTGGGCTTATGAATTTTTATCCGGCAGGCCTGGCCTGAAGCGGGCTGATCGCGACGGCATCATGGTGAGTGAGTTTGACGGCTACGGCTCTCAGAAAGACGAATACCCCGCCCTCACCGAAGCGACCCAGCGGCTGTTCAGCAACCCGCAATTCAAGGGAAAAGTATTCAACCCGTACACGGTAGTCCTGTACCGGGACGAGGGCGGCATGGCCTTTGTCCGGGAACTCATCAAGGCCGGCTCCAAGATCGTCGAAGAGCGGTACCTCTCGGAGCAGCCTACGGAAGCGGAGGCGACGGCGCTCCTGAGCGGTTGGGGTATCGCCAACTTGATGAAGCAATACCAGAAGAAAATGCCCGACATCCAGAAGCATATGATCTGGAACCTGGGCTACATGAGCGCGCCGCCCGAGAGCCTGAACACGAATCCCGCGGTCAACTACAAGGTTTTCATGGACATGCAGTTGAACTGCATCGCGAATAACCCGGCGCTCGCCGGCCTTTACGGTGTCATGTGGTATCACTCAGCCTACGCCGACGAGGAGACCTTGCGCTGGAGTGCCAAGCTGTTCCGGCACTATTGCATCGAGGGCAGGCGTGATATGCTTGGCAGCGATCCGTATATCCTGCCGCATATCGAGAACCCGGACTTTGCCGATGGCGCCAGCGGCTGGAATCTGTCACCGGCCACAACGGGGAGCATGGCAGTGAAGCACGCCGCCGGTTATGGCCGTCGCCAGGCGAGGTACATCGGACAGAGCGGGGCCATCGAAAATCAAGGCGACTATTTTCTGTGGACCAAGCGGCACGCCGATCGGCCGAACACATTCTCGCAACCGATCAAGGCGCTCGAGCCGGGCAGGCTGTACTCGCTGAAAGTGATCACCGCCGACTACCAGGAATTGCTCAGCGAAAAATCGACCCGGGCCGCACACCAGCTGGGGATTCAGATCGACAACGCCGTGCCGGCGCCGCGCCGCTCGTTCCAGCATGTCTTCGGGAGTGATAAACTTTGGCTGACCTACCACTTCTTTGTCTTTCGCACGAAGAGCGACACCGCGACGCTGACCATTTCAGACTGGGTGAGCGACGATCATGTCTATTGGCCGAGCGAGTGGGGGATTCAGTTCAACATCGAGAAATGGAAGAAGCCGGGGAAAACCGGCGGCCCTGTCGGCCGGGAACTGATGTTCAGCTTCATCGAACTCCAGCCGTATCTCGAGGACTGAGAGTGACAAAGCCAATGATACACAGGATCGGACGAACTGCCTTGCTGCTGACGCTTTTCGGTGGAATGGTCGTCTTGCTCGTACTGGCCGGCCCGGCGGCCTCGAACGACGACGGGCTCGTCGCCTATTACACCTTCGAGGAAGGTCCGTCGGCGCAAGTGCAGGACGCCAGCGGCCATGGCAATCACGGGACCATTGTCGACGACGTGCAGTACGTCAAACTCGACGGCGAGGCCGGTTACGCGCTCAAGTTCAACAGCGGCAAAGCCCATGTCGACTGTGGCAACACGCCCAGTCTCGACCTGACCGAAGCGGTCACCCTGGCGCTGTGGTTCTACCCGCTCACGACCGTGCAAAAGGGCGAAGGCGGCGTCATCGGCAAGGTGATGGGCAGCTATTGCCTGAGCTACTCCGGCAAGTGCTGGTTCTACGTGCCTCACAGCTCGAACTACATCCAGACCGCGCCCCTGGACCTCGCGTGGCACCACGTTGCCGCCACCTTTGACGGCAAGTCGGTCAGTTTTTACGTCGACGGCAAGCTCCAGAGCACGCAACCGTCCAAGGCAACCGAACTGCCGCACGGCGAGAACTTTTATCTGCGTTATCCCAACACCTATCTCACCGTCGAGCCCGAATACAAATGCATGATGGACAACGTCCGCGTCTACCGGCGGGCGCTGTCCGGCGAAGAGATCACCCGCATCTATCAGCAGGAGGCCAAGGCGACCGGACTGCACGATGTGAGCTGGTTCGAGAAAGTGCATCTGAAAGCGCACCCGTTCCCCGAATCTTCGACGCTGGTGGTTGAAGCCGATTTCAGCAGGATGTCGGTGCGGTCGCCGGGCGCCGTGCTGGCGCTCGAGCTGCGCCGCCCCGCCGATCAGAAACCGATTGCATCACAGGAGTTTTCGGCTGTAGCCACACCTGAAGACAACGCCGATGAGACGCCGGTGCGCCTGGAATTCCAGGACCTTGCCAGGGTGGGCGTGAAATACTGGACGCAGAGTCTTGCGAACGTTCCTCCCGGAACGTATGAAATCGGTGCGGTCATCAAGGACGGGGCCGGAAACCAGGTCGGTGAGCGATCGAGTCTGGCGCTCGATCTGCCGCTCGCGAAACCAGACTGGATAAAGGCTTACGACGGTGTGAAGGTCCTCAACAACTTCGTGGCGGAACTTCTGGACATACCGGCGCCGCAGGCTGAAGCGGAGAAGGAATATGTCTTCTCCAATCCAAGAAATGGCTGGATTTTCATCTCCAGCACTGCCGCGGTTGCGGATGATGACGACGAGGTACTGATCTCCGTTGACACTGAACCGGCGCCGGCAATTGCGCACCGAAAAGGTGAAAAAGAAACGCTCGAGGCGATGCGGTATCTGCCGGCGGGCGTGCACCGACTTCACATCCGCTGCCGCGGCGTGGCGCGCCCGAGCGCCGTTGTGGTTCGCGCCATTCCGGAAATGATGGTGGCGGGCCTGGGCTACCACAAGGTACCGTTGCTGGCGTGTTTCGGGCATTACAACATGGCCTACCTCGATCGTATCGGCATGCTCGACAGTATCAACACACTGGTCGAGCGATCACCGGTTTCCGAAAATGCGGCGTATGTCAAGGCCTGGCGACAACAGGGAAAGCGGCTGATTGTCCGCTACGGCATGTGGCAATTGTGGCAGGAGAATCCCGGGGTCGATGGACTTTTCAAGGCGTGGACGTCAGACCGTGGCCTGAGCAGCGCCGACTACGACGGTCTCAACCTCGACGAGTTCTCGGGCAGCGGTCACGGCGGCGTCGGCAACTATCCGTTGTATGCCGAAGTGGCCCGCATGATTGCCCGGGACCCGCGCTTCGCCGGCAAGGTCTTCTACCCCTATTGCATGCCCATGTACCCTGGCGATACGGCGATGGAATACCTGGATGCAGTCGTCGATTCCGGCTACAAATGGGCGGAGGAAAAGTACCTGGCCGAACAACCCGACGAGGCGGCGGCGCGCGGTTATATGGATCTGCGGCTGCGAGAGAATGTGCTGAACTACGAACGGACTTTTCCGGGCACTGCCAGGCACATGATCATGACCCTGGGTTTCATGTCGGCGCCGCCTGAAACGCTCAATGTCAACCCAGGCGTCGACTTCAAGGTCTACATGGACATGCAGATGAATCTGCTGGTCAACGATCCGGTCTTCTTCGGACTCTACGGCCTCCAGTGGTATCACAACGGCTATGTCGACGAGGAGGACCTGCGCTGGTCGGTAAAGCTCTTCCGGCACTATGGCATCGAAGGGCGCCGGGACCGTCTGACGAATGACCCGTACTTGCTGCCGCACATCACCAACCCCGACTTCAATGCGGGCACCGACGGCTGGACGCTGCAGCCGGCCGAGGCGGGGAGTATACGCGTCGAACATGCGCCCGGTTACGACATCTTACAGACACGTGTGAAAGGCAGCAGTGAGCAGACGGGGAACAATTTCCTGCTGACTACACGCAGCGCGAAATCTGCCAACCGCTTTTCGCAGACGATCAGGGGACTGACGCCGGGACGGCAGTATTCGATCAAGATGTTCACCGCCGATTACGATGAGATGCAGAGTGGCAAGTCGGAGGCCCAGACGCATCACGTTCGCATCGAGCTCGACGGCGTGGAGTTGATTGCCGGCAAGGAATTCCACCAGATCTTCGCCAGTGGCATGGCCGGTCACGTGTATGG
>DPYP01000417.1:0-2760 GCA_003545375.1 Lentisphaeria bacterium
CATCTGTGCGGGCTGGTAATTCGTATGCAGGCGGATCGCCACCTGGTTGCGGCCCGGCTGCAAAGCCTCGGTCACGTCCATGTCGATGGGGCTCGGCCGCCTATAGGCCTCGATGTACGGCCGATGCCCGACGAACTTGCCGTTGACCCACACCCACGCCTCGGTTTCCGCAACCATGCAGTACAGCTTCGCCGGCTTGCCTGCGGCGGCTGCCGGGACGTCGACGTTTAGCCGGTACCAGATGGCGCCGTGGTACGGGAAGCCCTGATCATCGAGATGCTTGCCCTGGGCGAAGAAGGGCTCGGTTGTGAGCATGCTGTCCCACTTGCGGTCGTTGAAGCCGGTGCGGTACCAGCCATCGAAGCGCCCGTCGTCACGCGGGTCGATACTGAACCTGGCGCGCTCCGGCAGCACGGCGATCATTTCGCCCTTCTCGCCCGTGGTCCTGGCGGCGAGGTCCAGGTATATGTCGCGGCGCTGAAGGGTGCCCCAGTAGTAAAAGCCGTGTGCCTGCCCGACAGCGCGCTTCTTGTTCTCGGGCGCTTCAATGTCCCAGTAGAACCGGCTGATGTCCATGGCCGGCTGCAGGACCTCGTTCATATGCTGCGCCTGTTTCGCCGCTTCGGCCCAGTCTGCGTCGAATTCGGCGCGTTCCATTGCCTTGTAGGCCAGCAGGTAGTCGAACGTGGCGCGGTCGGCGCGAACTCGCGGCTCGGCCCACGGGTCGCCTTTGGCAAGCCGTTCGGCTTTTTTCAGATGTGACTCGACGCGCTTGATCAGCTCGGGTGTGTAGACCAGCGACAGCATGTGATCCTCGTTGCCGCCGAAAACGGTGTCCTCGATGGCGCGCTCCATCTCGTCCCAGAACTTGAACGCCGGCTTGGCGGCGGGGCCGTACCAGGTCGTGAAGTACTCATTGGTCAGAGCCTTGGCATCGAGGTCGGTGTCCCACATCAGGCGGGCGCGCAGGTAGGTGGGGAAAACGCCGGCCTCGCCGCGCACCGTGCGGCCTTCGTCCCAGAAGCCGGCGAGACCGAGCTGCTTGAACAGCGGCATTTCAGCCATGTGCCGGCGAGCCAGCGGGATCGGTGGCGCGCCGCAGCCGACGAGGTTGTAATAGAGGTAGTTGTACATGTAGACGTTGTCGTACATGCTGGTCCAGTCCTTGAGCATGCTGTACTGGCGCAATGTCATCCAGCTGCGCTGATTGTTCACGGCGTGGTACGTGTCGGAAAAGATCGCAGCAAACATGATCCAGATGGTCGGATCCGGCGTGATATTGACCGGCGGCGTGTCGCGATTGGCGTAGCCGTTGGTGGTGATGAACTTGTCCGGAAACTCCGTATGCACTTCCGCCGATATGCGCTGGATCCAATGCATCCATTCCTCCGTCGTGCTCACGCCCTTGGGATCATTGAACTTGCCGACCGTCGATGGAAAGTTCATGTGCAGCTCATAGGTGCCCGGGCTGAAGTCGCGCGGTAAGCCGTCATCGGCGCCGATACCCCACGACGTGGCTTCGGGGTTCTTGCGGAAGTAAGCCTTGATGACGTTTGCGGCGTACTGCACCGACTTCTCGCTTGAGAGGTTGGGCATGTGCGGATAGACGTTGCCGTTGGCATCCCTGGCAAAGATGTCGGCGTATTCGGGGTTGTCCTTTTCCGCTTCGGGTGGCACGACTTTGCGGACATAGCTGTCGCCGGGCACGTTATTCATCTTGGCGCGGTTCATGCCGTTGCGGATTTTCCAGCGCGTCTCGATGCCGCGCAGGTCGTTGGCGAACCAGTGCGTCCACCAGTTGCGCATCTTGAAATCGGGGCGGCTGACTTCGTCGGTGGCACCGACCCTGATCGTCCGTTGTTGCGGAATGACGTCGCCGAATTCACTCGGCATGTACCAGCGCACGCCGAGCTTGTGCAGGAAGAAGTAGACGGCGTATTCGGTGCCGTGATACGGGCCTTCGTCGTTGCCCGCGAGCACGAGGGTGTTGGCATCGGTGAGGATTGCGTACCCCTCCTCCTCGCGAAGATTGGTCAGGCCGCTGGGGATTTTGTCGTCGTACGCCGCCGTCAGCTTGCTGCGGCCGACCAGGATGTGCTGGCCGCTGTCCGCCTCGTCGTCGCTGACGATGGGCAGTTTGGCGCCGGAGATCTTTTCGATGTAGACCTGCAGGTCGTGCGCGGCCCAGGCAATCTTGTCCACCCGCTCGCTGGGATCGGCGTTGTCGAGGCTGACGTTCGGCAAGGCCGCCACGACGTCTGCAGCGACGACGATGTCGGCGCGCGGCTGACGATTTGCGACGAGCACGAGGTGGGCGGACGCGGACCAGCAGGTGAGGGCGAAGGCGAGGAGAGTTGTACGCAGTTTCATGGATTGTCCAGTGGGAGATTTGCCCGTGCGGGCATAGGTTCAGAGGTTGGCATGTGGAGACGGCCAGTTACTGTACTGCCTGCTCGACAACTGTCTATTCATGTGTTCCTGGAGATCCGCAAGCGATGATTCACGCCAATGTCGAACTTCATAATGTGGCGGAGCTCCGCCGGGTCGATCCGTTCGAGGGACTGTGTTTCCAGCGTGTACCCGAAGATGTCCGCACCAGTTTGAACGAGGTTGCCCAGGGGGCGATACGGCATCCGGCCTGTGTCGAGATACGCTTCGTCAGCGATGTGCCGACGACAAAGATCACGCTGTCATGTCCGGAAGGGACGACGGAGGTGCTGATTTTCTTCGCTTGTTTCAGGGCCCGGAACGCTTCCGGAT
>DPYP01000303.1:0-20652 GCA_003545375.1 Lentisphaeria bacterium
CCGAGGCCTTGTTGAAACCCTGAACCCGGGCGCCACACGGCAGGCCCCACGGGAAGCGAAAGGTCCGGGAGAATGACCCGGTCACGGGAACATGCCGGAACAAACTGTACACACAGGGAGAAGTCGATGATGAAAACTATGCGAATCGCCATGGTGACCGCCGGGATCGTGGGTCTGTGCAACATCTCCGCCATGGGAGCGCCCGGCGTGCGGGCGGTAGGTGACCGCGTCGTCCTGGAGACGGACCGTTTCACCTACGCCGTCGGCACGGATGGATTCAACAAGGCGTTTCAGGACCGGCGGACGGGCCGGGACCACCAGGCCGCCACTGGGCCGGTCCCGTTCATGGCCGTCGAAAAGGACGGGCAGTGGATCGGCTCCACGGCCGTGGAATGGATCGGCGGCTTCCTGCACGTGACCTTCGGGGACTCGGGCATCCGGGCGAAGGTCCACGCCCGGGCTTTCCCGAACTATCTGACCCTGGAGCTGACGGCCCTCAACGACCACACTATCACCGAAATCCATCTCGTGCGCGTGCCGCTGGACATCACGCAGGCGATCGGCAACGTCCTCACCCACTGCCGGGACGACAACTACGCCGCGGCCTTGATCCCGTTGAACCTCGAGACCCATTCCTATGTCGCCTCGCTACAGCCGGCGATCCCCGGTGAACCCATCCCCGGCATGATCTTCCGCGGCGCCCGGGGGCACATCGTTCCCAAGGACGGCGAGCTGCCCGTGCTCATCGCCCACGCGGACCGGCGGGTCAGGCTGGACGGAGCGAAAGTCGCCGTCATCGCATGCCCGACAGAGAGCCTGCTGGACATTATCGAGCAGGTCGAGATCGACAACGGCCTGCCCCACCCCACGATCGACGGCGTCTGGGCCCGCAGGTCTCCCTATCAGATGAAGTCCCTTCTCTACACGCAGATCTCGGAGGACACCGCCGACGAGATGATCGCCTATGCGAAGGCGGGAGGATTCACCTATGTCCACATCAACCGCCCCCACTGGTGCACCTCCAACGGGAGTTTCCTCATCAACCGGAATAACTTCCCGAATGGCGAGGCCGGGCTCCTCGCCGTGAGCCGCAAGATTCACGCCGCCGGCCTGAAGTTCGGGCTGCACAATTGGGAGATGGTCGTGCACAAGCATGATCCCCTGGTCACCCCGGTGCCGGCGCAAGGCTTCCTGATGTATCCCGAAAGACAGCGCATCCTGGCCGCCGACATCGGTCCCGGCGACTCGTTCATCCCCACGACAACCTCCCCACGCGGTCTCCTGGCCAAGGGCGACAAGGCCGAGTACCACGGGCGCGACCTGCGCATCGGTGACGAGATCATCATTTACGGCGACCTGCAGACGACCGAGCCCTACGGCTTCACGAGCTGCCAGCGCGGTGCCCACGGGACCGTCACCGCCGCGCATGCCGCGGGCGCGACGATCGGCAACTTCGCCGAGTTCTACTGGGCCCACTACCTCCCGGACCTGCAGAGCGATCTGTTCGACCGCGTCATCCGGGCCGAAGCGGCAGTCCTGGACCGGTTCGAGGCCGACTACTTCTATCCCGACGGCTCCGGGCAAAACACCAACTACTACCCCCCGGAATGGTTGCCGAACTGGTATACCCGGGGCCTCTCGGCCGTCAAGCGATTTGAGTACACCCGCCGCGAGGTGCGGTTCTCGCATGGTCCGGTCAGCAATCACAGCTGGCACGTCCTCACCCAGGGCAATCACCGTGACGTTTCCCAAATCGGGTTCATGGAGAACTTCAACGGGAGCCTGGCCGACGCGGCCAGTTCCATACTGAACCTGACGCCGTTCGACCTGGGCTGGTTCGGCTACTTCACCCACACTGTGACCGGCCCCGCCACGCGGCCACGGGAGATGGTCTACGCCTGGAGCAAGGCCCTGGCCTACGCGGCGCCGATCTCCCTGAGTGTCGACAAGGACCGGCTGGACGGCAACGGCCGGACGCAGGAGATCTTCGCCATGATCAGGAACTGGGAGGAGCTCAAGATCGCCGGCTATTTCCCGGAGAGGATCCGCGAGCAACTGAAGGAGCCAAACCGGGAATTCGCCCTGGAACAGACGGCAAAGGGCAAGTGGCAGTTGCGTCCCGTGACCTACGCGCCAAAGAAATATGTGGCGAAAGTCGACGGTGAGCAGAACGTCTGGACCTTCGAGAGCCCGCATCCGGCGCAACCCCTGCGTGTCTTCATCGAGCCGAAGCCGCAACTGGCCGAGTACGGCGATCCGGCCAACGTGACGCTGCTGAAACCGGGCGAGTTGAAGCTCAGGACCACCGGCGCCGGACCAATGTTTGGAGACCGTGAAGCTCCGGGCATGGCGTTCACGCTGCGAAACTCGGACGAGGATACCCCGGGCGGCGGCAACGCCTTCGACGTCACTGCGGTGAATCAAGGGACCAACCCGAAGGGCTGGGCCTGTGCCGAGGTGATCCTCGATGGCATCAAAGACATCAAGCAGCATCGGGCCCTTGGCACCTGGGTCAAAGGCGACGGCTCCGGAGCGTATCTGCATTTCACCATCGAGTCCGGTCGGCGGAACGTCCGCGACTATTATGTGCAGCTGGACTTTACGGGTTGGAAATACGTCATGATGCCGGAGTCCGCCGGCGGCGAGATTTTCGACTTCAAGTTCCCCTTCAGCAACTACTATGCCCTTGGGATCATGAACTACGAGACCGTCGATCGGGTCTACGTCTTCATCACCAACCTGCCCCCCGGGGCGACAGCCACGGCCGGCTTCGGCCGCCTGGAGGCGCTGAAGGAGACCCCCCGGGTTCTCCACAACCCCGGCCTGACGATACAGGGAGAATCCATCACCTTCCCCGTCAGACTCGAACCGGGCTGGTACCTGGAGTATGAGGGCGGCGGCACGGTGCGCGTCTTCGATCCCAACGGGTTCACCCAGGCGGAAGTGCAGCCGCAAGGCGTCGTGCCCACAGTCCGCAAGGGAAACAACGAGCTCACCTTCATCTGTGACCGGGACCAGGGCCAGGGCGAGACGGCCAAGATCACGCTCTTCACCCGCGGCAAGCCCTTACGGTGAGGGGCAGCCAAAGCGTAAGGTATCTGAACTGCCATCAAGACATTGCCAGAAGGAGCTGTTAAAATGAATCTGTTGCCCAACGCCAGTTTCGAACTCGACTTCGGGCAGGCGAAACACGAGTGGGTCAAATACAATCCGGGGGAAGGCGGGCCGGACAACTGGACCGACGTGTTCAACCCGCTCACTATCCCGCTCGCTGCCACCGGCCAGGCGCCCGCCGCGATGCCGGTGATCGAGGAAGTGGCGGATGCCCCCGACGGGGGCCGGGCGACAGTCATTCCCATTCCGGAAGACGGCCCCGGGCACCTGACTTCACCGGTCGTCCCCATGAAGGGCGGACAGGTCTACACCCTCTCGGTATTCGCCCGCAGCGATACACCTTCGGCAAAACTGCAACTCCGCGTCTGGACGAATGCGATGGACTGGCGCGAAACCCCGGATGCAGAGAGCGAACCGATACAGATCGGCGGGGACTGGCAGCGGTACGAGCTCACCTTCAACACCGCTTTTTACTTCCACCAGGGGGCGGTGGATCTGGTCGCCACGGCTGAGACCGAGGGGCAACTCCAGGTGGACGCCGTGCAACTGGAGGAGGGACCGCGGGCGACGCCATTCGAGACGCGGTATCCGGTCGAGGCGCACCTGACGGCCGACAAACCTTTCAGCGGCATGTTGCATTTGCACGGTGAACCGTTCGAGATTGACCTGAATACCTACGCCACCGGGCCGCAGGCCCGGCCCGGAGATCTCGAGCTGTCGATCGAGACCCTCGAGGGCAGAGTCGTCTTCACCGAGAAGGTCCCCTGCCCCTCCGCACCCGGACGCAACCAGACTCGGTTGTCACTGGACTTTCCCCTGGTCGGAAACTTCCGGGCCCACGTCTTCTCGGCCGAGGGAACGGCAATCGACGTTTCCAGCTACGGCTACATGTTTACCGTGCATCCCGTCATCAACGACGGGTTCGGATGGGAACAATCCGGTCCCGAGGCAGACGACTTTCAGGGGATCCTCTACTCGCGCGATGGCGAAATCCATGAGTTGCCGGCCGAGCGCATCCGACTGCCGCTCTATGGCGGCGAGGGCCGGTGTAATTTCGTCATCACCAGGGACAACATGATCTACCTCCCGGCAACGGCTGTAACCAGGGAAAACTCTGAGATCACCACCGACAATCTGATGCGCTCGGGGGACGGGGGACGGACATGGGATATTCTGAAAGTTCCCCGGCGCGTGCGCAGTGTGTTGCCCGATGGATCCTTCCTCGCGCCGGAGCTGGAGGACGGCCGCCTGGTGCTGTACCAGTCCCGGGACGAGGGACAAACGTGGGAACGCATCGGCAAGGGGCCCGGCCCGTTCCCTTCCGAAACGGTGGGCGGCCAGATGACGCAACTGCGCGACGGCACCCTGCTCTGGCCGATCGCCTATCCCAGACCGGGAGTGAACCACGTCGCCTATATCTACCGCTCCACGGATGGCGGCCGGACATGGTCGGAGGGCTATCCGATCTGTCCCACGGGCGCACCCTCGATCATCGAGTTGGCCTCCGGCCGCCTGCTGGCCGTCTGCCGCAACAATCTGCCGCCTCGGCCAGGCGCCTGGCCGGTGTACCTGGAGAAGGAATATGAGGACCTCTGGCGCATGTGGGCAATGCAGTATGGGCAGACCGTGTCCAGCGTGCTCGGCTCGGTGGTCAAGAACATCCTCCTGGCCGATTCCGATGACGGCGGCGTGACCTGGACCAATGTCCGGGCAGGCAGTACCGGCCTGGGTGAAATGAACGGCTCCGCAGTCGAACTGCCCGACGGCCGGATCGTGACCATGCACGTCCATCGCGTACCCTGGTTGCATGGTGGGGAGCGGGCCCGGGTCAGCCGCGATGGCGGCAACACCTGGGACCAAGAGACCTACTACCTCAGTACGGTAATGACCTATCCCGAGTACTCGACAAACTGCGTGCTGCCGCCGGAGCTGGCTGATGGCAAGCCCGGAATGATTCTCAGCGTGCTGGGTGAACGCCCCCCGTTCGTAGCCTGTGATCGGACGGGCATGATGCAAGCCGTGCGCTGGCGGCCCCTGCCGTAGAAAATTTGCCACCTGACTTAAAAAGGAAAAGGGCCCCATGATTACCCAAAAGCATTTCAGCCTCGCCTTCATCCTCGCCGCCTGCTGGGTGTCGGCAGCATTCGGAGACCCGTCCGTGGACGGCCTGTCCCGTTCCCCCTGGGCCGAACGCCTGCCCGACGGGCCGATGAAGGTCGTGTTCCTGGCGCCCTACGGCGCCCAGCAGGACAGCTTCGAGCTCATGCAGCGCTTCGATATCGACGGCACAGTGGTAACGATGGCCGCGTACGATACGCAGGGGTATCTCAACGGTCTCCGGAACGTCGGTCACTACTGGCCGGAGCTCTGGCCCACGGCCGAAGAGGTCCGCGAAAATGTCCGTCAGGCCATCGCCGGCGATTGGGACGCCGTCGTCATGAGCTGGATCCCCACGTGGTCGAACTATCCGGAGGACGTCCGCCAGGCCATCGTAGAGAAAGTCGCCGCCGGACGGACCCTGATGATCGGTGAGCTCAACGCCGCGCTGACCGGCGACATCGCAGCGATGGGGCTGAAGCTGGAGGAGACGGCGATCGCCGCCAACCGCTTCGCTTTCCCCGACAGCGACCAGGGCGGATTCCTCTCGCACCCGGCCGCGACCGGCGCCCACGGCGCCGCCGGGCGCGTGTACCGCTGTGGCAAAGGCTACGTCGTGCATTTCCACGTCCCGAACTATGCCGGTCACGGTTATCTTCTCAGCGACTCTCCCCGGCAATCGGACTTCGAGTACGCCGCCGGGCGCGCCGGATGGTTCCTCCGGCGCACGGCGCGCCCCGGTGCCCGCCTGGGTGTGACCAGGACGCTCCTGGCCGAGGGCTTTATCATGGTCTATCTGGAAGACCAACCGGCGCTGCGCGACGGCAACGTACAGGTCACGGTCCACAGGTGCGATACGTATGAGAAGGTCCTGGATGCAAGCAGGAAGACCGAACCGGGCAAGCGAGTTACCGTGCCGCTGCCACAACTGCCCGGTGGCGAGTATCAGGCCGAGGTCAGGGTCACGGACCGCGATGGGTCGAGCGTGGACTGGGACGCCATCCGGTTCACAGTCACGGGTCGCGTGAGCCTGACCGCGATCGTGCCGGACAAACAGGACGTCAACCCCGGGGAGAAGGTGAGCTGCCGGCTGGAAGTGAAAGGGGATACGGCCAACCTGCAGACAGTCGTCCGCTGGTACGACCACTGGGACCGCCTGCTGCTTTCCGGGGTGCCGCAGCCCTTTTCCGAGGAAATAGCAATCACCGCGCCCGCAGGATCCCTGTCGGTCCTCAACCACCTGGAAGTGACACTCCGTTCCGACCGTGGCCCGGAGGCGGTCGCCCGCCTGGAATTGCTGATGCCCGATAACGTACCGCCCACCGATTTCTACATGCTCTACTGGAAACAGATCGTCTGGAAAGAGAGCTCGCCCGGTTCCTGGCGACGTCGGCTGCTGTGGGACATGCTGAGGCGCCGGGGCGCTGCGGATGCGTGGAGCAACTGCAAGGCCACCGTCCGCGAGGTCCGGGATGCGGCGCTGAGCCACCTGCGCACCGTGCCTTACACGGTCTCCTTTCACAAAGTAGCGATCGACAAGGAAGGAAAGGATCCGCTGCTGGGCGAAGAGTTCCTCGCCAACATGGAGAAGAACATCAGGAAAACAGCCGCCGCGATGCGGCCTTACAATCCACTGGCCCACACCCTTGGAGACGAGAACTACGTGACCAATAAACTTGAGGGCCGCTTTGCCGACTCACCCCGGGCATGGGCCGCTTTCCGCGAATTTCTGCGCGGCATGTATCCGGATCTCGAGGCGCTGAACGCCCAGTGGGAAACGGACTTCGCGACCTGGGACACGGTCCGCTTCGACAACGAAGGTCAGATGCTGCCAAGCATGGACAACCCATCCGCCTGGGTCGATTACCGGATGTTCGTGACGCATCACTTCGTGGACGCGCATCGGCGCATGCGCCGGGCGCTCCGGGAGGGCGACCCAGGCGTGTCCGTGGGCTGGGACGGCGCCACGCAGTTCTCAAGCTACAACGGCCAGGACTGGTGGGAGCTGTGCCGCGACATGGAGTTGGTAAACACCTACCAGAACAACTTCGTGCCCGATTCAAGATATCCGTTCTGGATATTCAACGGCGAAGCGATGGACTCCTTCGGGCACGACGCGTCCCTGCGCGGGCTTTGGATGAACAAGGCAGACCGTGACTTCGGGGGCCGGTACATTCCCTGGTTTATCCTGCTGAACGGCTGGAACAGCACATGGTGGTGGGAAGCGACCTTTCTTCATCCAGGCAACGGCCCCCTGCGGTGGGACATGACCCTGACGCCGATCGCCGGGGAGATGGTCGCGGCGGTCAAGGAGATCAAGGGCGGCCCGGGCACGCTGATGGCCCATGCCCGCAAAGCGCCGTCACGTGTCGCTGTTCACTACTCGGCGACCAACTACCACGCCAGCACCATCGAAAGCGGTGTCGCTGACTATCTCGGTCATCTGGGAGGAGGCACGGGATTCTGGATGGCGTCCGAACTCGCCGGGCGAGGCAGTTACCCGGAAATCAGGAAGGATATGCTGGAGCTATGGGGCGGCATCACGCCAAAGGGACACTACGCCGCCGCCTCGGCGAACTTCTACCTGCTGTTCAATGACATGGGTTTTCAGCCATGCACGATAGCCCGGCAGGAGATCGAGGCGGATGCGCTTGCGACCTCGGAAATACGCGTGCTGGTACTGCCCTTCGTCGTCTCACTGTCCGATCTCGAAGTCAAAAAGATCCGCGAGTTCATGGGCCGCGGCGGCATCCTCATCGCCGACTATCGCTGCGGGCTGCGCGACGAGCACGGGCGGTTGCGGGAGAAACCCGCGCTGGACGACGTCTTCGGTATCAAGCGGGAAAGCCTCGAAGTCCGGCGCGGGCGAGGCATGTTCACCGCCAACTACGAGCTCACATCGGCGCAGTTCCAGAGCGTGTTCCACGACCCCGTGGCTATTGACAGCGCCGAATCGTTTGCCTATCACGACGACGGGACGCCGGGGTATTTGATCAACTACGCCCTCGGGGGCAAGGCACTGTACCTGAACACCGACCTGTACAGCTACATCGACCTGCGAAGCCACGGGGCAGAGCGGAATGTGCGCAAGCTGCTCACCGCCTTCCTCACGGTCAGGGACCACCTCATCATGTTCCCGCCGTTCCAGATCAAGCTCCGGCCAGGTCACGTGGCCGGACGTGTGGAGGTGACACGATTCGCCGACGGCGACACCCGGTACTACGGCGTGCTGCCCGCGTTCGACGTGGACGACAAAACCCCCCGGCCGGTCACCCTGCCCTTCCCCGAGGGGGGGCACGTGTACGATGTGCGAGCGCGAAAATATATGGGCGTCAGCGGGCCGATCGCGGACACGCTTCACCCCGGCCAGCCGGAGATGTATGCGGTGCTGCCGTACAAGGTGGCCGGTCTTTCCATAGACGCAACGCGGGACGCAAGGCGAGATGAGAAGGTCGAGATTCGAGTCGCCGTTGCGGCTACGACCGACAATGTCGGTCCGCATGCGGTGCACCTCGAGGTAAGTCTCCCCGACGGCCGCAAGCCGGAGTACCTGGCCCAAACGCTGTACCTGCCGGAAGGGGAAGCCGTCTATACGTTCGTGCCGGCGCTGAACAGCCCGGCGGGACAGTGGTCCGTCAGCGCCGTCGAGGCGGTCTCCGGTGAACAGGCGACCGTCGGCTTTGACGTGCACTGAGAGGTAAATAATCAGCTGTTGTAGCACCCCGATCTTGCGGAAGGACGCCGTCATCGCCTGGTCAGTTAAACACGATCCAGGAACTCAGCCAGCCATTCCTCCTTTCCACCGTGGCGGCCGTATCCCTCTAATTCCCCGGGTTCCCCGTGCAGATCGGAGCCGGCGACGGAAAACAGTCCGTGCTTGACGCAATATTTCCGGTAGACCGTCGTGAGCTCGGGCGGAATGCTCCGCCTGTGGGCGCATTCAATGCCGTCGAGCGCACACTCGACCCGGAGCTGGTCCATGCGCCGTTCGTCATCTCTATCAAAATAATGTAACGGGTGGGCAATCGCGACAACTGCCCCTGAAGCTTTCATCACCGGTATGACTTCTTCCACGCCGGGATAAGGCGGCGATGAACCTGCCGAGGCGACCCGGGCCATCAGGTCATCGTATTCAGCGAATTCAGAAATGAATCCACGATCGAGAAAGTACTGCCGAAGATAGTGATACTTAAGGTGAGTGTGTCCTTGGATGGCCAGCACTCTCGGCGGGCGGTATGATGTGAGTATCTCGTCAAATTGGGATTCAGAAAAGTCGAACCCCAGGGCCTGCATGCCTTTCCAGGTTGCCGCCCCGGTTTCCCGTTGCCAGGTGTGGTAACGTGCCACTATCTGCTGCAAGTCTTCCGGGAATGGTTTTCGCAATCCATAACACAATAGATCAACCGGGCCAATCGATGTGGCTACAGTTGCTTCGACCGCCGGGATGGCGCGTATTTCAGGATACCGGGTGGCTATCTCTGTTATTTCCGGAAGTGAATCGAGATGAAAGTGCTCGGTAACGGCAATGCAGGTCATGCCGAGCTCTGTCGCACGTCGGAAATACGTTTCAGGATCTTCGATCGCGTCAAAGCTCCAACAGGTATGAGCATGGAGATCATATGAAGAAACCGGATAGTCAGAGGTGCTCATGCAGTAACAATTAGGTGATGTTTGAAAGCTGTCAAGGCGCCGGCGATTCGCAAGGACTTATCGCGTTTCGCGGGAGCATCCGCACGGCACCTGAAGAGATCGGTAAATCCGCTCGGCCCGTCCGGCGCGGCACAGCAGATTCAAACGGCAGCGCGATCAGGTTGCCTGACGCTTTTGGGTAATATTTTCGCGGTCACCGCGTGGTAATTTCCTCGCCTGACGAACATGGTATGCACGCAACAAAAACTGATCTGTCCCGCAACTGTCTATTCGGGAGTATCACATGGAAACCTATTCCACCAAAGACGTGGCACCGACGGTAAGTACCATCCTGGGGCTGCCGCCGCCGGCGCAATCAAAGGGAACGGTCATCCCGCAGATCGTGCAAGACCTGTCGGACCGCGAACACGTAGCAATCATCGTGCCGGACGCGCTGGGACTCTTCCCCTTCCGACGCTGGCGTCATGAAATGCCGCATCTTTCAAAGCTTCACGATGTACACAGTATCGTCATGCGTTCCGTGATGCCGTCGGTTACGCCCGTGTGTTTTTCCGCGATATTGACGGGCGCGGATCAAGCAGTACACGGGGTGGATGCCAGGACCGATACAATTGCTTGCGAGACATTGTTCGATACGGTCCGTGACTCCGGCGGACAGACTGCCGGTGTCGGCCTGCGCGGGCATACGGGTTACGAATTTCTCGGCCGTCACGCCGATATACGGGGTGACGGCGGGGACGGGTCGGATGGCGGCACGGAAACCGAGATCATTCGCATCGTGGACCATGACGCGCCGAAATTTCTCATCGCGCAGCTGTACTGGACTGACGGAGTCTTCCACAAATACGGGCCGTCTTCGCCGGAAGTTGTCCCTACTTTGCAGGAGACCGACGGCCGCATCGACAGGTTGCACCGCCACCTCGTCGACCAGGGTTACGGTGTGATCGTCCTCGCCGACCACGGCCAGCACGACCTGCCCGATGCGGGGGAAGGTGAGAACAAAGGCAGACACGGAACCGATGCGGACGAAGACCTTTTGGTGCCGTGCACCTGGGCTTAGGGCTGCCGCAAGAGGATATTCAGATGATCAAGGCGGCGGTATTCGACCTCGGCGGTGTCCTCTTCAGCGAGGGGAAGGAACGGGCAGCCGACGAGCTGGTACGGCAATACGGGTATGACAGGGACCTCATCCTGAAGGTGTTCGTCTCGCCCGGGAGCGTCGACCTGCGAAAGGGGTTCATCACGAATGACGAGTTCTGGGACGGTGCCCGGGGCGAGCTTCCCGGCGGCTATGACGTGTCCCGGATACAGGAGGCGTGGCACAAGGGGTATATACTGGACAAAGATATCCACCGGTTGATACAAACCCTGAAGGGACAATACAAAATCATCGCATTCTCGGACAATACCCGGGACCGCATCGACTTTCTCGAGAACCAGTACGGGTTTCGGAAATTGTTCGATCTCGAGGTATACTCGTTTGAGCACGGTCTTTCCAAGCAGGACAAACGCTTCACAGAGTTAATGATACGGGAATCCGGATGTGAACCAACCGAGCTCGTGTACGTGGACGACGACAAAGAGAAGGTTGCGGCAGCGCGAGAACTCGGGGTGAACGTCCTCGTCTACCGTGCCGGCCACGCCGGGGAGCTGACAGCCGGGCTGCGACGGCTGGACATAATATTCCGAGAGGGTTCGAATGAAAGTTGTTGACGCGGTTGCTCAAATCCTGAAGGCGGAAGGGGTGGAGTACCTTTTTGCCTATCCATTCAACCCTATCATCGACGCCGCGGCCAACGTCGACATTCGCCCGATCATCGTTCGCCAGGAGCGTATCGGCCTTCACATGGCCGACGCCTTCAGCCGGGTAAATTCCGGCCAGAAGATCGGTGTGTTCTGCATGCAAAGCGGCCCCGGATCGGAAAACGCCTTTGGCGGTGTGGCCCACGCATATTGCGACTCGGTGCCAATCGTCGTTCTGCCAATGGGCTTCGCGCGCTCCCTCACTAACGTGGCGCCCAACTTCAATTCCTTTGTCAACTACCGTCAAATCACCAAGTCCTGCGAACAAGTCACCCTGGCACAACATGTGCCGGATGTTCTGCGGCGCGCTTTCACCCAGGTGAAAAACGGCCGGCCCGGCCCGGTGCTGGTGGAATTTCCCATCGACGTGTTCGATGAAGACATACCGGAACCTGTGGACTATCGTCCGCCGTCTGCTTTGCGTTACGGTCCGGATCTCGAGGCGGTGCGAGAGGTAGCCGGCGTATTGCTGGAAGCCGAGCGGCCCGTGATTTACGCCGGCCAGGGCATCCACTACGCCCAGGCCTGGGAAGCGCTGCGCGACCTGGCGGAACTGTTGGAAGCGCCCGTGATGACCAGCCTTCCCGGTAAAAGCGCTTTTCCCGAAAACCATCGGTTGTACCTGGGAGCCGGCAATCGCTCCTACCCCAAACCGGTGCACGATTTTCTACACACCGCCGACGTGATTTTCGGCATCGGCTGCAGCTTCGGCATCACCAACTTCGCGGTGCCCATGCCGAAAGGCAAGACCATCATCCACGCCACGCTCGATCCTGCGGATATCAACAAGGGCGTGACGTCGGAATACGCCCTGATCGGGGACGCCCGCCTGACGCTGGAAGCACTGCTGGATGAAATCCGCGAACGCCTCGGCGGCAAACCACGCGGGCGCGTCGAACAGGTAACGCAAGAGATTAAGTCCAGCAAAGCTGACTGGCTGGCCAAGTGGATGCCCAAGCTGACTTCTGACGAGCTGCCCCTCAACCCCTACCGGGTGATCTGGGACCTGATGCACACCGTGGATGTGGCAAATACCATCATTACCCATGACTCCGGCAGCCCCCGTGATCAACTTGCACCGTTCTGGGAATCCATTAGTCCGCTTTCCTACATCGGCTGGGGCAAGACGACGCAACTGGGATATGGACTCGGGCTGGCCATGGGTGCCAAGCTGGCCAAACCGGACAAGCTCTGCGTCAATGTGTGGGGCGACGCCGCGATCGGGATGACCGGCATGGACTTCGAAACCGCAGTCCGCGAGCGAATCCCCATCCTGTCGATTTTGCTGAACAACTTTTCGATGGCGATCGAGCTGCCCGACATGCCCATATCCACAGAGAAGTATCGGACCACTGATATTTCAGGGAACTACGCCGACATGGCCAAGGCCTTCGGCGGCTACGGCGAGCGCGTGACGGAACCGGCCGAGATCATCCCGGCCATCCGCCGTGGGATTGAAAAGACACAGGCCGGCATCCCCGTGCTGCTCGAGTTCATTACGGCCAAGGAAATTGAGTTCTCACTTCATTGAAGGACTTGCAGAATGAGCAGAATCCTGGTAACCGTGCCGGAGCTCAGTGCCACCGAAGGCGGATTGGCCGGACACTACGAAGTGGACGGACGCCCACTCGACTTTAAGCGTTGTCGGCTGGATACCCCGCAGCCAGAACTCGTGGAACTCCTGCAGGGATACGACATCGTTGTCGCCGGCGGTGAGCAATACACTGCCGATGTCTTCCAGGGTGCACCGCAATTGCGGCACGTCGCCCGCTTCGGGGTCGGCTACGATGCGATCGACCTGAAGGCAGCAACCACGCACCGGGTTGCCGTGACCACCACGCCGGGAACCAATCACTGGGCAGTCGCCGACCATGCCTTTGGCCTGATCCTGGCGATCGCCCATGGCATTGGCCGTTATAGCCGTGACGTCCGCTCAGGGGTCTGGCAGAAACACCGCGGCATAGACGTGTCGGGAAAAACCATCGGCATCGTCGGCCTGGGCTTGATCGGACGGGACATGGTCAAACGCGCCGCCGGCTTCAACATGACCATTCTCGCGCACGAACCCGAACCGCAACAGGACTTTGTCGATGCCCACGGCGTTGAACTGGTCGCCTTCGACGATTTGCTGCGACGAAGCGACTTCGTGACCCTGCATATGCCGTTGTCCGCCGCAACCGCCGGCATTATCGACGCGACGAAGTTGAAGCTGATGAAGCCAACAGCCTATTTCATCAATACCGCCAGAGGCGCGCTGGTCGATGAAGCGGCGCTTTACAACGCGCTTTCCTCGGGCAGTATCGCCGGGGCGGGCTTGGACTGTTTCACAGAAGAACCGCCGGAGGACCGGCGCTTTCTTGAACTTGACAACGTTGTCATCACCCCGCACTGCGCCTCAAGCACCGACGGATCCTGGAAAGCATGCGGTGACATGGTTGCCCGCAATATTCAGCAATTCCTGCGCGGTGAAAGGCCGGACGGCCTGGTGAACACCGACGTCTTCGCAACTCGTTGATTACTGGCTGTTCAATCATGCAGGCGCTGAACGGTGCCTGAACGAGCCGGTGCCGGCAAAAATGACGGCTGCCGCCCGGATACGGGTGGTTGAACTGCCGCCGGGTTAACTGCCGCTGCAGTGGAGCACTCGGACATCACCGAATTCGAGGGTGATCTCGAATGCCCCCGCGTTGACCGGCACCTCTGCCTCGGTCAACAGGTCAGTCACCGCAGTGACCGGCCACTCCGGTGTTACCGTCGTGCGCGCGGTGCGGCGCTCGACATTGAGCAGGAACAGGAGTGAGCCGCCAAGCTGCGAGCCCCGGCGGTATGCCACCAGCCGATCGCCCGCGAACCGGCAGACCGGCGCAATGCCATGACGGCTCACCAGTGGCAAAGCAACATCCGGATGTACCACACCGGTTGTCTTCTGATCCGTCATCGGCTGGCCGGACACTGCCGTGGCATCCGTACAGCACAACGAAATACCGTACCAGGTGAAGCGACCGTCGGCGGACTGCACACCGACGACATCATCGCCAATGTGCGCAATCGGCTTCATCCTGCCCTGCGGCTCCAGGATCAGATACTGGCAAGGCGCCGCGACCGGGTACTCACCGAACTCTGTGCGCAGCACGTTCGCAGCCGTCGCGACATCGTGGTCATTGATCATGTCGAAATCAACCACACGCACGTCGAGCAGATCGCCCAGACCTTCCGGTGGCTCGAAGCTCCAGTGCCCCTTGCCGTCGAAGGTGCCGAAGTGACCGTCGGCCACGATGGCAGGACCGGCGTCATCCTGCAATACCCCACGCAGCCGCGCCACCGCGATATCATCGAGAAGCGCGAAGTTCGGCAGGTAAACCAGCTTGTATTGCGACCAGTCCATGCCCGGCGTCACCATGTCCTGGGGGATGCTGTGTTTCCAAAGGGTCCGGTAAAGACCGCGTTGCTCATAGACAAACGAATTTTCCTGGCCGCCAAAGGTAAAGATCTCACTGCTCGGTGCACTGTAAGCTATCGCAATATCGGCCGGATCAATGATCACCGGCAGGTGTGCGCTGATTTGACCAATCTGCCCGATGGCAGTCTCGATCGCCCCCCAACGCGGCGACGGCCGGCCGTCCGCCGCCATGACGCTCAGTCCGGGTGCCTCGAAGGTCATGTATTCCGGGCGGTACTGCCAATACAGCCCACCAGCGCCGCCCTCGATCAAGGTCAGCCACAGGAACATTGTCGATTCCTCGGGGATCGTGCGTTTCTCGCGCGGCGCAATGCCACCGACAAAGCTGGAGTAAATCTCCTCGTTCCACCAGCGGTTGTTGCGGCCCATCGTCCGGCACGAGAGGAAGCCGAAACATTCGCACGCGACACTGTAGGGATCGCTGCTGGTCAGGCGGTCGGCGGAGTGATGTGACAACCCCCAACTGTCGATCACCGGACTGCAGATTTCGTCGCGTGGTTCCGGGTACGACGTGCCATGTGACCGCTGCTCGTGACAGCCATCGAGCTGATCGACCAGGTCAGCCATCCAGCCGAGATGATCGGCCATGTTCTCGTAATGGAACCGGCGGTAGAGCAGCATCTCGGCCGGCGCCTTGTTGGATCGCGGCGCCTCGACCTGTTCCCAGGAAGCGTATCGGCGCAGCAACCGCTCGTTCAACTCGTCCAGGGTATAGGATGCCTTGAGCCAATCCCGGTAACGCGCGATGGTGTAGTCATTGTATGGCGGATACCCGCCGCCGCCCGACCAGGCGGCGGCAAAGCCGATGCCGTCCCACGTACCCCAGATGCCCATGGCGGGATGATCCTTGTAGCGCGGCACAATCTCACGCAGGTACTGTTCGGCATAAACCCGCCACATCGGATGATCGAAGTTGTGAGTCATCGCACCGTGCGGCGACGCGCCGCTGGATGTCGCACGCTGAATACTGCCGTCCTGGCGTTCGGCCCGCATGTCCGGGTGCTGCCGAATCATCCAAATCGGGCAGGTCATGTGCGTTCCCAGCGGTGTGTCGATCCAGAATTTCAAGCCGTGACGCGCAGCGGTGTCCATCAACTCATCCAGATCGCTGAAGTCGAAACGATCCGGTTCCGGCCACGACCAGTCCCAGGAGTAGAAGGTGCGGGCAATCGTCATGCCGGCCGCAGCAATGGTGGCCAGGTCACCGTCCCAGAACTCCGGCCGGGGCGTCGGCGGGCGATAGTATTCGATGCCGGTCACGAACGGGCGTTGCGGATCCGGCGACAGGTCCTTGTCATGACTTCGTTTCATTCAACTGCGTCCCAGCATCCGCTGTCTGCGGTCGTCGATTGTCGATCCGTTGCCATACTTGCCCATGAAATGCAAAAAGGTTCTTCAGACATTAGCGTGGGATTTATGATTTGCTCAGACAAAATCCGAACATGAAAGATACAAAACTTTATGAACAGATCCCGGGTATGCAACGACCGTGATCAAATGTCTGCATGAGCCTGCCGCGCCTACGTGTCCCACGTGTCATCAAAGGCCGGTGCGAAGAGCAAGTTTGCGTTGGATCATGCCCCCCCTTGACTTTGGAATGCGCGGAAGCAGAATATTAGGCATGACGTGTAATTGTAGAACTCATGACAAACCACTGCGCCGCGGAACCACCATCATGGCAACGGGAATACGAAGCAAAAATCCGCCAGGTACGGCCGGGTTCACACTCATCGAGCTACTGGTTGTCATCGCCATCATTGCGATCCTCGCCTCGATGCTGTTGCCGTCGCTGCAGATGGCCAAGTCCAAGGCGATGACTACCGTATGCATCGGTAACATGAAGCAGCTGGGAATCGGAATCCACATGTATGCCAGCGACTATGAGGGGTATCTGCCGCACTACTCGGTTAATCAGTGGGGGCATCCCTTCCTGGGCGAGTGGTTCCTGATTTTCGAGGACTATGTTGCCTCCGTTACACTGGACGGGTCGCAGAGAAATCTTTTTGACCTTGGCCGAAAAGTACCCACGTTCGATTGTCCGCTAACCACTGATAAAGTCTGGATAGCCGGTGCCGGCCACTCTGAATACGGCCCGAAAACCTATGATTATATGTTCGGCTATGACGGCTCAATGTCGGGAGGTTGTCCCCCGCCCAGCAATATATATGCATTGTCTTGCCACAAGCTCGAGCGAATTCACTTCGCAGATGCGATAATCCTGGTCGATCATCTCGAAACGCTGAATTGGAATGCCCAGACCTCGGGAGCCGGGGGCCAGGTGTGGAACGGCTCTAACTTTAATGGTCTTGCTGCCTATTTCTCGCCCGGCATCCACCACAACGACGGTGCGGTCGTCCTGCTGCCGGACGGTCGCGCGGGACGGTACGACTGGCTGGATTACCGTCGTCCAGGCGGCCAGCCAAAAGAGTACTTGTACCAACCGTGAACTGGGTAAGAGAATTGACCTGTTTTACGGTCGGATCGAGTTCCCAAGTTTTTCCTTTTAATCTCCGACCTTGTCTGCCGTTCGTGCTATTCGGATCTACGCCGGGCAATACGAAAACAACTTCGCCGAACTCACCGCCAGTTCCACGCGCAAGCCTTCGGTCGCCAGTTCGTGTCCAGTGACAATGCCCCCATCGCCAGTAGCTTCATCGGTGACTCGATAATCCCGGTCGCTATCGATGGCACGCAGCCGCAGCCGTTGAACCGCCGTCTCACCGGTGCGGCGAAATACAAAGACGATACCCGTTTCCGGGCCATCGCAGAATTGCGCGGCGTCCCAGTCGGCTTCGGATTGCGGCGGCGGCAGCAGACGATAGAACTCCTTGACCAGCAAGTGGCGAATGCGCTTGAAGACGCCGATCCAGTGGCGCCCGCGCGACCGCACGTCCGCCGGCCACTTGGCGATATGCCCCGCCAGCATGAATTCACCCGCCATCCGGCCGAGAAACGCGATATCGGAGTAATCACATTCGGTTGCCCGGGTATCGTCGTTCCCTGACACGCTGAGTGCCATCGCCAGATAGTTGCCGGGCACAAATGCGTTGGCACCGAGCTGCGCGAACGAACAGGTGAACGGGTTCCAGCTGTTGTCACTGAGCCAGGAACAATGATGGCGACCCAGCGTGCCCAGGTCGATATTGTTGCCGCCGCCGTTGTTGAGCTCGAGCATCAGGTCGGGGTTGCGACGCGTCACCGATTCCAATACATAGTACAAACCTTCGAAATGGGCAAAGCGCATGGTGCCGTGAGGATCTATCATGTCCCAGTCGAACAGAATGGCATCATCGATCAGGTCCCAACGCGTGCAGCCGTGGACAAATGCCTTTTTACCGCCCAGCGGGTCGCAGTAGAAATCAGCCCGCAAGTACCGCAAATCGAACCGCTCGCACCAGCTGCTGATCATTTCGATCATGTGGTCGCACGCATCGCGCCGACTGAAGTTGTACTTGAGCGGCCGGTATCTCTCGGGCAAATCATAGTAGAATTCCGGATGCGCAGTCGGCAGTTTTGTGCCAGGCCAGGCGGTACCGTCGACATAGAGACCCACACCGACGCCACGGGCCCGCGCGTACGCACTGAATGCTTCATAGCCATCGGGAAACTTCTCGAGATCAACTTCCCAGTCGCCGAGCCCATGCGGATATCCACCGGCATACCAACCCGCATCCACCATGAACATCTCGACCCCCATTTCTGCGGCGGCATCGACGTGTGGAAAGAGGTCGTCCTGGGTAAAGTTGTCCTCGAATCCCGGCCACACTGAGTAGGCCACGGCCGGCAGTGTCGGTTTGCCCTGGTAATGGGGTGTCAGGCAGTCGTATATGTAACGTCGACAGGCGTTCGTGCCGGACTCGAAACCGTTTTCAAAGAAACCGATGTGTGCAGCCGGCAGCGCGATGGAAGCGCCCGCCTCGAGCATGAGATTCGATACTTTCGGACCGACACGGATGTCGATGACGTCCGGTGCATCACCAAAGGTGATGCCAGCCTCCCACATCCCCGACCACTCGAGGCCGAAGAAGAAACCGGGACTGTCCCAGGCGGCTTCCGGGCAAAACATGAACAACGGCAGATACTTCGCTGAAGAACCGGTGCGCCGCTCCCCCACCCCGTCGCTCGAAAACATCACCGGCCTCGGGAAATGCGGCACGATCTCGCGCGGCCGAAAGGCATCCGGTGGATACTCCCGCGCGTGTGGCCAGCCGCAGGCGTTTGCCGCACCGCTGCAGCACTTGATCCGCGGGCCCTCGACATCCGTGAGCCGCAGGGATAACGGGGCTGCCCCGGTACAGGTAACGGCTGATGCCGAGGTGTTGGTTAGGGTTGTCTGATAGACGGCGACACGATGCCCCGACAACAGGCGCGCGGTACATACGGCATCCAGGCCGGTGGCGGACCGATAGACGATGGTGCATTCGTCATCACGTTGGTTTTCGACCGAGATCCGGGTCCAGTCGACAGGGCCGGCGGCCTGGTCAACCGCGAAGCCACAGCCAGGCTGAAGGCGTTTCGCAACAGCAGCAGATGCGATAAGTCCCGGGAGTACGGGCAGCTGGCCCGCTTGGTCGTAGTCAAGTATCATCGACAGCCAGCCGAGTAGTTACGGCAAAGTTCACGCTGCAAGCCGCCGCAACAACGAGAAATAAGGCAGGGAAATAACGCATTTGTGCGATCTTCCGTTGGTCGTTAACCCAGCAGCTCCGCCATCCGCACCATGCCGGGTTTCGGCATGAAGCGAAAAGCCTCGGCATAGGTTACGCCGGACTCGAAGCCTCGATAACGCGCCCGTGATCTTGCAAGGTCGACGATGTCGCCGTCACCCGGGCCTTCGATCGGGATCTGTGACTTGTGGCAGTATTGCGCCTGCGCCTTGATGTCGCTGTAATCGGTGATGTCCACAAACACATCCGGCTCGAAGGGAACGCAGATCGCGTCATAATAGTAGAGCGCCGGAGAGAACGGATTGCCGGACGTCGCTGCTTCGATCGGGCACAGGTACCAGGCCTCGAGCACGCACTGGCTGGTGTTTATATGATCTAAATGATAGTCGCGCGGCGGGTGCGTCATGATGATGTCGGGACGAATCTGCAGCATTTGCTCAACCATCGCATCACAAGCTTCGGCTGTCGCGCGGAATCCCCCTTCGCCGTACTCCATGAAAACAGTTTCGACGTCCAGGACCGCGGCCGCATCAATCGACTCCTGATTGCGGACCGCGATGGTCTCATCGTTCATGGCGCCGCGACTCCACCGGCCGTTGGTCATGACGACAGACACGACGCGCCAGCCGGCTTTCCGGTGGCGGACCATCAGGCCAGCGGCGTTACCCTCGTTGTCGTCGTGGTGGGCTCCGACGACCATCAGCGTTTTCGGCGAACTGCTCATGCTTTCCTCTGCTTGTGAAGCGGTCGTGCTCGAAGTCGCGACAAACTCTGTCACAGAATGACGATAAGGTACGAGCGGGTGTCGGGCGCCGCAACCGGATCAACACGAAACTATCAATTGTTCGTGCTCACAACCGG
>DPYP01000303.1:21063-22031 GCA_003545375.1 Lentisphaeria bacterium
ATAAGAGACATAAAGAACGACAGCGAACAGGCCTTTGTGTCGTTTTGGTCCTTTTCATGTATCGACCAGTAACGCGAGATTGCCGTCGAACCGCTCCGGGTTGCTGGTGCCGGTCACCGGGATGATCCCCTCGTCGGCGATCTGTTTCAGCACCAAAGCAGAGGGAGAAACACCGAGC
This sequence comes from Lentisphaeria bacterium, assembly GCA_003545375.1. Lineage (GTDB taxonomy): Bacteria > Verrucomicrobiota > Lentisphaeria > JABSQK01 > CAJWLW01 > CAJWLW01. Next base: position 21,242 of record DPYP01000303.1, read on the forward strand.
ACCGCCGCCTCATTCTGGATCGCCTCGACCTTCCGGCGGTTCGCAGGCGAGTCATACTCGGCAGGCCATTCCCCGTCCGGCGCTTTCTCGAACACCCGACCGCCCAACAAAGGCGAGTACGCAAAGATTACGGTGTCCGGGCTCAGGGTGCGCAGCGTTTCTCTGGTCTCCTGGTCAAACGGCGGATACATCTCAGGTTCATTGGGTTGCACAACATCGATGACCGAGTACTTCACCTGCACGACAGAGAGCGGCGCCAGAGCATGTTGCCGAATCAGACCAATCAGTTCCGCCAGCCGCGCCGACGAATAATTCGAGACACCCGCTTTCTGCACTTTGCCGGCCGCAACCAGCTCGGTGAACGCCGTCCACGTCTCCAGAAGCGGCGTCGCCGGATGATCGTGATGCGCCAGAAGAATATCGACGTAGTCGGTCTTCAGACGTGCCGCAGACTCGGCGGCAGCGCAATGGACAGTGTCGAATGCAAGTCCCTCATACCTGACGGCCTCTCCTTCGGAATTGACCGGCACTGATCCGACCTTGGTCATGATTTCGACGTCCGAGCGTCGGCGCTGCTCGAGCCAGTCGCCGATGACTTTTTCACTCTCACCGCCCCGACCTTCAGGAAGCCAGTGCGCGTAGTTGTTGGCAGTGTCGATGATCCGGCCGCCCAGCGATACGAACTTGTCGATGATCGCAAACGCTGTCTCCGGCGAAACGGACGTGCCGTACTCTGCCGCCCCCAATGCTGCGTGTATCCCGGTCATTCTAAAGCTCAGAGCCGGCAAGG
>DPYP01000303.1:22381-22541 GCA_003545375.1 Lentisphaeria bacterium
CGCTCTCCGGCAGTCGCACGATTGTGCGCGGTATGTCATAAATCAGCATCGGTCCATTCTCCAATTTACCATTTAACATTCGGCGTTTGCGTTCGATCTTCGACGTTCACGCCCTGGCAGCAATCACCAGGCTGCGTCCGGATCAATCGGGTATATTTTA
>DPYP01000170.1:0-2081 GCA_003545375.1 Lentisphaeria bacterium
GGGTTGTCAGAACGGCTGGCACGGTACCGAGCTGGGCATGGCTGGCGTGACCGGTTTCAACCTTTCGGACAACAGTCCACCCGAACGACATGCTGCCTTTCTGAGCTCGGGCAAATTCTACAAGTCTCTTCTGCAGTGTCGCTGGCAGTTCGCGACGCCGTACCTGGGCTATGGCGAGATGCTCAAACCCCCGAGAGTTGAAGGCGACATCCCGACGGTTTCCAGAAAGGACATGCACGGCCCGTTCACGGTGTCCCTGGTTGAAGGGTCGGCATGGCAAGCGCCGGATGGTACGATTGGCGTGTTTTTCCTGAACTACGACAAAGAGAACGCCTACGATTTCACCTGGACAATTGATCGGGCGGAAACGCCGATGCGGATGTCGCGATGGAGCGAAGCAGGAGGCTTGACCCTTCTCAAGGACACGGCGCAGCTGCGAATCGAGCCCTTGGGGTTGATCGCCCTGAAGCTGGAGGTGCTGCAATGAGCACGCCCCACCGACTCAGGCTCCGTGGCGGCAGGACTCGCATCACGATACTCCTCGCCGCGATCGCTGTCGCAACCCAGGCCGCACCCAAAGTCCCCGACGGCTGTGTCGCAGCCGCTGACGCGAAGGCAGGCCCGCACGGCTACGCGGACAGCATTGTCCACGTGAAGACCGGGATCGAGCTGGCTCTCATCCCGGCCGGCCGCTTCATGATGGGGCTCGACGAATTCGCTATACCCTTGCATGAGGTGGTGATCGAATCGCCGTTCTACATCAGTACAACGGAAATCACCAACGCCGTTTACCGCAAGTTTGTCGAAGCAGCGTCATATGATGGTGCCGGTGATACTGATCCGGCCTACGATCTGTATCTGCGCCACTGGCGCGGCGAAAGCCTGATGTCAAAGGCCGATACTTTTCCTGTCGTCTGGGTCAGTTGGCACAACGCGACTGCCTTCTGCAAATGGGCCGGTCTCCAGTTGCCTGCCGAAGCTCAGTGGGAATACGCTTGTCGCGCCGGTACCACGACGCACTACAGCTTCGGGGATGAGCGTGGGGCGTTCGCGCAGTACGGGTGGGCGCACGGATGGACCGATGCCGACAGCCAGGCGCTGACCAATCCCGTCGCCCGGAAGCGGCCCAATCCCTGGGGCCTGTACGACATGCACGGCAATGTCTGGGAATGGGGCGCAGACGATTTCGTCGTGTCGTATGAGGGGGCGCCGACCGACGGCTCCGCCCGCATCGAAGAGAAACTGACAAAAGTGCTGCGCGGCGGTTCGTGGAGCAACAATACCAGGTTCTGGATCGCCGGCAGCGGCGCCCGGTTCAACTCCGCCCCAGGCAACGCGTCAAACAATATCGGGTTCCGCGTAGTCCTCCCTTTGGAGTGATGGGGGATGCTATTCCTCCATGCACTTCTTTGCCGACAAGCAGCAACGGCCCGGAAATACGGCATAAAATTTTACCTGTATCTTAATGAACCCCGGTACATGACATGGGCGGGGCTGTGGTGCTCAAGGCCGCCCGGACCCATATCCTGGCCGGTCGCCTGCCCGTGTTCTGCAGCGAACCCAATCTCTACCGCTGCGCCGGGTTGGAGCCAGCCGACTACGAGATCGTCAGCATCAAGAGCCCGGGTTCGTTCCGGCCCAATTTTGCGCCGATCACCGAGGCGGTCCTCTACCTGGATATGCCCGGGGTGGCGTCTGCCAATCTGGCGTCGATGCCCTGGCAGAAAGTGCGGCGGCCGTTGTTTCCACTGGATCGGGAGGCGGAGTGCCGCCTGGATGTGTGGGCAGGTCGCTTTTAGACCAGGAATCGCGCGGGAAAAGATCATCACACGTTAGCCGTGACCGCTTTCGCCAGGATCTGCTCACCCACCTTCCTTTTCCCTGGGCGAAAAAAAGGAACCTGTCCCTCCTGGCTCCCTCCGCGGCAAAAGTAATGACCATTGAAATCGGGCCTGGCCAGGAGTAGAAACGCCTCGCCGAAATGGAATCAAGATTTCTGATACGCACCACAAAAAATCCCGAATCTGGTTAGGCGGATCGGGTTGAGACGATAGATTGGTTGTCGTTTTTCCGGTATCGGA
>DPYP01000170.1:2412-4778 GCA_003545375.1 Lentisphaeria bacterium
CCCATCTCCTTGGTCATGGGTGAACGTGTTCAGTCGGCTACAAAACCGAGCCCGAAATCTCCTTCCCGCCGCGAAGGCGGTGTCGGATTCATGCGACCTGAGAAGTTTCAACCCCTTTGAAAAAAGGAATCAGACCTCTTCATGAAACACTTTTGTCCTGTCCCGCTATTGGTGATCCTGGTCTTCGTGGCCGGCACCAGATCTTTTGGAGATACAGCGTTGAACAACTTCGTCACCCAACTCTTGCGGATCGAGGCCGGTAAGGCCGCCGCGGCGGACGCTTACCACTTCGAGAACCCGCGGCGCGGCTGGATCTTTCTCCGGGCGTTGACCGGCACCGGGACCTCCGACGGCATCGCTCTTGCGATTGATGCATCTGCCGAGAACGGCAGCCACGGCCACGTGATCCACCAGGGAATAAATGGAAAGCCCCTGGAAGTGATGCGTTATCTTTCCGCGGGCAAACACACCGTCGAAGTCACCGTGGCGGACGGTGCGCGCCTGGACAGCCTGATTGTCCGGACCATGCCGGAGATCCTCTACGCGAACTTCCCCATGAGCGCCATTACCAAGGCCTATCCACGGTACGATTGGGCTTATTTGAAACGGATCGGCATGCTCGACAACATCAACACGATCGTCGGCGCCCGACGCGGCGGCTATGAACGGGAGAAGAGCGAGTGGCGTGGCATGGGGCGCCGTTGGATTGTCGAATGCCCGGTGATTGGCCTGCCGGGGGGCGAGAAGGTGACGGCGGACCAGGCCTACGATTTCTGGCGCCCGCATCGCGGCCTCAGCGGTCCAGAGCTGGACGGCGTCATTGCGGACGAATTTTACCCGGCTCGACGCGAAAACTACGGTGCATGGGTTTCAGCCCTGAGCCGTATTCAAGGAGAGATCGGGGACCGGGTTTTTATTCCGTATGTCGCCGGCAGTCCGGAGGGCTTGCGGGATTTCCTTGCGCCGCTCACCAAGTCGGGTGTTCGTTTTGCGTACGAGACCTATCTGCACGAGCGCCCAACCGAAGCCGAGGCTCGCGCCTTCCTCAAGGAGCGGCTCAGCGATCGCATGACCCGGCTCAATGCCGTAGTGCCGGGAGCCGCCGGGAATGCGATCATCGTCCTTGGCCTGCTCTCAGCGCCGAACGAGAGCCTGAGCAAGTATCCCCTGGCTAATTACAAAGTGTACATGGACATGCAGTTCAATATTCTTGCCAATGACCCTGCGTTCAAAGGCCTCTATGGCGTGATGGAGTATCTGACGGCGTACGCCGACGAAGAATACCTGCGCTGGGCCGTGCACCTCTATCGCCATTACTGTATCGAGGGCAAGACCGACATGCTTTCCGTGGATCCGTACACGCTCACGCACGTCTCAAATCCCAATTTCGAGGACGGCACGGACGGCTGGGACGTGTCAGCTGCTGCGGAAGGAAGCGTCACGACCGGTTCGATGGACGGGTACGGATGGCTGATGTTGTTTTACCCCAAAGACAATCAGGGCGACACGTTTCTGACCATGAAACGCGTCGCGGCCAAACCCAATTCGGTGTCACAGGTCATTGGCGACCTGGAGCCAGGCCGGTATTACTCGGTCAAACTGTTCACCTCCGACCGTAACAACCTGGGCACGGAAGCGAAACATGCCGTTTCGATTCGTCTTGACAATGTCGACGTCATCCCCGACAAATGCTTCCGGGAAGTGTTTCACAATTGCTATTCGCACGAGGCCCATGGCTTCAATTACGAGAACAAGGCCTGGTTCAATTATCATTTCTTAGTCTTTCGTGCAAAAGGAAAAACGGCGGGCATTACAATCTCTGACTGGGCGGACGAAAGCGATCCGAACGGGGCGATTGGGCAGGAGCTGTCTTTCAACTTTGTCGAGATCGAACCGTATCTGATGGACTCAGCAGACGATCAGTGACGATCTGCCGGGTGCAGAATGAACCGCTGATCAACGCCAATTTGTACCTACTCAAGTCGTATGTGCAGATACGATTTATTCTGGGAAAAGTGTCATCCGGCGAATGATGCACGCCAAAAAAATCGCTGTATCCTTTTTATCCTGACCGACCAGCAGAGGACCGGCTTTTGAATCGACATGACTCCGACGGTCCCAGCGATCGCGAAGTTGATCTAACCCCTGTTGATGATGTGGTCGACAATCCGGTCGTTGCCGGCATTGCCTTTGGTTGCCATCCGGTGAATCTTCATTCATGCCGGGATCTGATCACCGACGTTGGAATTGACGATTCCCTGCCCGGACAACCGCATGGGATCCTTATCGGACAGTGCCACGATGCGCACGTCGTCGCGCCGCCGTACACGTCCAGGTGGAGCGATCCCATCATACCCAATCCGATT
>DPYP01000505.1:0-3182 GCA_003545375.1 Lentisphaeria bacterium
AACTGTACACGTTTGGATTCGTCAGTGCCATCGCGAAGCTGGCGCTGCGGGGGGCGGTCATCCCATGGCGTACAGATCATCACGGCAGCGACAAACGCACAGTCGGTGTCTTGGCCCTGAGTTCGGCTCGAAACCAACTGCTGTCTGGGGTTACGTTTACGGACTTGATCGTCTTGAATTTGCCTTGCTCGCCCGGCACCTGGACCGACACTGTATACGTCGGCGCTTCTTTGATCGTTCCATCGGTCTCGATTCTCCAGGCGTTGACCATCAGCGATATCAGCGATCCGGGCAATGGCGTCAGGTTGTTCTTGAGTATGGGTGCCGGTGAATTGCGGATATTCGGATCGATCGCTCCCGGGGCTGTGGGTTGGGCCGGATTTGCAGTTTTGACCTCGATCCTGGCACCCGTCGGCACGTCGCCTTCGAGTCCGGCCACGAGGTAGTACGTGCACTGAATCATCGGCCGCGACAGCACGCCGTCGTTAATCAACTTATCATAGCCTGGTTGGCCTTTGTGCACGACCTCATACTTTGATTCGCGCACGACCTGCGCCGGTTCAATAGAACTGTTGATCAACTCCAGTACCCCGTGATGGCATACCAGCGACCGGCCGTCCTCCGGCATGTTCTGCACTGTCCAATTGCTGATCTGCATGTATCCCCGGTAAATGATGGCCTCCTTGCAATTTTCGGTGATCAGTCCATCGATTGCACCTTTTGCCCGATCCGTGAGTTGAACGCCGGTGCCGCAGTTTCGAATCGTCACGTCCTGGATCATGACATTCCCCCCGTCCCAGTACAAGCCGACCCCGGCTCCGTCCACGAGGTTGTTCACCACAGCGCCATCGGTTATCGCGAGGCTGAACACGCCCATTTGATATTTGCCGATCATTTCGTTGCCACGAATCTCGGGCAGCTTGCAGCCGTTCATTTGAACCGCACCGCCAAAGAATGTGTGCACGGACTGGCGCTCGAATCGGTTGTTCAGGATCAGCGGGGTGTCACAGCCGTTCATGTTGATGTTGCTGTTGCCGATGAACAGGCTTTCTGTGATATTGAGGCGTTCGTTGAATTGCGCACCGGTATTGTCGAGCCCATGCGCGATGATCGTAATATTGATGACCTGGGCACGCTTGATATCCAATCCCGAGCCGCGCCATCCGGTTACAGTGGCGGAGATGTATTGGATCTTCCGGTCATCGCGTACTGCTGAAATCACCACGTTCGATTTGCCGTCCGCAGTGTCCGTACGTCCGACAGCAGTGAGTGAACCGCCCTTCCTCAGGTTGAGCTTGCGTACCGTTGCGTCTCGACCGACCAGGCGCAGCTCGATTCGATCGTCACGGCGTGCGGTACCGTCGAGGCGGATTGCTCCGTACGACTCTACAACGCCGCCAAAAGAGGCACGGATGCTGCCGGCCTTGGTCTTGAACGACAGCCTGCCCTTCCTGTCGATATGCAGCTCACCGCAGGTAACTCTGTCGACGTCATGGCGATCAAAAATCACGTTGTCATCGCGCCCGATGACAACGATAGAGTCCGGCCCCGGCACCGCGCCCGATCGCCAGGTGGCCGGATCACTCCAAAAACCACCGCCACGACCGTTCGAGTATTCCTCGACAGCGACCCCGGTCAAGCAGGTGATGAGCCAGACTGCGGTGACGATTAGATAGTTGAAGTGCGGCATTACGGATTTATTGATTTTCAAACTCTCCGCTCCATCTCTGAATTGGTCCGGTCAAGGGCAGCGGTCAGGTGGAGCAATGAAGCGTTTATGTCCTGGCACCTTACCGCGGTTCATAGGAGACGTCCAGGCGCCAGTGGCCGGGGGACCAGGTGGGTGCATAGAAATTCACTGCGCCTTCCGACTCGAGGGTGAGAATCCAGCCGTTGTTGGGCAACGCCTGTGAGTACCATAGCTCTACGTCCTCGGTAACATTGACACTGAATTCGCCCATCCCCTTCAACTGTACGACCGCAGTTGCACGCCGCGCCCGGTCCGCGCCGATCGCCGCCGCACCCGGCTTGGTCCATGGCACTTTTTCCGGCAGCGTCCGCCGGTACAAGTGGGAGACGCCATCGCCCCAGTCGCCGATGATCCGACGCACCTGCAGCCGGTGCTTGTTCTGGTAGTTGAGGATGCAATTCATGCCCAAGGTGGCGCTTGTAATGCGCATCCCCTTGGGAATGCGTTCGATAGGAAACGCGATCAGGAATGCGCTCTTTCTCGTATCCGAATTGCCAAACACCAGCGCGCCCGTCCCGTACCCGGATTGCCCCGGGTAACCAGCCCAGCTCAACCGCGGTGCATCCGAGGCGATCATTGCGACGCGTTCGCAGTCACTGTCATCGAGTTCGAATGTCCGGCCGGAGACGATGGGGGAGACCAGAACGGCCAGCGCCACCCATCTACCCACAGAGCCATTTATCCATTTACCCATCGCTTACTTCCCCTTCTCCACTGCCACATAGAATTTATCGAATTTCTCGGAGTAGGACAACGCGGAAACATCGTCGGCTGCTACGCCAGCCCGCCGAAACTCCGGCAGGAAATGTCCCTGGTCATCAATGCTGATGAACTGTATCTGGCCCTTTGTGCCAAAGGCAACCATCTTGCGGCGCCCGAGTACGACGGGCCGGCTGGTTGGTCCCGAAATTGTTGTGGCTTGAAAGTTCGAGGTGATGTAGCCTTCGGCATGTTTAAGCTGCAGCACAAAGCCGGTATCAAGGAGGCTCATATAGATGACCGGAAGCGTGGGATGGACGGCGATCCGCCGGTAGGGCCGCGCCGGCGGCCAGACATGGACGGCAGAGAACCGTTGCCGCGCTTCAACCTGGTCCCAGGAAATCGGACCGGCTGCACCCGCAAAGATAATCACCTCGTCGCTGACCGGCACGAAACCACCGGCATTGTCATGCGGAATATAGGTCGAAAATGCAACTTCGCTCTGTGCCATAAAACCAGCCTCGGCCGTGCCGTCCTCCGGAAGAACCAGGCCGTTTTTTCCGATACGGAAGTAGCCTATTCCATTGACCGGTTTACCCTTCTCCATGCGGGTCAGATTGGGGAAGTACAAACGGGTCGCCCGATCATCGAAAGCGATGTAGCCGACCTTCCGGCCCGTGGCGTAGTCACTGCCCTTGCCGCAAGCCTGAACGAGCTCGGCTTTGCCGTGGGC
>DPYP01000335.1:0-5913 GCA_003545375.1 Lentisphaeria bacterium
TGTTGTAGTCGCCCCAGGCGCAACCCATGTTCTCCGGTCTCTCGCCCCCTTTGAGCAGTTCCTCGGTCTTGTCCTCCAATACGCCGGCCTGTGTGAGCGACGGACAGGCGCTGAGAGAAAGGACGCAAAGCACCACGAAAATCCGGACGCGGCGCCGAACCGTAATGCGAATGTTGCTGGCCATCTGGTATGTCATGGCGCCACCGAAAAGCGACGGAAGAGATCGCGGTAGATCTCGTCACGTTCACAGCGTTGTGCGACGCGCATGAGCGGCCTGGATTCATCGCGAGCGTAGGTCACCTCGGCGGTGAGGATTGGTGTTGATGTGAGCACCGTCGGCACCCATTCCGGCTGGATCAACCAGGCAATGGTTGAGATATCCCAGATCACTTTTGACCAGCCGAAGGGGTCCGACGTATAGCCTTCAACGATATCGCACAAATAGTCGGCCAGGTCGCCGCGGCCGCGCAGGCAGGCGTTGAGTTCCGGTATCGTGGTCCGCAATTGCTCGGCGACAAGCCGCGCCGGGATCTGGACGAGGGGCACGCCGGAGTCGAACAAGAGACGCGAGGCATGCAGGTCCTGGGCCAGGTTGAACTCGTTCGCTGTGGGCCAGTACAGCGGCTGTCCGCCGATCCAGACAACAACGATCCGCTCAACCAGGGACGGCTCGAGCAATAACGCCGATGCCACATTCGTCGGGGCACCGATACTGACGACATACAGCGGGTCATCGCTGGCGCGCGCACGCGCGATGAGGTCCCGTGCCGCCGGGCTGTCGACTGCCTCGTCCGCCGCCGGCAGATAGTTCTGTGATCCCCTCAGAACGCTGTCGAAGTCAACGCCCAGGCGCTCGATCACTCCGAGGATTTCCTCGTAGCTGCGCTCCATGCCGTCACCAGGGCCGGTTGAGCGCGCGTTGAAAAACGGCGCAGCGTAGATCCCCTCGACCGTCAGCGCCTCGGGCGCAAGGAGCGCGTAGGCGACCGCGAACTGGTCGTCGACCTCGTTGTACGTATCGGTGTCCAGCACGATCCGGACCGGGCCGCGCGGCGGGGCCAGACGCTCACCGCGGAACTGATCACTTAATTTGGGGAATGGCATCGGTCCCGCCTCCGCATTTTGTTTCCAAGGCTATTGGGTTTGATCTTCGGCTTGCTTTGGACCTTTCATCAGCTAGAGTAGGTTTATGGCGTAAGACGAAAGGGTATTTTAGGCTCGGTGTTACCGTATAAGTTCTGAGAGCCAGGTTCCAGATTCGGGTGAGAGCTTTTACCTTGAAAGCAGGAGTGAACCACTTTGAAACTGCCCACGCAGGCACAATCAGGATTCCCCCATCGTCGGGCTGCGTTCACGCTCATTGAACTTTTAGTAGTTATCGCCATTATTGCCATCCTCGCGTCGATGCTGCTGCCGGCGCTGACCAAAGCCAAGCGCACCGCAAAAGTGGTGATCTGTGTCAACAACTTGAAACAGATTACCCTCGGCCTGACAATGTACGCCGATATTTTCGACGGACACGGTCCGTTCAATGCCAACCACTCCACCTGGCAGACACCCGGTCAGGCGTGGCGGTACTCTATGCCCGATATTTTCGGATATGCCAGTTGCGAGGACTACCTGGATATGTACCTGGAAACAATCGGCGGCGGCGGCCGAATCTTCACCTGCCCATTGGCGCGACGGTACACGCCCAACGATTTCAGCAAGCGGTATGGCCCACCCGGGACAAACTCGCAATCGGGCGCCATCATGAAATATGTCGATATCTTCTCCTACGTCGATAGTGCTGGGGGGGCGGGCGATGTGAATAAGAACGATTACTTCATAAGTTATTATATGTTTTCCGACTGGGAAGCGGTGTCGCCGCCGGGTAGCGGAGGTGCGCTGGCACCGGACTGGAGCAACAGCGGCAACTCCCAGACCGCCCGCGCCCCGAGACCAGGGGAGGCGTCTGAGGACGTGCTGATAACCGATAAAACCCATACTCAGGATGATTACTGGGACTCACACGGCGATACCAATCGCGATCCCGTTAATGCGACTGCGTACTCGTCGTATAACGAGAATAACGTTGGCTACGGTGACGGACATGTCGAAACCCACAGGCACAGTTTCGACCAAACGGGTAGTATAGGTCAACCGTATTGGGCCGAACATTACATCCGGAAAGGCAACCGCTACTACCTCTATTGAGCCGATCATCGGGAAAAACAGGGACAGGTTATTTGGAGATATTGTAATCTGTTGTTTTTATGTCCGTTGCGGATTCCACATTTTTTCCAGCCTCTTTTCTTCTGCTGTAGCCGAAAAGTATAGCCATTGCCTAAATTGTACCTATCTGTCTCATCGAGCTGCTGATCTGGGGTGCCGGTCCTGACCATCGGTCAGCCATTCGAGCGGGAATCGTTTGCAGACAATCCTTTTACGATACTTCTCCACCCCGCCCCCGCCCTCGTGCAGGCAGGCGATGTCGCCGTTCGGCAGGGCCGTGAGACAGGAATAAGCCGAGGAGCCGTCCTCGAGCAACTTTGCAACCGGCCAGGTCTCGCCTTCGTCGTAACTCAGCCGGACGGTCAATTTCCTGCGCCTGTACATATGTTTGTTGACGATTCTCGGTACGGTGTTGACGGGATTGCTGAACAACAGACGGCTTTTGTCGCCGTCCTCCGGCCAGGAGTATCGAATAAGGCTGGACTGGCATACGGGTTCGATCAACTGCGGGTGAAACTGCAATGGTGACCAGGCCAGCCCGCCGTCGACACTATAGGCAACCCCTTTCTGATGCATACCCTGCGGGTCATGATGGCGGCCGTGGAGCAGCAGCCGGCCATCGGTCAACTCCGCAACCTGACACTCGTTGACGCCTTCGATGATCCCGCCATTTTGCCATGTTTGGCCATGGTCATCGCTGTACAAGATATGGCCGCAGTAGCCTTCCGGATTGTCGGGGTAAGGGACGCTGTGGTTGCATGGAATGACGAGTCGACCCTGGTTTGGCCCGTGCTTCAATTGAATGCCGACGCCCGGGCCGGTGGCGTACCATCGCCATTCCGGATGCTTTGTCGCCTTGCTGATGTTGCTGGCCTTGGCCCAGGTACGCCCGTCGTCGGTGGAATGGGTGATGTGCGGCTGGCGGGAAAACCTAGCCGTTCCCGCGATCACGGTCTCGTGTGGTTCGTCGATGTGGTTCCACGTCCCGCCCAGCCAGATGTCGCCGGTCGCCTCATCAACGACCGGGCAGGGATTGCCACAGGTGTTACCGGCATCACCCCAGACCACCTGCTGTTCGCTCCACGAGTCGCCACCATCTATGGAGCGTTTGACCAGCACGTCGATGTCGTCAGTGTCGTCACCGGTGATTCTCCGGCCTTCACAGAACGCCAGCAACGTTTTTTCTGCAGTGACGATTAATGCCGGGATGCGGTACGTGTGATAGCCGTCTTGCCCGCTGACAAAAACGTCTATTTCTTCAGGATATTCCATCGATTTAATGCCCCGGAGCCGGGTTCACAATTCTGGTTCAGACTCATAATACGACTGCACATGAACGTAGTTATACATCAGCTCCCGTCCGATTTCGCCGCCGGGGTTCGCATCGTCGGCCCAGTCCGAGACAGTCAGTTTCGCGGTCGTGCCATTGGCGCGGAACAGGTACCAGCGATAAGTGATCCACGCCAGGCGTTTATTGCCGTCGTAGGGCGCATGACTCGCCCACGTGGGATTGGGGAAATGTTGTATGACGGTTCTTTCCGGGATCAGCGTCACATCATCCAGCCTGACCGAGACGACATGCTTATCCTTATTCGACATGTCTTTGAAGTCGCTGGTCATCATGCGGAAGGTGTAGAGTTTACCGGGTCGCAGATCTGTGATTTCCTGTGAAAAACGATTCGGTCTCGCGGCACTTCTGACGGTGATCAATGCGTTATCGCCCGGCGCCCCGCCGTAGCGCGCCTGGAGGTGGCCGAAGCCCAAACTGAGGGCGCCGCGGATACTTTCCTTTTCGGCCGGATCCACCGTCCAGCCCTTCAGACCATCGACAAAGTCAGTGTTCGCAAGGTGCGGCAGGATATACGGCTCGCTGGTGGCCGGTTCGATATTGCCTTCGATCCCATAGTGGCGGAACAGGTGCGCCCCCCAGCGGACCGTTTCCTCGTCCGCGTAGCCTGAGTGATAGGTCATCAGCCCATAAGTGCCCAGAAAGGCCGGGTCGGTGGCGACGAGGTTGAACTGCATGTCCAGGTATTTCTTGTAGTTTACCCAAGGGGTACCGTTCAGGAGATGGCCGCCGGGAAGCGTAAAGTACCCGAAGCACACGGCGATGTGTTCCAGGGATCCCGGGCAAAGTTTGCGATAATTTTCCGCATGCTCGACGAGCTCGTCGTGGAGGAATTCTCTCGCCGCCTGCTCGTCGTCATGGGTCGGCAGATATCGCTTCCAGGCGAGGACCGCACCCGTATCGCTGAGCGCCTGCACGAATTCCTGGCCTTCCACGCCGCCATACAGTTGGTTTACATACGCGCAAAAGAACTGATTCGCGAACGCCGGGGTCACATTTAGTTTTCGCACGGCGTCAGCGAATATGGCACAATTGGGTTCCGAGTTCATGAACTCGTCGGCCATCACACCATGAGTAAGCAGGTTGGTGTATCCGGCGGACACCGCAATGTGTTTGTACGCGTCTGCGTAATCCCGGATGTTCTCATTCTGGATGACGCGGAGCACCGGCCAGGCGGCGAACCATCGTCTGCCGCTCGGCTGCCACTTCCGGTAGGCGGGCGTGTCCAGTCGGCTGGGACTGACGACAAAGGTGTTGACATTGTTAAGGACATGTTTCTCGAAGTAACCGCCGACTTCCTGAGGGAACTCGTGGTAGAGCAGCTCGGGTATGGCGCGGACGACGAGTGCCTGCGGCGTGCCGTCGATCCGAAGAAGGTGTCGGCCCGCGGGAAGGTGTCGCATGACCTCGACCGGCTTCTCATTCGACTTTGAGACGGCCAGCGGTTGTTCGCCGTCATCGAGTGTGATGTTCGCGTCGCCGGAGAGGCGGAAGAAACACCAGCCGTCCCGCGGGTTCATGAACTCTATCTCGGAGACATCGCGAAGCGCCGGTGCCGACGCGTCCATCAACTCACAGGTCACGTTGTTGAGCCGCTTGACGCGCTGCTTGCCGCCGGGCAGCAGGACGGCAACGGTCTCGGCCGCAACGATCTCGCGACCGTCGGCGTCCTCGAACCAGGCGCGCACATCATAGGCGCCCCACGGCAGCCGGTCGCCGGCAACAATCATTTCGATGGTCTTGGCAGGTGTGGGGAAGTTGCGGGTGATCACGACCTCGCCGGTCTTCCGAGATGTCAGGGTTATCACCAGAGTCCCGGTTTCAAGATGCGCTCTCGGGAGCAACATGTGCACCCGAATGGTGGTTTCCCGGGGCTGTGCCTCTGAGACATGCTCCGGCCAGGCGTCGTCCACTTCGAGTGTCATCGCCTTGTAAACCCAGGTCAATTGTTCCCTGACCAGGGCGAGCGACAAGATCATGCCGCTCTCCACGTCGGTCACGACGACCTTTTTCGTCCGGGGTTCGACCCGGATGGCACGGCGGCCGTCGCTTGCGATCGCGAGCGCATCGATTTCCAGCGTCTCGAGCTGCAGCAGCATCGCTTCCTTCTCTGTAAAACTGAAGTGATTGGATTCCAGAGTCGGCTTGTCGTCCGGCGTCAACCGGTGCACGTCAATCTTTACCGTTCGCAGCTTGCCGGTCATGTTCGTGACCCGCATGTTGAGCACAGGCCATGGCTGTTCCTTGGTCGGCTCGAAAACAACGAAGCTCGGATCGATGTGGAAGAAGTATTTATTGAAGTCTGCGTTCAGATCCTCGAGAACAACAAATTTTTCCGCATCATTAAACGC
>DPYP01000335.1:5960-6107 GCA_003545375.1 Lentisphaeria bacterium
TTCCAGCGTCTCGAGCTGCAGCAGAATCGCTTCCTTCTCTGAAAAACTGAAGTGGTTGGATTCCACAGTCGGCTTGTCGTCCGGCGTCACCCGGTGCACATCAATCTCTACCGTTCGCAGCTCGCCGGTCATGTTCGTGACCCGCAT
>DPYP01000304.1:0-422 GCA_003545375.1 Lentisphaeria bacterium
AAAGCCGCCCTCGACGACACGACCACCTGCCTGGTCGTGCAATACCCGAACGTCTTCGGCACACTTGAAGACTGGGAGGAACTGGTCGAGTACGCTCACCAACGCGGCATCGTAGCGGCATGTTCGGTGTATCCCACCGCCCTGTCCCTGGCACGGACACCCGGGGATATGGGCTTCGACATCCTCACCGGTGAGGGCCAGAGCCTTGGCATCGCTCTGTCATTCGGCGGCCCGTACCTGGGGTTCATGGCGACAACTAAAAAGTTCATGCGCAAAATGCCGGGACGCATCGTCGGTCGTACCGTCGACACCAAAGGCCGCGACGGATTCGTGTTGACACTACAGGCCCGCGAGCAGCATATCCGCCGCGAGAACGCGATGTCGAACATTTGCACAAACGAAGGCCTGTGTGCCCTCGCTGC
>DPYP01000304.1:756-14305 GCA_003545375.1 Lentisphaeria bacterium
GTTGTCTATCTGTCCTGTATCGGCCGCAGCGGTTTCGAAGAGGTCGGGCGGCTATGCGCCGCCAAAGCCTGTTTCGCCCGCGAACAGTTGTTGGCGATCCCCGGTATCGAACCTGTCGACCAGGCCGGTTTTTTCAACGAGTTCGTTGTCCGCCTGCCGATCGACGCCGCCGAGCTGGTCGGCTTGATGATAGACAAGGGCTTTGCTGCAGGCTTTCCGCTCGGGCGGTACTATCCGAAACGCCGCAATGACCTGCTCGTAGCGGTTACCGAGAAACGTACACGTGAGGAAATTCGTGCCCTGGCAGTCGCCATGGAAGCAGCACTGACGCTGGGATGAGAAAGTATTTTCCAATGAAACCCGAAAACTCAAGACTGTCGACCGTGCCGCCAACCGCACAGCAAAGACGGAAAACTTCCCTCCAATGCACCTAATTTTCGATAAAAGCCGACCAGGCCGCACCGGCTCGACCTTGCCGAAGCTTGATGTGCCGCCGTGCGATGCTGTTCCAGACACGCTGCGCCGCAGCCGGTCGGCGCCGTTGCCCGAGGTTTCGGAGCTCGATGCGATTCGACACTTCGTCAATCTTAGCCGAAAGAATATTGCGATCGATACGTGTTTCTATCCGCTCGGTTCGTGCACTATGAAGTACAACCCGAAGTGCCACGAACGCATCGCTACGCTGCCTGGCTTCGCAGGTTTGCATCCGCTGCTGCCGCAGTTGCGTCGCGGCGGCGCCTTGACACAGGGCGCGCTGGCGGTGCTGTACGAGTTCGAAATGCTGCTGTGCGAAATGCTCGGATTCGCCAATTTTACCATGCAGCCGCTGGCTGGTGCCCACGGTGAGTTAACCGGGATTATGATGATCGCAGCGTACCACCAAAAACGCGGCCAGTCGCGCCAGGTCATGCTGATTCCCGACAACGCCCACGGCACCAATCCGTCGAGCTCCGCAATCGCGGGTTTTACGACGCAGGAGATAGCGACGGACGCCGACGGCAACGTCGACCTCGACCAGCTCCGGCTGCACCTCAACGACGACCTGGCCGGGATCATGCTCACCTGTCCGAACACTCTCGGGCTCTTCGACCCGAACACTGCGAAGGTCTGCAGACTCGTGCGCGAAGCCGGCGGGTTGGCATACTGCGACGGCGCTAACCTCAACGCCATCCTCGGCCGTGTCCGCCCAGGCGACATCGGTTTCGACGTCATGCACGTCAACCTGCACAAAACATTCACGACCCCACATGGCGGCGGCGGCCCCGGTTCCGGCGTCGTCGGCGTGAGCCCGCGCCTGGTGCCGTTCCTGCCGACATCGCGCGTGAACAAGCGGCAGGACGGCAGTTATTCACTGGAATATCGTTACCCGGACACGATCGGGTACGTAGCGCCATTTTACGGAAATTTCGGCATCATCCTGCGGGCCTATGCCTACACCCTCACGCTCGGCCGCAAGGGGTTGACGCGGGTTGCTGAAAATGCTGTGATCAACGCAAACTATGTGCGGGCACGGCTGGCACCGCATTTCAATGTCCCCTTCGACCGTGTCTGCATGCACGAGTGCGTGCTCTCGGCAACGCCGCAGGCGGCGCGCGGTGTGCGCGCCCTCGATATCGCAAAGGCCTTGCTCGACGAAGGCTTTCACCCGCCGACGATCTATTTCCCACTGATCGTACCCGAAGCCCTGATGATCGAACCGACCGAGACGGAGTCACGGCAGACCCTGGACGATTTTGTCGATGCGATTTTGCGAATCCTCGAGCGTATCGAGACCGATCCGGACTCGCTGCTGCAGGCACCGCACACCTTCCCGGTGACGCGCCTCGACGAGACTCGCGCTGCCCGCCAGCCGGACCTGGCATCACTGGAGTCGTCACCGTAGCACGTTTTTTTATGTAATGACCGTTCCAGTGACAGCGTTATTGCCACACCCCTTCAGCAGTCTCACGGATTTTGGAAGTCGAAAAATAAATCTGAATATCCGTCACACGGAGATTTTTCGTGTGACACGCAATGCCGTTCATGAGCGACAAGCCGTGAACCGGGCGGAATCACGCGCACACGCTATATTGAAACATCGACGAGCAACAACAATGACATATCCATAATAGGGAACCTGATGGCGGATCTGATATGGGAGATTGCCACACAAGACGATGATGTTCTTTCACAACTGATCGGGGACCACGGCCTTTCGCGCCCAGCCGCTATGGTGATGGCCAATCGCCGCACACCGCTGGACGAAGTCGAAAGTTTCCTGCGGCCACGCCTGAGCAACTTGACCGACCCCTATCTCCTGTCCGGCATGGAACGAGCCGCCGGTCGAATTTGGCAGGCCGTTCGCGACCGTGAACAGATCATCATCCATGGAGACTACGACGTCGACGGCGTAACCTCCAGTACTTTGCTGGCCTGGGTTCTGCGCAAGAGCGGCGCCGAGGTGCGTTGCTTCGTTCCGCACCGCAAGGAAGACGGCTATGGCCTGACGCCGCAATCCGTGGTCAAAGCTGCGGAGGGCAGCCCATGCCTGCTGATCACTGTCGACTGCGGGATCAACAGTTACGAGGCTACCGTCGCGGCCAATGAGCTCGGCATCGACGTGATCATCACCGATCATCACGAGCCGCGCGAGATCCTGCCGCCTGCCCACACAGTAATCAACCCAAAGCTCTGCGATAACCTCCAGGATCTGCACAACCTCGCCGGTGTCGGGGTCACCTTCAAACTGTGCCACGCTTTCCTGAAGTATGGCCTGGAAAGCAACATCGGAGGCATGGTCGTCGACCTCAAGGACGGGCTCGACCTGGTGGCGCTCGGCACAGTGGCGGACATTGTGCCGCTGCTCGGCGAAAATCGCTGTCTGGTGAAACACGGCATGCGCGTTCTGGCAGCGCAACAGCGCCCAGGCGTCCGGGCGCTGTGCGAGATAGCGAAACTGCCGCACCGCATCAAGCCTACCGACATCACCTATCGCCTGGCGCCGCGACTCAATGCCGCGGGGCGCATGGGCGATGCCGCGAACGCCGTGAAGCTGTTGCAGGCCGAGAGCATTGTCGAGGCCCACACGCTGGCGGGCATTCTGGATGAATGCAATCGCGACCGGCAGGTGCAGGAGCAGGAGACGCTGGCAGCAGCCGAGGCACAGATCACCGACCGCGGGCTGTTGAACAAGGCCACAATCGTCGTACACGGCCGCGACTGGCACCTCGGCGTCATCGGCATCGTCGCCTCGCGGCTGGTGCATAGTTACCATCGCCCGTGCGTCGTGCTGAGTATCAACAACGACGGGGAAGCCAATGGTTCAGGGCGAAGCATAGACGGGATCAATCTGGTCGAGGCACTCAACGATTGCCAGGAACACCTGAGCCGCTACGGCGGCCACCCGATGGCCAGCGGCGTGAGTTTGCCCGAAAAGAATCTGCCGCAATTCGATACTGTTTTCGAGGAAAGCATCCGCCGGCAGTACGCTGCCGGCCCCGACCGCTTCAAACGGCGTCTGAAACTCGAGGGTGACATACGCTTCGACCTGCTCGACGACCAGTTCTTCGCCGAACTCGATGATCTGCAGCCGTTCGGCCACGGCCATCCGGCGCCACGTTTTCGGTTCCGCCACGTGCACTGCGACCGTCTGCAACTTGCCGGCAGCCGGAACACCCGCGGCACCATGCGTGACGGCACTGGGGTGGACATGCCGTTCATCGCCTTCGGCCAGGTACCCGAGGATTTCCCTGAAAGCCCCTGGGATGTTGCCGCGTGCCCGGAACTGAACGAGTACCATGGCAACTGCCACCCACAAATCCAGCTACAGGAAGTGCGTTCAGCGTAAGAAGATGCTCGGATGGCAGGTGTCAGGACCATGAAGCCAACGCCCATCAGCTTGTAGACGACAACTCTGAAACCGGCAACCTGAAACGCCTTCGAATCCATGCCGATCAACGATCTACAGCTCGCGATCCAGTACGAGTTCCGTGATTCCAAGTTGCAACTCGAAGCGCTGACGCATCCATCGTTTCGGGCAGAGTATCCAAACACCCCTGCCGACAACCAGCGGCTGGAGTTTCTCGGGGACGCGGTCATTCAAATCATTGTCACGGATCGCTTGTATCAGGCTCTGCCGCTGGAACCGGAAGGCACACTGACAAAAATCCGGGCGGCCCTGAGCAAACAGCCAACGCTGGCGGGCCTGGCGCGGTTGATCGACCTGGGCAAGCACCTGCGGCTCGGGCACGGTGAAAAGCAGAATCACGGCGACGCACGCGACTCCATCCTGTGTGACGCTTTCGAGGCCCTGATCGGTGCGATATACCTGGACAGCGACAACAATCTCGAGGCCCCGGCGCGACTGCTCAACGAGCTGATCGATCGGTATTGCGATGACGTGCACCAATTGCTCCAGGGCGAAAATCCGAAAGGCGAGCTCCAGGAATGGACTCAACGCAAATTGCATCTCAAGCCGGCCTATGAACTCAAGGACGTGAGCGGTCCCGACCACGAGCGCATTCATACGATCAACGTAATGATTGGCGATCGCTGCTATGGCCAGGGCCAGGCCGGCAAGCGCCAGACCGCGGAGGAAAATGCCGCAAGGGCCGCACTGGCCGCAATCCGCGGAGGCAGCGGCCCCGACCACGAGGTGCATTCTGCTGAATAAATCTCCCGTCCATGCGCCGCCGCCGTCCATCGGATCCACACCGAAATATGTAGATTTCGGCTGTAAATATTTTATCCTGCGCCGCTTGCAAGGACGCTGGAGTCGGGACTATAGTACTCCCGATTTCTCGTAGTACGTTTTTTTCTCGTCTGCGGGCCAGGAAATATCACGGAAAACGTGAGCTCACCAGCGGAAGGACCCTCGATATGACCCACTTCTCAGGCATTTATGTACGCACCACCCTCTTGACAGCTCTGATCATCGGCAGTCTAAGCACCGTCGATAGAGCCCGGGCCCAGAGCTACCAGACGAGCAAGCTCGAGCGCTCTCTGATCACAATATTCTTTTATCCGTACAACCGCATCATGGACTTCAACGACATCGTTCATTTCGGAGTCGCCGGCAGTATCGGGCTCGGTGCAGAACTGGCAGTGACCGAGAACGCCTCCATCGGCGCCATGTATGTCGCCCGCGAGAAAGGCATCGCCTACCACGGGCACGACGGGCACGACTGGGGATTCGGCCCCAATCTGTTCAGTTCCCCCTTCTACGGCGGCGAGCATCTGGCGATGTTGCGCAACGAGCCCCACCTCGGCGGCAGGAACGGTGTCAATCCCGATTCGCCCTGGACCTGGTTTGGCATGGACGCGCCGAACGCCATGATCATGCAGCCAATACTGGAGCAAGGCGGCTACAACATTCCGATAGGCAACTCGTCGAACCTGTACCTGTTGCCGAGCGCTGTCGTCAAGTTGCTTCCGGGTACCGGCAACAAGCAACGGATCCATCAGGTCAAGCACGGCTATGCCACGGCGTCCTTCGGTAGTCTGCGCGTGGAATCCAGCGATGACGATTCGCTGCATTTCCGGCGCTACAGTTCGAAGTCCCGGGCCAGCGAACTGTTGTCTGAAGAGTTTGACCAGAGCAAGAGCGAGGTCAACATGATGTCGCTGCTCGGGGAACATCTGGACAGCACCAAAGAAGGGGCCATCCGCGCCGAAGCCGTGCTCGGCCTGATACATCCGTATATCGCCTTCGAACTCTACGAGGCCCTCGACTTCCTCGGCGGCACGGTCATGCTCGATTTCAAAAAAGATGACTGGCACCCGGAACCCGGCCGTGACAAGGGCCGCAAGCTTGGCCGCGGAATCAACAACGTCGTCTTCGGGCTGTTAGAAATACCGCGCAACATCCAAAGCGTCAACGAGGAGAAAGGCGGTTCCGCAGCGTTGACCGAAGGTATCTTTCGCGGCTTCTATCGGGCTGCAATCCGCACCGTTTTCGTTGGCCCGTACGAGGTGATGACGTTCCCGACAGCGACCGACCCGATTATCGAGCCGGAGTTCTATTTCGAGCCCGGCCTGGCCGAGACCGAATGGCGTATGCATTGAGCGGCCGCCGGCACTGATTCGATCTTTTTCTTGTCCAACCAACCGTTAGAGGCTGTCATGTATCGTTTTCTCATTGTCTTTTTCGCCGTGTGTCTCACCGCTACTGTCGGCTACAGCGAGGCCTTCGCCGACATCGACGCCACCGCTACTGAAAAAGCAGCCAAGGCAAGATCCGGCTCCGCAAAGGGTCTGCGTGGCATCATCAATCTCTCGACCTTCTGGCTCGAGATTCCGATCCAGACCACGCGAGGCGCCAGGCAGGGCTCTCCAGGCATGGAGGATGCCGGTATCAGCGGCAACTTGGTCGGGGGCATCTTCGGTCTGAGCCGTGGTGTTTTCCATGGCACCGGCCGCTTGATAACGGGGGCCAGTGACCTTGCCGGCTTCTGGGCTGCCGATCATTCCAGCAATGAGGGGTACGGCACCAACTACGACTCGACGTTCGCCTATCAGATCAATGTCGAGCCATCTCCAATGGATCTGCAGTCGGCCTCGGAGCATATAGCCGATAAAGCCTATCGTGGCATCAGCAATGTCATCGTCATACCCCAGGATTTCTTCCGCTACACCAATGAGCAGGCCCGTGAAAACAAACCTTTCTCCGGCTTGTCCAAAGGCCTCTGGGCCGGTAGCAGCAGCCTGTGGAACAGCGCCACCGACATCATCTCCTTCCCTTTCCCGAACTACCCGGACACCCTCGGTAACACCCTCGAATAACAGTCACGATACGTACAAGTATCCGACAAATAATCCCGCCCCGTCTGCCCTATGAAGAATTCTATTGACACGCTCGCAGGCGAGCGGCTGGGCATCTGCGTGTCCGGCGGACTCGACAGCCGCACCATTACCAAAAAACTGCTGGAACTCGGCATCGATGTCGTCTGTTTTTCTGCCGACCTCGATCAGCCGGACGAAGCCGACGTCAACGATATCGTCGAGAAGATGGCACCTTGCGGCGCCGACACCTTCATCATCGATCTCAAGGACGACATGGCCGAGGCTTGTTATGAAGTCATCAAGACGCAGGCCACCTATGATGGCGGCTACTGGAACACGACCGGTATCGCTCGCGCCGTGACGGTGCGCGGTCTGCTCGACGAAATGAAGACACACGGTTGCACAACGCTGGCCCATGGTGCCACCGGGCGGGGCAACGACCAGGTCCGCTTCGAGCGCTACACCAACGTGCTGGCGCCGGGCATGCGGGTGTACGCGCCCTGGCGCGATCCGGGTCTGCTCGAAGAGTTTCCCGGCCGCAAGCAGATGGCCGAGTACCTGATGAAATTCGGCATCGAATCCGATGCCGGCGACAAGAAGCGCTACTCAACCGACGCCAATCTCGCTGGACTTTCGCACGAGGCTGAAGATCTCGAAAGCCTCGATACGCCGTCAACCATCGTCGAACCGACGATGGGTGTGTGGCCGCATGACGCTCCCGACAAGATCGAAAATGTCACCATCCGGTTCGAGAATGGACGGGCAGTGGCGATAAACGGCGGAGCGGTGGATCCCCTCGCCGGCATGCGTACAGCCAACGAAATCGCCGGGCGCAACGGCGTCGGCATGAAGAACGCTTTGGAGAACCGGGTCGTCGGCACGAAAAGCCGGGGCGTCTACGAGGCTCCCGGCATGGAGCTTCTCGGGTTCTGCCTGCTGCAGCTCTATCAGGCTGTCCTCGACCGGCGGGCAACCGCCCTGTTTCGGAGCTTGTCCAGCTTGATTGCGGACCAGATTTATGACGGCCGGTGGTTCGACCCGGCAACTCGTGCTGCACGCGCCGCTATCGATGTATTTGCGGAGTTCGCAACCGGCACGGTGACCGTCGGGCTGTACAAAGGCAATATCTACTTCCAGTCATTGAGCGACTGCCCGGCGAATCTGTACAACGAAGCCGATTCATCGATGGAAGCCAGCGAAGGCCTTAACCCGGTCAGTTCCCAGGGATTCGTAGAAGTCCAGAGCGTCGAAGCACTGAGCCTGGCATGTGCGGGACAAATCCGCGACAAATGATTGGCTGCTTGAAAAGCTGGACCGTTCCATTTCTGCATGACTGCGCCTCTTTCAACTGCCGGCTGCTGCACTCCCCACCCACCCGGTCCGCCGTCCCTTGACCGAAACGCTCAAGATTGTACTACTCGCGATCGTCCAGGGAATCACTGAATTTTTGCCGATCAGTTCCTCTGGGCACTTGAACCTGCTGCAGCTCGGGCTCGGCATCGAGCACGACCACCTGTTCATCAATGTCGTTCTGCACAGCGGCACTCTGGTCGCCATCATCGTCTATTATCGGAACGAGATCGGGGCGCTGATGCAGCCAAAGAACCGGCGCATGGTCGGATTGGTGCTGATCGGGACACTGCCGTTGTTGTTTCCCGGTCTGCTGCTGCGACCGCTTGTCAAGGAAGTCTATCATCAGCCGTGGTTGACGGGCGGCGGCCTCATCATTACAGGCATCGTTCTGTTGTTCGTACATCGGTCGGATGTAAACGACGCAACACCGAGATCAATTACCTGGCGTACAGCGATTTTTGTCGGGATGATGCAATGCCTGGCGATGGTGCCGGGCATTTCGCGCAGCGGCGCAACGATCGGCATCGCCACACGGCTTGGCATCGATACTGCAGCTGCAGCGAAGTTCTCGTTTCTGCTGGCGATTCCGGCCATCGCCGGCGTCGAACTGATCGAGATTATTGCCCAGTATTCACGGACCGACGCGGCCGCAATGAGCATGCCCATGGGGGTGCTCACCATCGGATTTTTCGTGGCTATGGTCATCGGCTATTTGTCGCTGTCGTTTTTGCTGCACATATTACGTCGCGGTAAACTGTCGTATTTCGGCTACTACTGCCTGGCTGCAGGCGCTGTAGTCCTTATCGGGCAACTGACCAACAATTGAGATTGCCGATGAAAATTCGCATCCAGAGACTTTGTTTCGTCATGGCTTGCCTCGCCGCCGCCCCACAGGCCCCGGCCCAGGACGGTGGTGCCGCCGAGATGCGTGCTTTCAAGGATGAGATCATTCGCGAGATCAACGCCCAGCGGGCCGCCTATCGCGAGGACCTCAGAATGCGCGACAAGCAACTGAACACGCTGAGTGGCGAACTGCAGGCCTGGACCGAGTATGTGACCACCCTGCAGAAACAGCTGAAGAACCTCGAAGGCCAGCAGCAAAGTGTCGCCGTCAGCAGTCAACAGTCCGCGTTGACGCTCGCCGAAAACATTGAGACTCTCAGGCAGCGGATCGAAGCGGAAGCGAAGTCCCGAGACGCCGCCGATCGCAAACTGGCCGAAACAGTCATGGCCCTACTTGTGACACGCGCCGCCCTGGCTCCCACGCCGGTACNNCTTTCAAGGATGAGATCATTCGCGAGATCAACGCCCAGCGGGCCGCCTATCGCGAGGACCTCAGAGTACGCGACAAGCAACTGAACGAGCTGAGTGGCGAATTACAGGCTTGGAGCGACTATGCGACCGCCATGCAGAAACAGCTGAAGCGCCTCGAAAGTCAGCAGCAAAGTGTCGCCCTCGGCAGTCAGCAGTTCGCGTTGAGGCTCGCCGAGAACATCGAGGCTCTCGATCAGCGGATCGAAGCGGAGACAAAGTCCCGAGACGCCGCCGATCGTAAACTGGCCGAATCCGTCATGTCCCTACTTGTGGCCCGCACCGCCCTGGCTCCCACGCCGGTACCGAGACAAGTGCCCGACACGAATCAGCCGGAGGCGGACGATCGCGTTTATACCGTTGCAAAAGGCGATACATTGAGCGCTATTGCGCTGGCATTCAATACGTCTGTCGCCACTATCAAGGAACGAAACAGTCTCGAGTCCAACCTCATCATCATCGGCCAGAAACTGTACATACCGGAGTTGATCCCATGAAGGAAAAAATCCTCAATCTGTTAAAGAAAGACGCCCGCTTATCCGCATCCGAAATTGCCGATCGCCTGGCCACCGACGTGGCGACTGTGACCGGGATCATTGACGAATGTGAAAAGAGCAAGACGATCTACGGCTACTGCGCACTGGTCAACGAAGAAGCCCTCGACAAACCTCCCGTTCGCGCCCTGATCGAGGTCTCCGTACAGCCCGAACGCGACGACGGCTTCGACAATATTGCCCGTAAGATCAGTAAGTTTTCACAGGTCTCCGACGTCATGCTGGTGTCCGGCAACTACGACCTGCAGCTCATTATCGTCGGCGACTCCCTGCAGGACATCGCCGGGTTTGTTTCCAGTAAGCTGGCGCCGATGGACGGGATCACTTCGACACGAACACACTTCATGCTCAAGAAGTACAAGGAATGCGGCTTCACCGCCGAAGACGAAGAAGATTACGAGAGACTCAGCGTAACGCCCTGACGTGATCAATCCCCGGTAACTGCTGATTCTAATCCTTTGCACCGCAAGAGGACATGTCGAACAACGAACAATCAAAGTGGCTCGCCAAGCACATCGCAGCACTGCCGAGATCGGGGATTCGCGATTTTTTCGAACTGGTCAGCGAGATGGACGACGTCATTTCTCTCGGCGTGGGAGAGCCCGATTTTTCGACGCCTTGGGGAATACGGGAAGCGACCATCTACGCACTCGAAAAGGGCCACACGAATTATACGTCCAACCTCGGCCTGCTGCGCCTGCGTGAATTTGCCTGCGATTATGTAGCTGCCAATTTCGGAATACGCTATCACGCCGCTGCGGAATGCATCATCACAGTCGGAGTGAGCGAGGCACTCGATCTGATTCTTCGCGCCATCCTCGATCCCGGAGACGAAGTGGTATATCACGAGCCATGCTACGTCTCCTACGCTCCGAGTATCCAGATGGCACACGCGGTGCCGGTACCGGTCCAGACGGTCGAATCCGCAGCGTTCGCCCTCGAACCGGATAAGCTCGAGAAAGCGATCACGAAAAAGACAAAGGCAATCCTGCTGAACTTCCCCAACAACCCGACCGGCGCCAATCTGTCGTTCGAGCAGAAAAAGCAGGTTGCGCAGATTGCAGTGCAGCATGACCTGTTGGTCATCACCGATGAAATTTACGCCGAACTCACCTGGGGCGAAGCCTGCCAGAGCATCGCAGCATTTCCCGGCATGCGAGAGCGTACCATCTTCCTGCACGGCATGAGCAAGGCCTACGCCATGACGGGTTTTCGCATCGGTTACGCCTGCGGCCCGCCGGAACTGATCGAGGCGATGATGAAAATCCATCAGTACTCGATGCTTTGCGCCTCTATTGTGTCACAGGAGGCGGCAATCGAGGCCTTCCGCAACGGCCGTGCCGACATGGAGGCGATGAAAGAGGAATACTACCAGCGCCGCAACGTCATCGTCAAGCGGCTCAACGACATGGGGCTGCGCTGCACACCGCCGGAAGGGGCCTTCTATGTGTATCCGAATATCACCTGTACCGGCCTGACCTCGACCGAGTTCGCCCACGGCCTGCTGCGCGAACACAAGGTTGCCGTCGTTCCCGGCATGGCCTTCAGCAGTGCCGGCGAGGGCTTCATCCGATGCTCATATGCCACCAGCATGGAGAATATCGAAGAAGCAATGGCGCGGCTGGCGAAATTCATCGCGAAGTGATTCAGTCTGAGTCCGCCTCGTCGGTCGCGCTCTGTTCGGCGCCGCGCTTGAGCTGCAGGACCTTGGCGATCTGCTTCGGCGCGACACGGTAACCTTTCGCAGAGTTACCGCGGATCGGGATGTCATCGAACTTGACGTCGGCGTGATTTTTCTTCTGGCGCGGCACCGGTTCGAACTGACATCGCAGCACGACACCAAGCCGGTCCGAGACCTTCTCGACTTTGCAGCCTTTCGGCACCGTGCTGTATTCGCGGTCCATGATGTACTTGTCGATCATGAAACGCTTGGCAAAGCATTGACGCGTCTTGCGTTCCTTGTAGAGCATGCTGAACACCAGCTCCTTGTCCGACTTGCCAAGATAAGCGACACGACCGACGTACAGCTTCTCGGGAATCGGCACCACTTTGTACGTGCCGTCGGGCTTCATGATCACCAGCCGATCGAATTCGGTACAGTTCATAACCACTTCCGACTTCACTTCCGTGCCGATGTAGCCGTTACTCTTGTCGATACCGACTTTGATATCACTCAGTGCAATTGACCGCACATCGACGACTTCGATTTCCTCGATCGTCGTACGGCGCTTGTACTGGGGGCCGTAACGCTTTCTCAGGTCCTTGACATAATTGATCGTGAACGGTACGATGTTTGCCAGGTTGTGCTCGATCTCGGCAATCTGTTCGAGCGTTCGCCGCAGGTCCTCCTGGTTCTTGTTCAAATCGAAAAGCGAGATGCGGCGAATGGGAATCTGCAGCAACTTCGCGACATCATCATCGGTCACCGGCCGCTCAAAATTTGCGACATGCGGCTTCAGACCCTTGTGAACAGCAGCCATCACCGCTTCCAAAGTCTCACATTTCTCAATCTTCTTGTAGACACGATTTTCGATAAAAATCTGCGCCAGGCTGCGTTCGTGGTAATGGTCGCGCAGCTTCTGCAGTTCGATTTCCAGCTCACTGCGCAGCGTGTTGACCAGCCGATCTGTGTTCTGGCGCAAGACATCGGACACTGGCAGTTCCACCGGCATGTTGTCCTGGATAACCAGACAGTTGCAGGAGATTGATACCTGACAGTCGGTGTAGGCGTACAGCGCCTGGATGGTGCGGTCAGCATAGACATTGCGAGGCAGGTTTATTTCTATCTCGACGGTTTCGGCGGTATAATCGTTGATCGAGGAAATCTTGAGCTTGCCCTTATTCACGGCATCCTCGATCGTTGCGATCAACCCTTCAGTCGTCGTCGTCGCAGGGATCTCGCGAATGACCAGCTTCTTTTCACTCGCGGTCTCGATGGTGGCGCGCAACCGAATCTTGCCTAAACCGTCCTCGTATTCGGAGACGTCCATCGAACCGCCATGCAGAAAATCCGGGTAGATCGCGAATTTTCGCTTGCGCAGGATGCTGATCTGCGCCTTCAGAACTTCGTTGAAGTTATGCGGCAGAACCCGGGTCGACATGCCAACGGCGATACCCTCGGCCCCCTGCAGCAAGAGTAACGGTATTTTCGCGGGCAACACCACAGGCTCGACGTTGCGACCATCGTAAGTATCGACGAACTCGGTGACTTCCTTGTTGAACAGGACTTCCTTGGCCAGTAACGAAAGACGGCACTCGATGTACCGTGCCGCGGACGCAACGTCGCCGGTGTAGATATTGCCGAAATTCCCCTGACGATCGATGAAGAATTCCTTGTTGGCAACATGGACGAGCGCATTGTAGATCGACATGTCGCCGTGTGGATGGTACTTCATGGTGTTGCCGACGATATTGGCAACCTTGTGGTACTTGCCGTCATCCATCTCCTGCAGCGAATGCAGGATACGCCGCTGCACCGGCTTGAGGCCGTCGTCGATGTCCGGAATAGCACGGTCTTTGATGACGTAGGAAGCGTACTCCATGAAGTACTGCGACATCATCTGCCGCAGCGC
>DPYP01000154.1:0-796 GCA_003545375.1 Lentisphaeria bacterium
ACTGCGATTGGCAACAGCGGAGGCCAATACTCAACTGCCTTCCCCCGAACATGGCCCTACGGCCACTGGGGTCAACGGCTTGGCCAACTCGGTTACCTCGGCGGCGCCACCGACACAAACGGTCCGGTCATGCATTCGTACGCAGACTGGCCCTTTCTCCGGTGGGAAGTCTTCAAGTGCCCGTCAGAGACGACGGAGGGAGCCGAGGAGATGTTCGGCCATGTGGGTGACTGGACAGGCGCGGAATTGACGAATTACGACAACGACTTCGTGAACCTTAGTTACGCCCAGAACCTGAGCATCACAGTCTATCCGCACGGGGATTATATGAGGACCGAGCGCAGGGGATTCTCCAGTCCCCAGTTGGTGAGCCCCTCGGCAGCATCCTACATCGTGGATGCACCGCGGTGGAGTTGGGGCTGGGCCTATACCTACTACGGCGGGGACATCGATGATCCGCTTGAAATGAACGAGTACGACGTCAGCTACATGTGGCGTCACCGTTTCGGGGCGAATTTCCTTTTCCTGGACGGGCACGTGAGTCACCAGGGCGCCTACACGGACAACTGGGTTGAGATCTTCGATATACACTGATCCCGCCACGTCATTTTTTCACGCCAATGCTTAAAAAGACAGGTAATTTATACTAACTTCTGCCGTTCATCGCCGAAAATATCGTAGTACGCACTGATTAACGCAAATACCCTATATCTGTTTTGCGTACATCTGCTATCTTTAGTATGTCAATCAGCAGAATGCTGTCAACCGAAGACCCCGTCGGCTTTGCCGAGCGTGA
>DPYP01000154.1:1119-3656 GCA_003545375.1 Lentisphaeria bacterium
CGTCGGCTTTGCCGAGCGTGACCCATGCTTTTTGCCAACACCCAAGACATTGCCGGAATACCGTGCACGGTATATAGTGACGGCCAGGTAGCTGAGACGCCAGTCCTCGTTTTCTATCACGGTTGGACCGGAGACAAGAATCACGAAGACCATGCGCCGACGATGGCTGCAGCCGTGGCGGCAGGGTTCGTCGTGGTCGCACCGGACTGCGTAGAACACGGCGACCGCATTTCCGGAGTGCATTTTCGAGCGGTGTTCAACGGTTGGGCGTTCATCTGCGAAGCGATGGACCGGACTAGGCAGGAGGCCTCGCGCTTGCTCGACGCGGTGCTCGAATTGCCGTTCTGTTCATCGACTCGCCCACAGGTCGGAGGTGTCTCGATGGGGGGCTTGATCGCGCAAATGGTTTTCGCCGAGGAGAAACGCTACGCGACCCTTACCTCTATCGTCGGGCGCTCGAGTTTCTACCAGGCCGACGAATGGTGTCGGCGAGCGCAGGCCGGCACGTGGTGCGATGACTGGTGTGCGGCGTTCGCAACGCAGTCACATCCGGAGCGCTTCGTCGATCGCCCCGTGTTGTTCATCGATGGCGGTGACGACCCCGACTGCCGGCCCGAGATCGACGCGGAAACCGTGCGACTGATCAACGCGGCCGGTGGTGCAGCGGCACACTTCGTCGAGGCCGGGTACGGTCACGGGATTTCGCCGGTCATGACGGCGCGTTTTACCGCATGGCTGGTTCAACACCGGGATGGCTGATGCCCAAAAACCGGAGAAATCTATGAACAATGCTGC
Source organism: Lentisphaeria bacterium (assembly GCA_003545375.1). GTDB lineage: Bacteria > Verrucomicrobiota > Lentisphaeria > JABSQK01 > CAJWLW01 > CAJWLW01. Next base: position 1,915 of record DPYP01000154.1, read on the forward strand.
AATCAAAAAACGGTCATCATTCACAACGGCGGGTTATGGCTATATATTGTACCCGTCCATCACAATGCTGGGCAACGGCGAATGGCTCGCGGCGTTCAACCACTCCCGGCGCCACGAACCACCGCTGCATCCACCCGAATACCCCGGTTTTCGAACCCTGCTGTGACGCAGTGCCGACAACGGCGTGACTTAAAATGATACCAAACTGTTTTCCAGAACTATCGGACGATACAGCGAGGACTGCTGAAATGCCAACCGGAACCGAGCCAACCCTGCCCCTCTCCCGGTGCCAGGACGGTCCTGACACCGGAAGATCGGGAGAATTGCGCTCCGAACAGACTTTGGCTGAGTGGCGCCAAATTCTAGGACCCTATGGAGGCGCAGATCTTCGGCGTAGTCTGACCCAGCTCTTTACGTCTGCGATCATGTTCTTCATTCTTTGGTACGCGGCCTACCGTGCCCTTTCGGTCGGTTATTGGCTCACCTTGCTGCTAGCGGTGCCGACCGCCGGTTTCGTAATGCGCCTCTTCATGATCCAACACGATTGCGGGCACGGATCATTCTTCAAGTCTCGGAAGGTCGCGGACCTCGTTGGTTTCTGGATCGGTGTGCTGACCCTCACGCCATACCGGTATTGGCGTAAGACGCACGCCCATCACCATGCTCACGCCGGCGACCTTGCTTTCCGGGGCCTCGGTGACGTCGAAACGATCACCATATCGGAATACCGCAAAAGGTCTTTTTACGGGCGTCTCCGATATCGCATTTACCGAAACCCGTTCGTGCTTCTGGGCTTGGGCGGGTTATTCGTGTTTGCCTTGAAACACCGCTTTCCCTGGGATATCCCGAAGCAATGGAAGCGGGAATGGGCCAGCATTTGGAAGACGAATGCGATGCTCTTGGTGATCTTGGTGCTGCTGGGCCAGACGATTGGCCTCAAGGCGGTCCTCTTGGTTCACCTGCCAGTGCTCGTGGTCAGTGCGTCCGTCGGTGTGTGGCTCTTCTACATACAACACCAGTTCGAAGATACGTATTGGCATGAGCATGCCGACTGGGCGTACTTCGATGCTGCCCTTCAGGGCAGTTCTCACCTGGTGCTCCCCAAGCCTCTCCAGTGGATCACTGCCAGCATCGGAATCCATCACATCCATCACCTCAGCGCTCGAATTCCGAACTACCGGCTCCAGCAGTGCATGAATGAGAATAGCGAACTCCAGCACGTGACGCGAATCACCATCTGGGAGGGGATCAAGACGTTAAATCTTTCCCTCTGGGACGAAGATTCCAGGCGCCTCGTCAGCTTTCGAGAGGCACGGTGTTTGGGCCGAACCTAGCCCAGCCACATGGCTCAGACGATTCGATTCGCTGCTGCAACCGACGCCACACAGATCCTGGACATCGACGCGCCGATCGTCCACGCCCGCGATCGCGAAACCAGCCTGCAGCAGTTCCGTGAACAGCCATTCGTGCGTATCCAGAATCTGGGGCAGGTAATCGTACAGGACCGAGGCATAAAAAATCCAGGGACATCCCTCGGCCGGCGTGTGCGGTAGAATCACCAGTCCGTTGCGTTCGGCAATGTCGAAATCGATCCGCACCTGGCCGATACCGATCGTGACGGCATCAACGATGCCAACGACGCCTTCCCCCCTCGATGACATGGAGGATGCGGACATCGACGGCGATGGAATCGGAGACAACGCAGACTCCGACGACGACAATGACGGCATCATCGATGCCGA
>DPYP01000255.1:0-5457 GCA_003545375.1 Lentisphaeria bacterium
TCATTCACAAATGATCAGGAGACGGACTAATGACAAACGAATCAACACAGCAGCACAACAAGACAATCACCGTCGTTATCGTAGTGATCGTGGCAACCATGCTGGTTGGCGGCGGGTTCCTGATTGGGCAGCTCCGCGTTGCCGCGCCCCGGCATGACACCAGCGCCGCCGGTGCGCCGCTTCCGGAAGCTGATGAGGCAATAATCTGGACATGCACCATGCACCTGCAGATCCGATCACGCGGACCGGGAGACTGTCCCGTCTGCGGCATGAAGCTGATCCCGGCCTCCACGGATTTCAGACTCTCTGCAGAGGCTCGGGCACTGGCACAGGTTGCAGTGGTGCCTGTCGAGCGACGCTGGGTCACAAGGAAGGTTCGACTGGTGGGCTCGATCGAATACGACGAAACCCAATTGCGAACGATCACCGCCTGGGTAGGGGGGCGCCTGGACCGGCTCTATGTCGATTACACGGGCATATCGGTGCGCGAGGGCGATCACATGGTGTGGATGTACAGCCCCGAGATCCTCGCGGCGGAGGCCGAACTGATCGAGTCGATCAAGGCGGTCGCAGCCATGAAGGACAGTACTTTGGAACTGGTGCGAAAGAGTGCAGAGGCAACCCTCGCCGCGACCAGGGACAAACTGCGGCTGTGGGGATTGACGCCGGAACAGATTGCCGAAATCGAAGCGCGTGGCGAACCGTCTGATCATATCCAGATCAATGCGCCGATCGGCGGCATTGTTATTCAGAAAAACGCCGAAGAAGGCATGTACGTGCAGACCGGGACACCGATCTATCGGATCGCCGATCTCTCGAAGGTGTGGGTGAAGATCGACGCCTATGAGTCCGACCTGCCGTGGTTGCGCTATGGGCAGGAAGTGACGTTCACCACCGAGTCACTGCCCGGCGAGACGATCAGTGGCCGGATCTCCTTCATCGATCCCGTGCTCACGGTCAAAACGCGCACCGTCAAGATTCGTGTCAATGTGTCTAATGACGACGGTAAACTCAAGCCCGGCATGTTCGTCCGCGCGGTCGTGGAATCCCGCCTGGCCGCCGGCGGCAGAACACTCGACGCGAATCTGGCGGGGAAATGGATCAGCCCGATGCATCCGGAAGTCGTCCGCGACGAGCCGGGGCCATGCCCGGTTTGCGGCATGGCACTGGTCAAAGCCGAAGACCTCGGATTCGTCAGTGCGGACTCTTCACGAGATCTGGCACCGCTGGTTATCCCCGTCACTGCCGCGTTGCGCACAGGCAGGCGGGCCGTCGTCTACGTGCAGAACCCCGATGACCCGAGTCGCTATGAGGGACGCGAAGTCGTCCTGGGACCGCGGGCCGGTGATTTCTTTCTGGTTCAATCCGGAGTCGAAGAAGGCGAGCTGGTCGTAACCAACGGCAACTTCAAGATCGACAGTGCCCGGCAGATCCTGGCAGAGCCCAGCATGATGAACCCCGCCGAACCCAAAGCCGGGAAGGGGGGGGCAGACCCCCCGCACGCGGGAAATCACATGGAAGGCAGCCACCACGAAGGAAGTCATAAGGATGAGTGAGCCGACGCTGCCAATCAATCCCCGTGAGCTTGGGTTGCTGGACAGGTTGATCTACTGCTGTCTGCACAACCGGCTGGTCGTTGTTCTGGTCGTCGCCTTCACCGTTGTCTGGGGCGTCATCGTCGCGCCGTTCGACTGGCAGATCGACTGGCTGCCGCGCCACCCGGTAGCGGTGGATGCGATTCCCGATATCGGCGAGAATCAGCAGATCGTTTTTACCGAGTGGCGGGGGCGCTCGCCGCAGGACGTCGAAGCCCAGGTGACCCAGCCGCTGACCGGCGCTATGCTGGGCATGCCGGGCGTCAAGACGGTGCGCAGCTATTCGATGTTCGGGTTCTCCTCGATCTATGTCATTTTCAAGGAGGACATCGAATTCTACTGGTCCAGATCCCGCATCCTCGAGAAACTGAACAGCCTGCCGAAAGACACCTTGCCGCCGGACGTGCAACCGACTCTTGGTCCGGACGCGACGGCACTCGGCCAGGTTTTCTGGTACACGCTCGAAGGTCGCGATGAGGATGGCAACGTCACCGGCGGTTGGGATCCGCATGAATTGCGATCGGTCCAGGACTGGGATGTCCGCTATAGCCTCCTGTCGGCCGACGGTATCGCCGAGGTCGCATCAGTCGGCGGTTACGTGCAGGAATACCAGATCGACGTCGACCCCGACGCCATGCGCGCCCACGGCGTCACCCTCGATCAGGTCTTCGCCGCGGTCAAGATGTCGAACGTCGATGTCGGCGCCCGGACGATCGAAGTCAACAAGGTTGAGTATGTCATCCGCGGTCTCGGGTTCATCAAAGACATCGATGACCTCGAAAACACGATGATCAAGGCGAACGACAACGTCCCGATTTTTATCCGCAATGTCGCCAACGTGACATTAGGGCCGGCATGGCGCCGTGGTGCTCTAGACAAGGGCGGCGCCGAAGTTGTCGGCGGCGTTGCGGTCGTACGCTATGGCAGCAATCCCCTGGCGGCGATCAAGGCCTTGAAAGAGAAGATCACGGCAATCTCGCCCGGATTGCCGGCCAAGGTCATCATCGACTACAGCAAAGTCAGTGCGCAGGCAGTTCGAGAGTTTGCCGCCGACCGGCAATTCCGCGCTTTCGACAGGGGCCACCTCGACCAACCGGCATGGCTCGACTGGGTCGCATCGACGTCACGCGCGGAGCGTCCGGACTGGTTGACCGTCAGCAAGATAGAGATCGTACCGTTCTATGACCGCACCGGTCTGATATACGAAACCCTGGGCACGCTCAAGACGGCACTGAGCCAGCAGATTCTGGTGACGATTATTGTCATCATCATCATGGTGATGCACCTGCGAAGCTCGGCGGTGATCGCCGGCACATTGCCATTGGCGGTGCTGATGTGTTTCATCGCGATGAAATCTTTCGGCGTCGATGCCAATGTCGTGGCGCTGTCCGGCATCGCGATCGCCATCGGTACGATTGTCGATATGGGCGTGATCATGTGCGAGAACATCCTGCGCCACCTCGACTCGGCACCGGCCGATGAGGATCGCCTGCAGGTCGTGTTCCGCGCCAGTAGCGAAGTGGCGGGAGCGGTGCTGACCGCGATTGCCACGACGATCATCGGGTTCCTGCCGGTGTTCACGATGATCGGTGCAGAGGGCAAGCTGTTCCGGCCGCTGGCCTTCACCAAGACTTTCGCACTGTTAGCCTCGGTCATCTTGGCGCTGGCCGTCGTACCGGTGCTGGCTCACTGGTTTTTTACGTTCCGCATCAGTTCACACCGGCTGCGCGGTGTGGTACTTTGGAGCCTCGTCGCGGCGGGGGCTGCATGTTGGATTTTCTGGGTTTGGTGGCTCGGCGCCATCGTCGTCGGCATCGCCGCGTGGCATCTGCTGGCACCAACGCTGCCGGATACTTTGGTGGTGTGGTTGCCCAAACTGTCCAACGTGCTGCTGGCCGTGCTCTTTGGCATCCTGTTGACGCAGCACTGGCTGCCGCTGGGGCCGGCCGCCGGGTTCGTCGCCAATGCTGTCGTCGTGATGGGGCCGATTGCCGGGCTTTTGACTTTCTTTCTGCTGTTCGCCAGATACTACGAACGCCTGTTGGAATTCCTGCTGCGTTTCAAGACGGTGTTTTTGATTGTGCCGCTGCTTATGCTTTTGGTTGGCGTTCTGATCTGTCTCGGAATGCGGCGGGAGTTTATGCCCGATCTCGATGAGGGCTCCTATCTGTACATGCCAAGCACGATGCAGCATGCCTCCATCGGCGAGGCACTGGATGTCCTCCAGAAGCAGGACAAAGCCTTTGCCGCGATTCCCGAGATTACTTCGGCGGTCGGCAAAATCGGCCGCGCCGAATCAGCGCTCGACCCGGCGCCGATTTCGATGATCGAAACGATCATCAACTACAAACCCCAGTACCTCGTCGATCGTGACGGCAAACGGTTGCGTTTCAAGTTTGACGCCGGGGGGACAGACTTTTTTCGTAATGAACTCAACGAACCGGTTATTGCGCTGGACGGCTTGCCGTACAAGGTGCGTGGCGTTTTCGAACGTGATCAAGAGGGCCGGCTGATCAGGGATCCCGGGGGCATGCCGTTTCGAGTCTGGCGACCGGCACTCGATCCGGAGCTGAACGGTGGGCGCCCTGCCTGGCCCGGCATTCGCAGTGCCGACGATATCTGGGAGGCGATCAGCGAGGCCGGAAAAATTCCCGGCACGACATCGGCACCGAAGCTGCAGCCGATTGCCGCCCGCCTTGTGATGCTGCAGACCGGCATGCGGGCGCCGATGGGTGTGAAGATCAAGGGACCGGACCTGGCAACCATCGAGGGCGTCGGCCTCGAACTGGAGCGCCTGCTCAAGGAGGTCCCGGGGGTGGAACCCGATGCGGTCATCGCCGACCGCATCGTTGGCAAACCTTATATCGAGATCGACATCGATCGCGATGCAATCGCGCGATACGGCATTCAGGTCGGCGCGGTGCAGGATATTATCGAGATCGCTGTCGGCGGGCGCCATATCACAACGACTGTCGAGGGGCGGGAGCGCTATCCGGTGCGCGTGCGGTACCAGCGCGAACTCCGCGACTCGATCGAAGACCTGGGCCAGGTGCTCGTCCCCGGACCTGATGGACAGCAGATCCCCTTGCTGCAATTGTCAGAGATCCGCTACGTGCGGGGGCTTCAGACGATCAAAAGCGAAGGGATGTTTCTCGTCGGACACGTACTGCTTGACAAGAGGCCCGGTTTTGCCGAGGTCGATGTGGTCGAGAGCTGCAAAGCATACCTGCAAAGTAAAATCGACAGCGGCGAGCTGAAGATTCCCCAGGGCGTTTCGTACACCTTCGCCGGGACCTACGAAAGCCAGTTGCGCGCCAGTAAAACGTTGCGGATCGTGTTGCCGCTGGCGCTGTTCATCATCTTCATGATCCTCTATGTGAAATTTAAGTCTGTACCGGTCTCGCTGGTGGTGTTCAGCAGTATCCTTGTTGCCTGGGCCGGCGGTTTTATCCTGCTATGGCTCTACGGACAACCGGGCTTCATGGACTTTGAACTGTTCGGCACGAACGCCCGCGATTTTTTTCAGGTGTCGCCGGTGAACATGAGTGTCGCTGTGTGGGTTGGTTTCCTGGCGCTGTTCGGCATTGCCTCGGACGATGGCGTTGTCATGACGACTTACCTCGAGCAAACCTTTGCGGGCGACACAGCGGACTCGATCGCCGGTATTCGATCGGCGGTTGTCGAAGGTGCCAGGCGCCGCATTCGCCCATGCCTGATGACCACAGCCACGACCATTCTCGCCCTGTTGCCCGTGCTCACCTCGACCGGACGCGGCTCCGAAATCATGGTGCCCATGGCTATTCCGTGTTTCGGGGGCATGCTCATTGCATTGCTGACGATGTTCGTTGTGCCGGTGCTTTAC
>DPYP01000602.1:0-778 GCA_003545375.1 Lentisphaeria bacterium
CGGCCCATCGGCTCGTTGCCATTCCGACTGGCTGGGGTTAGGTTTAACTTGGGTCGAATATCGGCGGGGACGGCCGCTGCGCCTTCGTTGAAGGCTCAGAGGAAAGTCCGGACTTCGCAGGACAGGGAGTCCCGGAGAAATCCGGGATACCGTGGACAAGACGCCACGGGCAGGACAGTGCCACAGAAAATATACCGCCCCGTCGCCGGGGTAAGGGTGAAATGGTGGGGTAAGAGCCCACCGGGCCAGGACGAGAGTCCAGCTGCAGGGTAAACCCCTCCCGAAGCAAGGTCGAACAGGAATAAGGTGTCGTCCGCACCGTCCGGCATCGCCGGATAGTTCCGGGTAGATCGCAAAGATGAATGGTCGTCGCCTGGCATTGCCAGGATACTGAATCCGGCTTACACCGTCGATATTCGATCTTTTTTCCGGGCACGCCCAGTATCCGGATCAATTCACCTGAGCACCGCTGTGGCCAAAGGAATCGAAGCCACAGGAACACCCCGTCGGCAGGGGCCCTGGCAGGGTTTTTGGATCTGCCATACATTCCGCTGGCCGCCGCGCTGGCCGGTTGATTCACGCACGACTAATCACTATACTAACAGCAGAGCAACGTTCGCACCTCAAGCTGAACAGGGGCACTGCAGGATTTTTGATGGTGCGGGAACTTACGGAGATGCCGGGATGAATTATGACGAAAATGAGATGCAGGAACAGATGTCCGACGAAACGATGTTCCTAAAGATCAACCGTGAGGCCCTGCTGGCCTCTCCGATAG
>DPYP01000602.1:1136-4492 GCA_003545375.1 Lentisphaeria bacterium
GCAAAACCCCTGCAGGCAGTCCCGGCCCAGCTGGTGGAACCAGAACCGCCCGCCGTCTCTCCGGTCGTTTCTGCCGTGGATTCCGCGAAAGAAATGCAGGTGTATCAGGAGTTCACGCAGAGTGTGTACGACGGCGTCATACTGACCGGGTACGAAGGCACGATCCTGGATGCCAACACGCGCGCTGCTGAGTTTTTCCTGCTTGAGCAGGAGCAGTTGCATGAACTGCGCATCACGGATCTGCTGATTGGCGCCGACGACATGACAATGTCGCAAATTGTCGGGAATCTCAACAACAATCGGCGCACAGTCATTGAAGCTGACTGCGCCCGGAGCGACAACACGACCTTTTCCGCGGAAATCACCGTTAACGTCCTGCATCTCACGGACGAGGGGCAACTTTGCTTCTTCATTCGCAACATCACGCGCCGCAAGGAAATGCTCAATGCGCTGCGCGAGAGTGAGCAGCGTTTTCGCGACATTGCGGAGAGCATGTCCGATTGGATCTGGCAGATCGACCTGGATGGTGCCTGCCAATTCTGCACTGAAAAAGTTGTCGACATCCTGGGCTACAACGTCGAGGACATGGTTGGCAAATCCCTGTTCGAGTATGTCGTCGAGGAGCATGCGGAAGAGGCAACTGGAATGTTCCAGTCGCACATTCAGAGCGGCCAGAACCTCACCCAGCTTGAAGTATGGATGCGTGGGCTCGACGGTGATCGGCGCTGCATCTCGTTTTCCGGCTGCCCGGTGTTCAATGACCGGGAAGAATGCACGGGTTACCGCGGCATCGCGTCGAACGTCACCGACCGGAAGCTCAAGGAGCAGGAACTCGATCGTTACCGTCATCACCTCGAGGAACTGGTGCGGGAGCGGACCTCGGAAGCTGTGGCGGCCAAGGAGGACGCGGAGGCGGCGAACCGCGCCAAAAGCGATTTCCTGGCCAATATGAGTCACGAGATCCGCACGCCCATGCACGGCATTCTGAGTTTCGCGAACTTCGGTATCAAGCGCATCGATCGAGCTGAGAAAGAGAATCTGCTGGATTTTTTTCAGGAGATCAAGGACAGTGGCGAACGCCTGCTGCATCTGCTCAACGATCTGCTGGACCTGTCCAAACTCGAGGCCGGTCTCATGGTTTACGACCGGGTGGAGATGGAACTCTGCAGCATCGTCGATACAGCGGTGACGCAGTTTGTGCCGTTGATTCAGGAGAAAAATCTGACTATCAACCTCGAGCAGCCAGATTTTCTCGCCGTCGCCGAGGTCGACGAGAACCGGATCATCCAGGTCATTTCGAACCTCATCTCCAACGCCATCAAATTTACCCCCGAGGGGACGGCGATCGACATCGAATTTCGCCGGGGCAGCATCAAGCGCGGCGACAGCATCAACGATGCCATCGAGATCTCGATCACCGACCAGGGTATCGGTATTTCCGAAGAGGAACTCAAGACAGTGTTCCGCAAATTTACCCAGAGCAGCCATACCCATACGGCTGCCGGCGGCACCGGGCTCGGCCTGGCGATCTGCCACGAGATTGTCGTCAACGGACACAAGGGGCTGATCTGGGCAGAGCAGAATCCGCAGGGCCAGGGGGTCGTTTTCATTACATCATTACCGGTCAAGCGCATTGAGCAGACGAAGGTCGAATCAAGCGACAATTAGCCTGTCCCGGAGTCGTGTCAGATGTCAGAGAAAAAACGTATCATGATCGTCGATGACGACCCCAAGAACGTCAAGATTCTGAAGATGCTTTTCCAGAATACAGCGGACCTGGCGGTCGCGAACAATGGCGAGGAAGCCCTCGAAAAAATACCGCAATTCAAGCCGAACCTGGTGCTGCTGGATCTGATGATGCCCGGTATCGAAGGCTATGAAGTATGCCAGTGGATCAAGAGTGACGAGCGCTTCTGCAACACCAAGGTCGTCATCGTGTCCAGCCGCGCCATGAACCATGAATTCAAACGCGGCTTCGAAGTCGGGGCCAACGAGTATTTTTCGAAACCGTTCGATCACGACGCGCTCGTGGCCAGAGTGCACGAGCTGCTCGACGAGAGCACACCCGAGGGCGCTGCTTGCAATGCTGCGACAGGGAATCATGAACCGACCGCAGCGGGCCACGGGGACGAGGTGATGGATCAGGGGCAGGAGCCGGCAAGAATTCTGATCGTCGATGACGACTCGCGCAACCTGAAAATCGTCAAGTTGATCTTGATGGAGCACAACTATGATCTGGCGACGGCTGAGACCGGCAGTGAAACGCTGGAAAAGGTCGTGGAGTTCAATCCCGATCTGATCCTTCTCGATGTCATGATGCCGGACATCAGCGGCTGCGAAGTGGCCAAACGTATCAAGGACAACCCCGCCACGCGCCAGATTCCGATCATCATGCTGACCGCCCGCTCGGACATGGAAACACTCGAAGAATCTTTCCACGCCGGCGCCATGGACTATATCCGCAAGCCATTCAACGACCGCGAGCTCATACTCCGTGTTCAGAACGCGCTGACCTTGAAATTCAGCATCGACGAAAATCGCCGCTGGCAGGAGCAAATGCTGCGCGACCTCGACCTCGCGGGCTCACTGCAGAAATCGATTCTGGCGCCGCAGCCGTCTTACACCAGGCACTTCGATGCCTATTTGGCGTTGCAGTCGTCCATCGCTGTTGGCGGCGACGTCTTCGACGTGCTCGACCTGCCCGACGGACGTTCGTGCGTCTATGTCGGCGACGTTGCCGGTCACGGCGTTGGACCTGCCATGGCCTCGTGCCTGGTCAAGGCCATGCTCTCGGAACTTCTGCGGAACTCCAGCCTGGTTACACCGCTGTCGATCTGTCGTGAACTGGAGAACCGGTTCCGCCATTTTATCCCCGACCCGTCCATGTACATGACACTTTTCCTGATGATTCTGGACGAAGCCAATCAGTGCTGGAATGGTCTGTCGTGCGGTCATCCGCCACCGTTGGTTTACCAGAACGGTGAACTGATTCTCGAAGAGCAGTTCGAGTCAACAGGCGGCTTGCCGATCGGGTTCAATACGCAGTTCGGGCTCACCTACAATGCCGAGGATGAATGCCAGATCCCCTGTGTTCCGGGCATGCAGATCGTCATGTTCACCGATGGCCTGCTCGAGGCAGCCCACAGGGACACGGGCGAGATGTGTGAGCGTGGGGGCGTCGATCGGGTTTTCAGGAAATTGCACCAGGCCGGTGACACGCGCGATATGGCCCGCCGGTTGATCCGCGCCATCGATGCCGAAGGTTATCGGACCGAAGCCGATGATTGCTCTGCTATCACACTGGATTTCGTGCCGATCAACGGTTATGCTTGCTACAGTATCTCGCCGAATACCGA
>DPYP01000527.1:0-5318 GCA_003545375.1 Lentisphaeria bacterium
TCTGTACACGCGAACTACGCGCTCCATGAGCATTCGATATACGCTGCGACCAAAGGGGCGATCGTGTCGTTTACGCGCACAACGTCAGTTGACCTGGCACCGCTCGGTGTGCGGATGAATGCGATTGCCCCGGGCTGGATCGTTGTCGAGAATCATTACAAGGCGATCGAGGATCTCGATCTCAGCGATGCGGCCCACGCGATACCGGCGGGGTTTGTCGGCGAGCCGACAGATATCGGCGGGCTGGCGATATTTCTGGCATCGGACGCGGCGCGGTATATCGTCGGCCAGACGTACATGATCGATGGCGGCCAGGCCAGCAACATGTACGCCAGCGGCGATTTCAGAGAGCGCCGTGAGCACAAGTTCGGCCGGGACTACGTGAATGTAACGGAATGAGAGAAGAAATATGCCAATCGAGGTTGCCCGGTGAGGAAGAATGAGCTTGAGCGGATCGAGCCTGCGGGCACCGGTTCGAAAGGTGTGTTCAGCCGGTTGATATCTCGACGCATTTTTGATGAATCGACTTCAGCGCTTGCGCCAGCATGATGACGTCGGTCGCGTGGCTCACCATGCGCAGGCCTTTCGGCACGTAGCTCTCGAGCAGCGGCAGGCCGGCATGCATGCCGAAAATCTTGCCATAGTCAGTTGCGGACTTTGCAACCTTGTCGATGGCCTCGTGCAGCTCGGGTGCGTCCATCTGCAGCGGACAGCCCAGCGAGGTTGAAAGGTCCCCGGGGCCGACGAGGAGTACGTCGATGCCCGGTGTCGCTGCGATCGCCTCGACATTGTCAACGCCTGTGGTCGTCTCGATCTGGGCAATTGTCAGTGTATCAACATTCGCCGCGGCCATATAGCCTGTCGGCTCCGTTTGCCCTTTATAGCCGGTGGCACCCAGGCCGATCGCCAGGCCGCGGTTGCCGAGCGGTGTGTATTTCGCCCAGTACGTGAACTGCTTTGCCTGCGTCTCGGTCTCGACCATCGGCAGCATGATGCCGTCGGCGCCGGCGTCGAGGACGCGTGACACCCAGGCTTTCGAGAGCTCGGGGATGCGGACGAACGTCGTGAAGGGCAGGGCGCGTGAGACCGCCAGCACATCGGCAATGCCAGCGATCGAATAGGCGCCGTGCTCCATGTCGAAGATCTGAAAGTCGAGACCGGAGTCTGCGGAGATCCGAACGTAGCCGGGGTTGTCGATCAGTCGGCTCATCGTGCCATAGGCGAAGTCGCCGGCGCGCATTTTCTCAACAGCATTCATTTTTTCGGTCCTCAGTGTTTGCGTTCAGGCACTATTTGCCAATATCCGCCGCGTCGATCATCGGGCAATCTTCTCCGCCTATGATGCAATCGATCGATTCGGGGTCCTTGAAACCGGAGCCTGTCACCAGGCACACGACATTTTCGTTTTCACCGATGTCCGGTGCCGCCCGGACAGCAGCGGCGAGTGCCACGGCCCCGGCCGGCTCGCAATAGATGCCTTCTTCAGTCAGCAGGCGGTGGTACACGTTGCGGATCTCCGCGTCCTCGAGCAGATGCCCGGTGCCGCCGCTGGCGCGGCAGGCTTCGATGACCCTGTCGCCGTCGACTCTGGTTGGCACCTGCAGGCCGCTGATGTCGGATGTACATTCGACCTGCTGCCCGATTTCGAGACCGTCGCGCAGCGGCCCGGCCATCGTGTTGTTGCCGGTGGGCTGGACGCATTCGATGCGTGGGCTCCGGGCGATTTTTCCGGCCGCCGCAAGCTGCTGAAACCCTTGGGCCACAGCCAGCGTCAGGCCGCCGCCGCCGGCCGGGACGAAGACGCGGTCGATCGGCGTCTCGGCCTGTTCCGCCAGCTCGTAGCTCATCGATCGTACGCCGCCCATGCCGAGCGGGCTGAATGCGAAGGCGCTGACCTGCAGCGAGGCATCGGGCGCGGTGGCCATGTCGTCGAGCTTCTCGAATACGCCGTTGGTGACGTCCGGATCGAGGCCGAAGCCGCGGACCCGAAAGATATTGGCGCCGTATGCCATCATCTGCTTGAGCTTGCCGGTTGGTGCCGCTTCACAGATGGCGATATCGCATTTGATACCGGCTGCGGCGCAGTAGGCGGCCAGGGCAGAACCGGTGTTGCCGCTCGAGGTCGCTACGCAGTGGCGCTGCCCGGCTGCCACCATATGCGAAACGGCGCTGGCGGCGAAGCGGTCCTTGTAGGAACCGCTGGGATTGCAGTTTTCGAGCTTGAGCCAGAGGTTCTGCAGCCCGGCTGCCGGGCCGATACGATGCGAACGGATCAGCGAGGTGTTGCCTTCGCCCATCGTGACACGATGCTCCGGCGACACAAAGTCGAAGGCTTCCTGATAGTTGAAGATACTCATGATCGGACAATGGTTGTGGAAAAGGGGGTGCCTGCAAGGCAATGCCGGAACATGCCGCATGATGGCGGCCGAAGCAAGTGTTGACCCGATGTAATCGCCGGGATACAGTCGAGGTTTCGCCGCATTCCGGACCTATAGGATGGACACATGAAGATACCGCCTTTTGCCGCTCTGGCGGTTGCTGTGGGGGCTTTCGGCTCGGTACCTGTTTTTGTCCGGTATTTCGCCTGGCACCTCGACGTCTGGACGGTGAACGGCGTGCGCTACGGCCTGGTTGCCGTGGCTGCGGCGATATACATCGCCGTAGAGCATTGGCGTCGCGGTGTCGCCCCGTCGTTGTGGCGTTGCGCCCTGGTGCCGGCAGCGGTCAATGTATGCGGCCAGATTCTCTGGGGACTGAGCCCGTATTTCAATACGGCGCCGGTCAATGCTTTCGCTGTTCGTTCGGCGTTCTTTTTCACGGTTGCCTGGAGTGTCCTGCTGTTGCCGGACGAGCGGCCGATTGTTCGGCGTCCGCTGTTTTGGCTGGCAACGCTGGTGACGATCGTCGGGATGTGGCTGCTGTTTCACCACACGGCCCTGGAACCCGGGTCGATGACGGTGCGCGGCGCCGTAGTGATCCTCTCGTGTGCGGTCTTTTTCGGCGGGTACGGCGTTGTGGTGCGTCATTACATGCCGCAGTTCCCGGTGCTCCTCAGCTTCGCGGTCGTCTGTGTGTATACCGCGGCGGTGCTGCTGGTGCTGATGCTGTGCTGCGGTGATTTTCGGGTGTTGGGCGGTCTCGACAGCGGCATGTGGGGGCTTATCGCCGCCTCGTCCCTACTCGGGATTGCCATTGCCCATCTGGCATTGTACCGGGCGCTCCACGCCCTCGGCAACGTACCGTGCGCCGGCGCCCTGAATCTGAGCCCGGTAATATCGTACGCGCTCGCCTGGCTATTCCTCGACGAGACATTCACGTCGACGCAGTGGGTGGGTGGGCTGTGTCTGCTGGTAGCGGCGATGGTGCTCCTGCACGTGCGCACGGTCAGCGACGACGGGAAATAGAACGGCCGTCTTTGCCCGCTTGTTCAGGCAGTTCTTACGAAAACGACCCTTCGTCGCACTGCCGCCGGATCTCGGCTGCGAGCTTGGGCTCGGGCGGTTCCCAGTTTTCCGGCTTCATGATCTTGCCGTCGTCGCGGCGCAGGACCTTGCCGTTTATGACCTTGGCCATGTTGGCGCCATGGACGATATCGAAGAGGTTGTCGAGGTTCATGCCGTGGCGTACTGCGGTGTCGCAGATGTAATAGATGGCGTCGACCAGCGCATCGGCCTGGTCAAAGACCGTCTGGGCCTCGTCGAGTTCGTCCATTTCGTCGCTGACCATTTGCCGGATGAAATCGACCCGGTCCTTATTCATGAGGATCGGGTGCTCCGGCAGCTCGTCGTTGCATGCCATGGTGAATTCGCGGACTGTTCTGGTGTAGTTCATGATCATTCGGGTTGCTGTATGGAGATGTTGGGTGAAGCATCCAAGCTACCGCGTGGTCGGCACGATTCAAAGGGATCACGTCAATCACGGCTTGGCCCTGGCGACGGGGCTGCGAGTCAGGCATTACGGCTACCTGCCGGTCGCCTCGAGCGCCTCGCGCAGACTCTTGTCGATGAGCCCGCACATTTCGTCGATATCCGATTGCTCGGCGATCAGCGGCGGTGCGACGGCGAACCAGTTCGGATCGATGCGCATGATCAGCCCGTTGGCGACGGCGGTTTTCTTCAAGGCTGCGCCGAGGGCAGGGAAGGGCGCCATGGTTGTCGTATCGGCAACAAGTTCGACGCCGCGCAGAATACCCATGCCCCGGACCTCGCGGACAACGCCGTACTTTTTCAGGTCGTTCAATCTGTCGGCGAGATAGTCGCCGAGCACGCGTGCTTTGGCGCAAAGATCCTGTTCGACGATCTCGTCGATCATGGCGATGCCGACGGCACAGGCCAGCGGGTTGCCGGCGAATGTATTGCCATGGGCGAACTCGACGCTGTCTTTGGCAGATCCGAGAAAGGCCTGGCCCATGCCCTCGCGGGCGATCATGGCGCCCATCGGGATGTGGCCGCCGCCCAGGCCTTTGCCGCTGCAGATGATGTCCGGCGTGACGCCGTACGCCTGGGCTGCAAACATCGCGCCGGTCTTGGCGAAACCGGTGATGATCTCATCGAAGATCAGCAGGACGTTGTGCCGGTCGCAGATGTCGCGGATGATCCGGTAGTACTCCGGTGTCGGCGTGATGATGCCGCCGGTGTTGCTGATCGGCTCGACGATGATGCCGGCGACGGTGTCGGGGTCCTCATGGACTATGACCTCCTCGAACGATTCGGCGGCGAAACGGTTGCAGGCTTCCCACGAATCGAAGCGGCCGCGATAGTGCGTCGGCGGGAAGACGTGGAGGAAACCGGTCGGCAGCGGCTCGAACTTGGTCTTGCGTCGGCCGGTGCCGCTTGCCGACATCGCGCCGAAGGTGCTGCCGTGATAGCCGAGGTAGCGGCCGATGAATTTGAACTTGCCGGGGCTGCCGGTCTGCTTGTGATACTGCCGCACGAATTTCAGGGCCGCCTCGATCGACTCCGAGCCGCCGCTGAACGCCTTGACGAAGTTCAGATCGTCGGGGGTCACGCCACCGAGTTTTTCGATAAAGTCGAGGGTGATATCGGAGATGCCGTGCACCGACGGTACAAAGGTGATGCGTTCCATCTGCTGCCGCATCGCCTCGAGGATGCGCGGGTGCCGGTGCCCGAGGGAGGCGACGAAGATGCCGCCGATCGCGTCGAAGTAGCGCTTGTCCTCCTGGTCGTAGACGTAAAGGCCTTCGGCCCGGGAGAAAATCAGTGGTTGCTCCAGGAACTCCAGGGTCTGGGTCAGATCGATGAAGGTGTTCTGGAGCAGTGCTTCCTGGCGTGGAGTCATCATGGGAAAGGTTTCAGGTT
>DPYP01000409.1:0-760 GCA_003545375.1 Lentisphaeria bacterium
GCAAAAGCGTCGGTCGCCGAGGTGCCGCTGTTGCTGTCATCGCCGTTGGCGCCGTCGACCCAGATGTCGTCACCCAACGCCGGGGGCGGGGCGCTGGAACCGAACTCGATGGGGCCGATATCAACGACGGAGCCGCCGAATGCCGGCACCGTATCGCTCGGGTCACCAGCATCGATACAGGGACTGCCCGCGCTGAGCCGGAAGTCCCCAGCCCCGGGCGCCACGAAAAGCGGATCGGAACTGATGGAATTCGCCCCCGCCGCGAATCCATTATAATCCGTCCCGTTGTTGTAAAAATTGTTGTAGTCGTTGCTGACGATCCCGCCGTTGCCGCCATCGGTAATACCCGTCACACAGCCCGTGATGACGGTGTTGCGTAGTACGTTGGCGCCGCTTGGGTTGGCGAAAATAATACCGTTGGTGGTCGCGCTTTCGAACCCCTTGATCGCGCAGTTGATCACCTCGCCCTCACTCGTGGCGTTAAAATTTACGGCCATGCCTTTCACGTTTACGAAAGTACAACGCGTGAACGTGAAAAAGGCGCTATCTTCACAGCCGACACCGTAGCTGGCCTTATTGCCGTTCAGGAAACAGTCTTCGAACTTTATTGCAGCAGCGCCCGAGCCACCCGAGTTGTTCAGGCCGACACCGAGATCGCCCCCCGAGGTGCTGATGATGCAATTGCGGAACGTCACGTCGCCAGTGTTCTTGTAAAACTGGAATCCCCTGTTAGGTCCAGTCCAGACGCAGTTCTCGAACA
>DPYP01000409.1:1085-1310 GCA_003545375.1 Lentisphaeria bacterium
GCTGGCCCAACCGCCCTGTGTTTGGGAGTATCCCATGGCGTTGTACTGAAACGTGCAGTTCGAGATGGTGAACTGGGTCGCCTTGAAGTTGCCAAGGCTACTTTCGTACCCGACGACGTCGAAGCCGTCGATGTTCATGTTGGCGTTGGCTCCGCCCGCGGTCATCTTAACCCCGGTGTAGATGGAACTGCCGGCGTTATTCTGCAACGTCACGACACCGTCTGC
>DPYP01000409.1:1706-3669 GCA_003545375.1 Lentisphaeria bacterium
CCGGCTGCCACGTGGACCGTGTGACCGCCGAACGAGCTGGCGTTTTGATCGGCCAGCACAACGAGGCCGTGCGCGATCGTTGCAACCGCAGCGCCGGCGGACAGGCCGTCATTACCGCTATTTCCGGTTGCCTGGTCGACGTAAATATCAGCTGCAAAGGTGGTTGTGGCTATCACGAAGATAGCTGCAAGAAGTGTCGTGTGTGCGAATTTCATGATGAATTCGTCCTCTGTTAGTGTTGTGGAATGGATTCCAGTTCGCAATATGTTGAACTGTTATAAGAATGTTGCTCGCAAAATGCAAGACTTTTTTTGAAAAATATTGACTGATCGATGGGATAGAGAAATGGGGGTGAATTTTACGGTAAATTCCGTCTCAGTTGGCGTTGTAGAGACGTCGTTTAACCAATAAACTTGAATGGTTTATGAGTTTTTTTTTGGGGGGGGGATGGGATGCAGAAATGGGTCATACATTTATTAAAGAAAAAGACAGAGAATAGGCCACGTGCCTAATCGCCCAATCACTCGAATTTGATATACCCGAAATGCTCGGCGGCGTGGTTGGAAGCTGTCGGATTGGCCCAGCGCGAGATGTCAGATTGGTTCAGGGTATGCGTCCGGGCAATATCCAGGCGCCAGACCGTCCCGGGCGGCGGTGGTCCCTGCTGTCCGAGGTCGGACCAGGGAATCAGGAATTCTGCGGTCCAGCGATCTTCAAATCGAGAGGAGTTGGCACGCATGCCGCTGCCGCGCAGGTGCTCGCCTGCTGCCGATTTTCTGTCCACATAGGTGGCGCCGCCCAGTGTGACTGCGTACTGCAACGCGCCGAGGGGTTCGGTCTGGGGGATCAGGAAGAGCTCGACGTTGTCGTCGTTCCAGAACGGATTGCCCGCTTCCAGTTCAGGCGTGTGGAAAGTGAACGAATTCTCCGGCGTGGTCGGCGACACCCGATTCGCCATGTCTGCATCGTGACAGATCGCGTACACATGGAGACCGGCCGGTATTGCCGTGACCCAGACATCCGTGCCCTGCGCTGCCGGCTGTCCATCGGCACGCTGCGCAAAGCCGGTCAGGTTCGGTGGCGTTGCGGCGAGCGCCGGCACGGAGCCGTCCATTGGCGGGGCCGCGAGACCTCGAACCGTTTCGACCACAGCCTCACGGCGGAAGAACATGACCGATGTGTGCACGGTCTCATAGGCGCCGCGGCCGGCATCGACGCGCCAGAGAGTATGAACATTGAGGCGATTGCGGGCTTCGTCGCTGGTCACCGCAACGTTTACAACCACTTCCGTACCCGGTGCGAGTGTCAGCTTCTGCCGGTCCGGTTCGAAGCGGATGCCAGTCGCCGGTGATATCTCGAACGCAACCTCCAGGTCAGTTGCCAGCGGATTCAACAGCGTCCAGGTGATCGTGCTGTCGAGGCGGCGGTTGGCCACCTGTTCCGGGATGGCTTCATCGATTGATTCGGGCCATGCCAGCACCGCCCACATTTGCTCCGCCTCGGCGGCACCTGGGGCATCCGGCGGATAGACGTCGAACACTTCACCGGTCTTTGAGATCGCCCGGCAATGGATCTGATCGCCGGCGACCTCGACGCTCCAGAAATGTTGCAGCGAAGCGGCTTTGGCCTGGTACCATTGTGATCCTTCGGTGAGCGGCCTGTGCGGCATGCCGAAACAGCCGTCACCGAGATAGACGGTGCCGGACGGGTCGCGCTGACCGTTGCGGATCGGCCACGTCCGCTTGAAGGCGTGGTCATGATGCTCGAAGGCCGCGGTCAGCCCATACCGATCGAACAGCGGTGCCCAATGGGTCCGACCGCGAACGGAGAATTCGTAATGAAACGACCGGGCGGTTGGATAGAGTGGCACATGGTAGGCGGCGACCCGGTTGGGCACTTGTCGACATCGCTGCAGCTCGGTCTCGAGCCACTCGGCCTGGGCGCCATCGTGCCGTGCGACATG
>DPYP01000449.1:0-2304 GCA_003545375.1 Lentisphaeria bacterium
CCGTCGCCGCCGTTTTCGGCGGAGCGATAGGCAGCTTCCATGAGCTCGACGCAGCGCAGGCCCTCGACCCAGGTAAGGCAGGGCTCGCGATCCTCGCTGACCCAGCGGGTGAAGTCGTTGACCTCGAGCCCGAAGGCGTGATCGAAACCGAGATCGTCGAAGCGTTCGTGATGCGCTTCGTCTTCGTCGAGCCGCTGCCAGTACAGGTCGAGGTGATCCATAAACGGTTCGAGCTTGAAGCCGCCGTGCCTGCATTCGACGCGTGGGCCCTGGGATTCTCGGAACTTATGGATCGGGTACGACAAACTTCCGGTCAGCGTAAAGATCGCACCGGACTTGTAACGCACTGTCATATGCAGACTATCAGGAAATTTGTACTGCGGATCCTGCTGCGGACCAGTGACTGCCCACACTTTTTCCGCATCACCGAAGGCGGCCCGTGACCAGTCGAGCACGTGTACGCCGTGTACGTGGAGAAAACCGCCGGACAAAGCCGGATCCGCCCACCACGTCTTGCCAATTTCGTACGGCCGGTTGTCGGTATGCTGGGCGACGGTTCCGGATACCGGGGCTCCGAGCAGAGCGTCGTCCGTCAGTTCGATCATGCGCGCCCACGGCGGCCGCAACCGGCGTTTGTGCCCGACCATCAGCTTGACGTGATTGCGTTCACAGGCGCGGACCATGTCCCAGCACTCGGGGACGGTGCGGGCCATCGCCTTCTCGCAGTATACGTGCAGCCCGGCATCGGCAGCCGCAACGGTGATGTCGCGGTGCAGAAAATTGCCGGCGCAAACGGCGACGGCATCCAGCCCGCCGGCGTTCAACATGGCGTTGGTGTCGGTGTACTCCTGCGCAGTCAGATTCCGGTGGGCTACGACTGCGGCGGTGCTTTCCGGATTGACATCGCACAGCGCAACGATGTCGGCTGCTTCCAGGAGGTAGCCGCTGAATTCCTTGCCGAAACTGCCGCAGCCGATCAGGCCGAACCGAAGTTTATCGCTCATGATGAAATTGTCGTGGTTGTGAGGTTCTAAGGTAATCGAATGTACGAATAGGATTGGTGCAGTCTCAGCACACCATGCCGATTTTCGAGGCGGCGCCGTGGGCCGGCGGGTATTCTCCCATCCAGCGTCCGTCATGCGGTTCATCCGCAGGCTGATACCTCGAATCGGACGACAACCGCCAGCGACTGCTGTGGTTGTCCAGGCTGGCGTGCACGGTACGCATCGTGAAGGTCAGCAGGTCGCCGGCCCGAAAGTCGGCGGTAAGCCAGCGGCCGCCGAGCTCGCGGCGGAGCTCGACTGGGTTTTCCGACAACCGCCCGTCCCAGAGCCCCTCCAGGTTTCCCGAGTCGACCTGGGCAGCCTCGGTACTGTCGAGACAGTAGGTATCGACGTCTTTTTCGTAATAGTCGCCAAGGGTCTCAGGGCGCAGGTGTGAGCCTTCGAGGATGATTAATCCGCCGAGGGTCATCGGGACGTCGCCGATCGGCACCCAGGCACTGAAAAGATTTTTGGAGCCACGGCTCATGTACACTGTATCGCAATGCGGGAAGACCCCTTTCGCACCGCCGGGTACAGCCCGAAACCAGGTGTAGTCAAAGTGGCCGGCAGGTCTGCCGAGGAAGCGGTCGAAGTATGATAGCAACGGACCGCTGTACAACAATTCTGACAACGGATCGTTGTGCTGCGCCAGTTTGTGGTCGAAGGGTTCACGGTTCACGTCCGGTGGTGAGATGCCATCCATGAGCGGGTGTCCGGCCGCCAGGCCGCCGGCAGCTTCGATCCGCGTGAGAATTTCACGGCGCGCAGTCATGACGTCATCGACATTCAGACAATCACGCAGGAAGACGTAGCCGTCGGTCTGGATGCGTTCGCGCAAGGCTTCGGTGTCGTCGAAAATGTCGTTGGATGGGCGCAGTTCGCCGAAGGCGCCGGGCGATGTATCCATCTCGTATCCGAACGAAGTAATTGGCTTGGTCATGGTATTGCGGATCTGTTTAGCGTGACGGTCGATATATCGGTGACAGAATATACATCGGGTATCAATTTTTCGCTTGGCGGCTGATGGGCCGCCCCGGCAGCTGGGCCGCGTGTATCCGCAACGATGGACATGATCGTCTACCGACCGGGCAGGTTTTTCGGCTACAGTTTTATCGGCTGGCCGCTTCTGACGCTTTCGAGCAGGCGCAGCGCGATGTCGGTGACCTCAATCGCGGACTCGAGCGGGCAGGGGTTTTCGCCATCACCGCGAATATGCGCGGCGAACCGGTGCAGGTGTGAATTGTGGCCCTTCTCCGGAAAA
>DPYP01000449.1:2348-2549 GCA_003545375.1 Lentisphaeria bacterium
GACAGAATATACATCGGGTATCAAATTTTCGCTTGGCGGCCGATGGGTCGCCCCGGACGGCGAGGCGGTGCATCAACTCGAATTGTAACCTCGAAAAAAGGGGCAGAACTTCACCGCTGACCTGTTTATTCCCGGACGTATCCGGATGGTTTGATGATGATCAGTTCCTCTTTTCTGCTAATTGGCATGCTTTGCATTTCC
>DPYP01000449.1:2734-5764 GCA_003545375.1 Lentisphaeria bacterium
CCGGTGCCGAGTGGGAAACTGGTACGGAACGCTTCGCTGTCCAGGCCCCGTTGGCGGACTTCCATGTGATGGTCCAGGCAGATCGTAACATTGCGCAGCCCGACTTCGAACAACTCCTTGGGATAGTCGAAATTGCCCACCATCGAATGTGTTATTGTCGCCTGCGAACCGTCTTCGAAGCGGATGATCTCCGTGAAGTTGCCGCGATTTGAACCACTGGCGTACACCTCGGACGGCGCGCTGTCGTTGAGCCACAGCGCCAGATCGATGAAGTGCACCATCTCCTGCAGGATTATGCCGGCCTCGTCATCGTAGATCCAGCCTTTCCACGTGCGCACATCGTCATTGATGCGAATCAGCGTCTGCGTCTGATCTTCCTCTTCAAACTTGAACTTTTTCTCCTGCAGTCGATCGATGATGGCGCCGCGGTCGGCACCCTCCACTCGTGCCTTGTCCACCAGACGCTTGAACTCGAGCATTGCCGGGCTGGAGCGTCGATTATGCCCGACGCATACCGGCACTCCGGTCTCCCTGTGGACCGCGAGGATCTCGGCCATCTCCGATGTCGACTCGGCGAGCGGTTTCTCTGTATACACCGCAATGCCGTGCCGCAACGCCTCACAGATGACTTCGCCGCGGAGGCTGGAATGCGTGCACAGGACGATCAGATCAATGTCGTCCGCGCCCGTGATGGCGCGCCAATCGGTCTCGTGCCGCCCGGCGCCCCAGTCTTTTTGTGCCTGCACCGCGGCTTCGCTGTGGACATCGCAAACGGCGCACAGTTCGATCTCGTCACTGTTGGCGATGTTCGGAAGGTGGGCGCCGTTGGCCAGAGCACCGCATCCAATCACTGCTGCTCGCATTTTCATTTGTGCATCTCGACTCGTAAAATCTCAACAAAGAAAGTGACAGTACGCCGTAGGTCGATCAAGTCAAACCGTTCCTTGGCCTTCCCCGGCTGTGTTCGTATTTCCGATGCCCTGCGGTAAGTTCAAACTCGCTTTACGTGCGACTGAATCTCAAAACTTTTTCCTGGACCATGGCCAACGGAATCAATTGGAACCCGGCTTTCGAGGCGTTGCCGTTTTCGCCGATCCGCAAGATGTTCAACACTGCGTCGACCATGGAGGATGTCCTGCATCTTTCGATCGGCCAGCCCGACTTTCCGACACCGCCGCACATTATCGAGGCGCACATCGAGGCGTTGCGCGACGGCAAGACTCGTTACGAGATGGACGCCGGCCTGCCCGAGTTGCGCCAGGCGTTGGCGTCGTTTTACAACGACCGCTATGGGATCAGCCTGGGACCGGAGAACGTGCTGATTACGACTGGCTGCTGCGAGGGCATGTTCATCGCGCTCACCGGCGCTGTGCGCCCTGGTGCCGAGATCATTCTGGCCGAGCCATATTTCGTCCTGGCGCACGTCGCGGAGATGGCCGGCGCGACATTGCGTTGCATTCCGACCACCGCCGAAAACGGCTACCAGCTTGATCCGCAGGAAGTAATCGACGCGATCAACGATCGAACAACGGCGATCCTGCTCAACTCCCCCGGCAACCCGACCGGCACGGTGTATCCGCGTGAAACGATGACGACGATATGTGAGGTCGCTGCTGAGCGTGGCATCGCCGTGATCAGCGATGAAGTCTACGACCGCCTGATTCTCGACGATGTCGAGTACGCCAGCGCGTTGACCTGCGCTCCCAGCCTGGATAATATGATCATGTCGAGCAGTGTGTCGAAGACATATTCCATGGCCGGCATGAGGATCGGCTGGGTAATCTCTTCGCCGGAAAACATCGAGACCATGCAGCGGCCGCACATGTTCATAAGTACGACGGAGAACACCGCTTCCCAATGGGCTGCCGTCGCTGCGTTGAATGGTGACCAGAGTTGTGTCGACGAAATGGTCGCGGCCTATCGTGAACGGCGCGACCGGGTCGTCGAGCTGGTCTCGGCCGCACCGCACCTGACCGCCTACAGCCCGGGCGGCGCCTTCTTCATCACACCTTCATTGCCGGCAGGCACCGACTGTTTCGACGTCGCCATGCGCATGCTCACAGAAGCGCGCGTCTGCACGGTGCCGGGCGGTGCCTTCGGCGAGAGCTGCCGCAACGCGTTGCGGATCAGCTTTGCAACGTCGATGGATATAATCGAAAACGCCTTTGCGAGGATGACACCATGGCTCGAGAAGCAATCCTTCTGACCCGGCAGGATATTGCTGCCAACATCGATATCGCCGCCGCCGTCCCTGCCATCGAGGAAGCGCTTGGCGCTTTCGAGAAAGGGGAGGACTATCTGCCGCCGAAAACGATCCTCGAGATCCCTGTCGGCGAACCCGGCACCGCTTACGCCGCCTGCATCTCGGGCTACACGAAGACGACGAACCTGATGTCGATGAAGATCGGTCACGAGCGTACCCATAACCGTGAGCGCGGCCTGCCGACGACCGAGGCCTGGGTCATGGTCTTCGAGCCGGAGACCGGCGAGCTGCTGATGATCTGCGACGGCACATTGCCGACCATGCTGCGTACTGCTGCCGCGGCTGCGGTCGGCGCCAAACAACTGGCACGCGAAGATGCACACACGCTCGCCGTGATTGGCGCCGGCCAACTCGGCCGGCAGTGTCTGCGAGCGGTCACTACCGTGCGCCGGTTTGAAACGATCTACCTGCACGATACCGTTGCGGACTTCGCAGAATCCGTCGCCGGCGACCTGTCTGAGGAACTCGCAGTTCCCATCGAGGTGGCGGACGCGGAGACTGCAGTGTGCAACGCCGATGTGATTGTCACGGCGACCAACAGCCGTGAACCAATCATCATGTCTGACTGGGTGCGCCCGGGCACGCACCTGTCATGCATGGGTACCGATCTGGCCGACAAGATCGAATGCGAAATGGCGCTGCTGCCGCGCTGTCGGCTTTTTGCGGACAAGGTCGAACACGCGTTGTTGCGCGGTGAAGTCAGCCAGGCTGTGGCGGCGGGGATTCTCGACGAGAACTGCTATCTCGGGTCCCTCGGTCAGATCATC
>DPYP01000326.1:0-2085 GCA_003545375.1 Lentisphaeria bacterium
CGTCAATTTCGGATACTTCGGCGACCGCTTGTCGCTGTCGCTTGATTTTCATCCCTCGATGAATGATTTCGAATCGGTCATCGAGCGTTTGCCGGAGCTCCGTCTCGATCTGCCCCGTCAGCAACTCGGCTACAGCATGCTGCATTACCAGAGCGAGACGTCGTTTGCCAGCCTGCGCACCAATTGGCGTTCGTACGATCGGTTGCGCGACGACACCTTGCCCGATCCGTCGGACTACGCCACGGCGCGGTTCGATTCGATGCACATGTTGTTGCTCCCGCTGCGCCTGGACTGGCTCAATGTCGTGCCGCGTGCCGGTGGCCGTGTAACCTGGTATGGGCGGAGTAGCGATACCGCCGTTACCGATGCACAGTTTAACGGCAACTTGCTGGCGGACGACCCCCTCGGTCGGCCGGATGTCACGGCGTTGGTCAGTGACTATGACGACGATGGCGGTGCCCGTACACGCTGGCTGCACGAGATTGGTCTCGAACTGTCGTTCAAGGCTACAGCCACCTGGTCCGATGTGCAGTACGAACCGCTGGAAATCGACGGTCTGCGCCATGTCGCGATGCCGTATGTCAATATCACGCACATCAGCGACCCGAACGTCGACAAAGAGAACCTCTATTACTTCGACACCATCGATCGACTCGACCACCTCAACGTCGTACGCTTCGGTTTGCGCAATGACTTGTTCACGCGCCGCGACGCAGGTACGCATCGTGTCTTCTACAGCGACACCTTTTTCGACCTCTACCCGTCGCCGGAAGACGACGATCACCGGTCCGGCGACCTCGGCGAGATCGGCGGTGTGACTGTCAACGACGAATTGTCGCTGTGGTACAAAGTCCTGGTCGATGTCGGTCGATGGAACACGAAGGTGGTCAATGTCGGGGCGCAGATCGGGGCGCCCGACCGGCTGAACGCCAATATCAGCTACCTCTACCGTGACGAGTTCGTGTCTCGCTTCAATTATTCGATGGCTGCCGACTACCGGCGCATTTTCTCGACCGACCTGTTCCCGGTGGGCTACGAGATCAACCACAACATCAATCTTCGGGCAAACGTGCCGCTCGACAGCCGGACGCGGTTCAGTGCCGAGTATTACATCGACCTCGACGAAGGCAATCTGCTGCGGCACGAATACGAATTGAGCCGGGATATGCACTGCTGGACCACTGCCCTCCGCGTCGAGAAGGACGCCGGTGACCTGTCAGTTTTTCTGCTGCTCTATCTCAATGCGTTCCCGGACTCCCGTCTGAGCACCGGTATCTGAGAAGTCCTTGTGAGCCTGCGAACACCGGACCTACTGATGAATATCCCACTGCTTGACCTGCATTGTATCCACGACGAGATCCGCGACGAGATCCGCGCGGCGATTGATGAGGTTTGCGACACGGAGCGCTTCATCCTTGGTCCCAAAGTCGAAACGCTCGAAACCGAGATCGCCGCATATTGCAGCGCGCCCCACGCCTGCGGCGTGACGTCCGGATCCGATGCCCTGCTCATCGCGCTGATGGCCGAGGGCATCGGCCAGGGCGACGAAGTCATTACCACGCCTTTCACCTTTTTTGCCACGGCCGGCGCGGTTTCACGGGTCGGTGCGACGCCGGTGTTTGTCGATATCGACCCGGGCACCTGCAACATCGATCCGGCCCGTATCGAAGATCACGTCACGTCGTCGACTAAAGCGATCATCCCGGTGCATCTGTTCGGGCAACCGGCGGACATGGACCCGATTCTGGAGATTGCACGGCGCTACGACCTCGTTGTCATAGAGGACGCGGCTCAGGCGATCGGTGCCGAGTACCGGGGCCGTCGCTCCGGCAGCATCGGCCACTATGGCTGCTTTTCTTTTTTCCCGAGCAAGAATCTCGGTGCCTTCGGCGACGGCGGCATTGTCACCTGCGACACTGCCGAGCGCCACCAGCAACTGATGACGTTGCGCGGGCACGGGGCGCAGCCGAAGTATTATCACAAGTTCATCGGCGGCAACTTCCGGCTCGACGCGCTGCAGGCAGCCATTGTTTCGGTCAAGCTCAGGCATCTCGACGACTGGACGGCGCAGCGGCAAACGAACAG
>DPYP01000326.1:2462-14605 GCA_003545375.1 Lentisphaeria bacterium
TGCCCGAGCTGCATGAGAACACCACCCGACACGCCTGGAACGTTTACACCGTGCGCATCACCGGCGGTTGCCGCGACGAGGTGCGCTCGGCGCTTGGCGCCGCCGGCGTCGGTACCGAAGTATACTATCCGGTCTCGTTGCATTGTCAGGGCTGTTTCAGTTATCTCGGCATTGCCCCGGAGGACTGTCCGGAGAGCGTCAAAGCTACCGGCGAAGTGCTGTCGTTGCCGATCTTTCCCGGGCTTACCGAGGAACAGATTCAATATATTGTCGATCAAATTGCGACAGTTGTGTAACCGAACCGGGCCATTGTGGTCCGTCACCCGACTCCTGTTATGAATGTACTACAGACCTACATCCGGCTGCTGACTTTTGCCAGGCAGTACAAAGCGCGCCTCTGTATCGGCGTTGTCGCCGGCCTGATCTCCGGCGGTACGCTGTTCCTTATCTTCCGTTCGGTCCACGTGCTCATCGCACCCTTCGAGTTGGGTGTCGGCGCCGACTCAGGCTCGGGCGATGCCGGTGATGCCGACGATGGTGAGGAACTGTACTTGTCGATCGCCAGGCGGCTCGGTATAGAAGCGACCCAGGCCGATGGCACGATAACTTGGCAGTTCATGCTGGTGTCGATGTCGGGTCTGGCGATTTGTTGTTTTGCCAAAGCCTTCTTCACCTATATCAACCGCTATTACATGCGCTGGGTCGGTGCCCGGGTCGTGGCGGATATGCGCAACGCTATCTTCGCGACACTTCAGAAACAGTCGCTCAAATATTTCGGCCGCTGCGAGATCGGCCAGATCATCAGTCGCAGCGTCAACGACACCAGTTCCATCGAGAGTGCCGTATCGAAGTCGATCGCTGACTTGACGCGCGCCCCGGCCGAGCTGTTGGCGCTAAGTGCGTTCGTTGTCGTTTACTCAGTGCAGCAGGGGATAGTTGCCTTGACGGTGGCAATGTTCATCGTCATGCCGCTCTGTGTCGTACCCATTCTGGTGCTGGGTCGGCGTGTTAAGAGATACACGCTTCATTATCTCAGCCGAATATCCGATCTGGTCAATCGCATGCACGAGTCGCTGACCGGCATCCGGGTGATCAAGGCGTTTCACACTGAGTCGCAGGAGGAGGAACGCTTTCGTCGCGAGAACCGCGACTACTTCCGGCAAGTGATTAAAGCCCTGCGTGCGGAGCTGCTGATGACTCCACTCATGGAATTCGTCGGGATCATTTGCGTCTGCGTATTTCTCGCCTTTTGCTTTGCCCAGGGGATTCGGTTGTCCGAGATAATTCCGATGGGTGCCGCGGCTCTGATGGCGTATCAGCCGATGAAGCGACTGGCGAAGATTAACAACGAGTTGCAGCGCAGCAGTGCCGCGGCCGAACGAATTTTCGAACTGTTGGACCTCGACGATGTCGTGCCCGAGCCGGTCGATCCGGTCACTGTGTCCGAGTTCCGTGACCGCATCCAGTTCGAGCACGTCTCGTTCTCGTTCGATGATGCGCCGCTGTTGAAGGATATCGATATCGAGATTGCCAAGGGGGAAATTGTGGCTTTCGTCGGAGAAACCGGCACCGGTAAGACGACTCTGGCCAATCTGCTGGCCCGTTTCTATGACCCGACGGCCGGGCGTATCACTATCGACGGCGTCGACTTGCGCGATATCGAGACGGCCTCGCTGCGGCGGCTTATCGGAATAGTTGGGCAGGAGACGATTCTGTTCAACGAGTCGATCGCCAGCAACATTGCCTACGGTACACCGGATGCAAAACCTGATGCTATCGAGGCGGCGGCACGGCAGGCGAACATTCATGATTTTATAGTCGATGAGGCAGATGGCTACGACACCATCGTTGGCGATAAGGGCGCTCGGCTCAGCGGCGGTCAGCGCCAACGCATTGCCATTGCTCGAGCTATTTTGCGAAATCCGCAAATTCTCATCCTTGACGAGGCGACGAGTGCGCTCGATACTGCGACTGAGCAGTCGGTCCACGAGGAACTGTCGCGGTTAATGAAACATCGCACTGTTTTCGCGATTGCTCATCGGCTCAGCACTGTCCGCGATGCCGACCGGATTTTTGTAATAGACAAAGGTGAAATCGTCGAGCAGGGTAGCCATGCTGAGTTGTTGGCAGGTAGCGGCCCTTATCGACATCTGGTTGAACTCGAGTTGCGTTGAAGTAACCCTAAAAAGGTTGCAAAAGTGAATAGCAGGACAAATGAGGACGAGGCGAAGACCGCAGATCTTTTGGGTCGCATTCAGGGACTCACTGTCGCTTTGTGCACACCACTGGACGAGCAGTACAATCTCGACGTCGAAGGGCTGGAAAGACTGATCGAGCGTGTCATTGAGGGTGGGGCTTCATGCCTCTTTCCTCTGGGTTGGTGTGGCGAGCAGCCGTTGTTGATTCAGGGCGTTCGCAATGCGGTGATGCGCGAGACGTGCAGGATAGCGGATGGTCGTGTGCCGGTGATGGTAGGCGTCTCTGAGCAGAGCCTGCCAAGGGTGATGGAGCAGGTCGTCATGGCGAAGGAGGCCGGGGCGGATCTGGTCCTGACGACAGCACCGTACAGCTACGAAATTTCGCAGGAGCTGATCTGCGCATTCTTCATAGAGCTCATGTCTGAATGTGATCTGCCTCTCGTTGTGTATCAGAACTTCGAGACCAGTGCGCGGATTGATTTTGATAACTTGTCCCGCCTGAGCCGAGTGCCGGGGATCATCGGCGTGAAATCCTACGTACCCTTCCTCGACCTGCAGAAGTCGTTTCACCAGCTGCACAATGCGGAATCCTTCGCGGTCATCTGCGGTGACGAATACCTGTACAGTGCAGCACTGTTGGAGGGCATCCGCTTTTACACCATGGGCGGTCCCGGAAATCTCTGTCCCGGCTATTGCATGCAGGTCTACAGAGACGCTCTGAGCGGTGACTGGGAATCGGTGAAGCAGAAGCAAAGGAGGCTGGCCGATTTCTATGACGCCGCGTATCCGAGTGGCGATACAGCCTATGCGGTCGTTAAATACGTGTTGCAATGCCTCGGTATCTGCTCAGCCCGCGTGATTTCACCGCACAGGACGATCCTGCCGGAACAGGCCAAAACGTTGGACGCTATCGTCGACCAGTTCGCAGACGTCTTGGAAGGCTGACACGGTCCCACATGCGGGTAGACTTGCAAGGCAGCCCCCGATTGTTCGCTGCATCACCGCCATCGGCAGCTCCCTCCTATTAGCCCTCCCGCACTACCAGAGCAAGATCAAGCATCAGCAGGGATAGGCCTTTAGTGCAAATACAGAGGCTGATCGCAGACTGGAACGAATCTTTCGACGTGACATGAATCTTCTACGGCGAAACGGTCGACAATTGCGCGGTCTGAGGCTATTTTCCTATTGAAACGTCAGTTGGAGGGCGATTGTGCAGTTACAACTCGATGAACACTTGGTCTGTGGCGCATTGCCGTCGGCGGCGACAGAGGCGCGCCAGACTCTGGCGGAGTTCAGTGCCGTGCTGGTTGCTGCGCGGGCGCGCAATGCGTCTGCCGGCGAGATTGCCGTCGAATGCTACCTGCCGTCGTTCAACGCGGCGATTGTTCTCAATGATCTGCAGCGCGCCGACGAGATCCGGCGGGACGTCGACGAAAGCGCGATACCGGAGCCGCGCCTGCCGCTTTGGTGGTCCTTGAATTTTCGGCTGGACTACTCCCTGCAGGATTACGGAGCTGCCGACGGCTGGTGTCACAAGGGCCTGACAGCGCTCCAGGACCAGGACCGCAACACGGCTGTTGCCTATCATCAGCTCGCGATGATCGCCCAGCACGAAGGCGACTTCGACGCGGCTGAACAATGGCTGCGCCAGTCCCTGGAAATCGCTGTCACCAACGAAGTTCCCGACCAGATCGCTGTCGTCTGTCACCAGCTCGGCCGCAACGCCCAGGAACTGCTCGACCTCGACAGCGCGGAGACCTGGTACCGCGAGGCACTTTCAGTCAAGGACCAGTTGGAAGACTATGGCAGCACGGCGTGCACCTGCCATCAACTGGCCATGATTCACCAGAGCCGTGCCGATTATGTCGTTGCTGCCGAATGGTACCAGAAATCTATCGACCTGTGTGCCGGCGCCGGGCTCACGACGCCGGCCGCCAGCAGTTGTTATCAGCTCGGGCAACTGTCGATGGCCGAGGGCGACATTGGGAAGGCGGAGATCTCCTACAACAAGGCGCTGGAGCTTGACGCTCAGAATGGCACTGGCCACCTCGGCACCTGTGTTTTCGGTGAACTCGGCGCTGTGGCTGTCGAGAACGGCGACTACGACACGGCACGCCGGCGGTATGTACGGGCACTGGAACTGGCCGAAGCGCATGGCAGCGACATCGAGATGGCCGACGTCTTCGGCAAGCTCGCTG
Source organism: Lentisphaeria bacterium (assembly GCA_003545375.1). GTDB lineage: Bacteria > Verrucomicrobiota > Lentisphaeria > JABSQK01 > CAJWLW01 > CAJWLW01. The sequence continues at coordinate 6,859 of DPYP01000326.1, forward strand.
GGTTGGCTGGGCTCGAAGAGCAGTATGAGGAGTGCGGTCGCTGGTATATGAAGAGCATCCTCGGCTTTCTCAAGAGCAATGACCGCCTCGACGCCCGCGCCAGTGCTCAGGACCTCATCGCCTGGTATCACCGCGCACCGCGCCAGTCCCAGATGCAATTGCGCGAAATGTGGCTGGACGTCGGTCTGGGACCGTTTATAGACGATGAGTTCGACGATATCGGTGCCGAAATGGAGCAGGGCACGCGATCGATCGATGTTTCTCTGCCGGACTGGAGCACACCTTAGTGTCTCATGCTGCGGTAGAAAGTATGTCCGGAAGTCGGAGGTTGGGATGGAACTTTTTGGAGCGGCCCCCTGTCGAACTACTATCCGCCAGATGAGATGGGGTTTCAACCGGTTGCCTTGTTGTGAAAAACATGAACATTGCTATAAATTCCCAACGATTTGCTGTGCCTGAATCTTCCCTCGATATAGTTGAATCGCGGGACGGTGCGTCTGCCAAGAGGTCCCGAAACCAGTTTCCGCCGAAAATGACGAAACAGGAAGAGCTGCGTAGCCTGACCGACCGTGACCTCATCGGGCGAATCAAGACGGTGGACGACATCGACGCCTGGGAAGAATTGATGTCCCGCCATGTTGATAAGGCGTTCCAGGTTGCCTATGGCATTCTTGGTCAAAGAAATGATGCTGAAGAGGTTACGCAGGATGCGTTTTTGCGGATTTACCGTGCGTTGCCGAAGTTCCGAGGCGAATCCGAGTTCACCACCTGGATGTATCGGATCGTCGTCAACCAGGCCCGCAACAAGTACCGCTGGAACAAACGGCGCGGCGCCCATGTCAATGTCAGCATCAATCAGGAATTCGAGAATCAGAACGTCGGCAAGCTGACGATGGATCTGCCCGACAGGGGCAAAACCCCGGACGACACGCTGATGCAGTGGGAGTTCGAGAGTGAAATCGCCCAGCAGATCAAGAAGCTGCCGCCGGTCAATCGCGAGGCGCTCCTGCTCAGGAACGTCAAGAACCTCTCATACGAACAAATTGCCGAGCTCCTGGACGTCAAGGTGGGGACGATCAAGTCCCGCATTGCCAGAGCCCGCGAAGAACTCCGGCGCCGTCTGCGCTGAGGAAGCCTTTCCAATGAAATCCGCTAAGGCGTCGTGTGCCGAGTGCCCCTCGTCGGAGATGCTCAGCTCCTGGTATGACCGGGAACTGCGTGACTGCCGTATCGATGAGCATGTCGCGACCTGCGATGAGTGTCGGCGCGTTATCGCCGCCTATCATTCCCTCGACAACATGTTGTCGAGCAATCTGGGCATGGGGGGGCGCAGCGAAGTCATCATTCGCAGCGTCCTGGATCAGTTGAAGCGGCCGTTGCTGCTACGCTTCCCAGTGTACAAGTTGAGTCTTGTTGCCGGTCTTGTGATCATCGCAACGACGCTGGTTGTCGCAATCAACAAGTTGCCGGAGAACGGTGTCGCAGCCAACACCCTTAGCCCGGACGCCGTCGATGCGACCGCAACCGAAACTGATACTGTCGCTGCCACCACCGCGACGACAGCGCCGGAAGTTACTGACAAGCCAGCGGGACTACCGCAGGTGCCGACAGTCGGGGAAACCCGCAGCACCTTCGCGCCGGCGAGCCGCCATGGCCGGGTGTTCAACAACAATCCTCCAGTACTGGTGCGCTCGATCGGCGGTAATGGCCGCATCGAACTGATGAGCATGGAAAACTCCGGCCGCACCCCGAACGCCGGTGTCTGGACCGAGAACCTCAACTTCAAGTCGGGCAACCGCAAGCAGGCGGGGATCGCCAACCGGCAACTTGACCGCCAACGCAACGTCGGCAACTTCGTTCGACATGTCTGGCTCGTCAACGACACTGCGAGCCCGCTGAAGGCGCTGAAGATGTATACCGAGTCGGACGATGAGCTGCTGGATCAATTGATCGCCCGCGCTTCCGATCGATATCTTCTGCAGATGATGCTGAGCGACAAGGATCTGCAATCGCTGGTGAACCGCTTCGATGCGCTCGAATTTAATCTACTCAGCCCGAGCGAACCGCAGCCTTCCGATTATCAGACACTCAAGTTCACCGGTAAGAACGTCAAATACGAAATCGATATTATCCGCAAAGAATAGGTATCCTGCCTGACAGAGCGTTCGAAGAGCGCTTGTCCGGAAAACTTCGCACTACTCAGTATCCACCATCAGCGTCACCGGGCCGTCGTTTTGTATCTCGACCCGCATCATGGCGCCGAACCGGCCGGTTTGCGTCTGTAGACCATGCGCCTGCACCGTGGCGACGAATTCTTCGTACAACGGCTCGGAAATCTCCGGTGGCGCGGCCGTGACGAAGCTTGGACGTCGCCCCTTGCGGCAGTCGCCGTACAGCGTGAACTGCGACACGACGAGGACCTCGGCACCGATGTCCAGGGCCGAGAGATTGAACTTGCCGTCGGCATCGGAGAAGATGCGCAGGTTGACGCACTTGTCGGCCAACCACTTGACGTTGGCGCTGGTGTTGCCGGTTTTTACCCCGAGCAGGATGACCAGGCCCGGGCCAATGGCACCGACGACTTCGCCGTCGATCGTGACCGATCCGCTGGTGACCCGTTGCAGTAGTGCGCGCATGCTTCTCCCCTTCAGAATGGATACCCTGGCGCATGGCACGCATGGCCGAGGTATCCGGTCTTCATTACAGGTCGCGCAAGTTGAACTGATTGATCTTGCGGTGCAGCGTGCGGCGGCTGATCCCCAGCTCGCGGGCGGCAGCGCTGCGGTTGCCGTTGCAGTTGCGCAGGGCCTGGACGATGAGATTACGCTCGTTGGTCTCCAGGTCGAGCACGCTGGCGGTTGGCAGCGTCGTGACCGGTACCAGGACGGTACCGGCGGCATCGCGGATTTCGTGCGGCACGTCGGCGATGGTCAGGGTGCTGTCCTGCGTCATGACGACCATACGTTCGATACAATTGCGGAGTTCGCGGACATTACCCGGCCAGTCGTAGGTGGTGAGTGTGTCCAGTGCCTCGGGCGCCACGCCGGTGATGTTCGTACCGTTTTCCGCATTGAACAGGTCCAGGTGGTATTTGATCAGCAGCGGGATGTCTTCGCGGCGTTGGCGCAGGGGTGGCATCTCGATGTGCAGGACGTACAGCCGGAAATAGAGGTCCTGGCGAAAATTTCCGGCATCGACCATGGCCTTGAGGTCGGAGTTGGTGGCGGCAATCAGGCGGATATCTACCTTGATCGATTCGTTGCCGCCGACGCGTTCGAAAGTGCGGGTCTCGAGCACGCGCAGCAGCTTTACCTGCACAGCGGCGTCGATCTCGCTGATCTCGTCGAGGAAGAAAGAGCCGCTGTCTGCGGCCTCGAACCGACCGATCCGTCGGGCATTGGCATTGGTGAAGGCGTCCTTCTCGTGACCGAACAATTCGCTTTCGAGCAGGTTGCGTGAGAGGGCCGCGCAGTTGACGATGACGAACGGGTTATCGGCGCGCGAACTGAGGTTGTGCAGGGCGCGTGCGGCCAATTCCTTGCCGGTACCATTCTCGCCGGTCAGCAGCACGGTGGAGCGGGCCGGGGCTGCCTGTTTGAGGCTGTCGAAAACATGCTGCATGGCGGTCGACTGGCCGATCATATTCTCGAAGGCGTAGCGGTCGGCGAGCTCCTCCTTGAGGCGCCGGTTTTCCTGCTTGAGGTCACGGGACTCGAGGGCGCGTTCGACCAGCATTTCGAGATTGTCAAGGTTCACCGGCTTGGTGAGGTAGTCGTAGGCGCCGGCTTTCATCGCTTCGACGGCATTTTCCACGCTGCCATAAGCAGTCAGCATGATGCAGATGGGCGGTGTGTCCATGGTGTTGACGCGGCGGATGAAGGCGAGCCCGTCGAGCCCGGGCATGCGCAGGTCGGTGAGGACGAGATCGAACGCCTGTTGCGTAAGTTTCTTGTAACCGGCTTCACCGCTTTCGGCCAGGGTGACGTTGTATTTGGGTTTGAGCGCACGCCCGAGGCCTTCACGGGTGTTGCGTTCGTCGTCGATAACCAGGATTCGTGGTTTACTCATCTTTGGTATTGCCGGTAGATATTGGTTTTGCCGTCAGAAGCCGCTGGCGTCGGGCGGGCAGTGGGAAGCGCATAGTGATAACCGTGCCGCGGCCGACTTCGCTGTCGATCCCGAACTCGGCGCCGTGTTCGCGCATGATGCGCTCGACAATGACGAGTCCGAGCCCGGTGCCGTCTGGTTTGGTGGTGTAATAGGGGTCGAATATATCACCGAGTTGCTCCCGATCGATACCTTTGCCGGAATCGGCAACGCTGAGCACGACAAAATCATCGGTTGTTGACAGCTTGATGACCAGGACGCCGCCGGATTCCATCGCCTGAATGCCGTTTTTTATGATGTTGTACAAGGCCTGCTGCAACTGCGTGTCGTCACCCATGATTTTTGGAATCTCATCCGGCCACTCACCCTGCACCAGCACGCCGCGGTCCTCGATCTCGTGCTTCATGAAAGCCAGCGTTTTGGCGATCAGTTCGTGCAGCGCCACGGCCCCGGGCTCGAAAATCGACGGACGCACAGCCTTGAGAAACTGGTTGATGATGTCATCAAGCCGGCGCACTTCCTGGAGTGAGACGTCGACCAGCTCCTTTGCGTTGTCGGTGCCGTCGCTGCTCAGCGCGGCGAGCTGGCGATCGAGCAACTGCAGATGAATGGTCAGGCTGTTGAGCGGGTTGCCAATCTCGTGGGCAACACCGGCGGCCAGCATGGTGATCGCGGCGAGCCGTTCCGACTCGATCGTCGAGGCAGCGCGTTCGCGTATCTCGGTGACGTCGTCCAGCGTCAGAGTGATCATCGGCTCGTCGCCGGTCGTGATAGCGTCCAGTAACTGCGGCGTACCGTCCGCCTCCAACTCGGCTGCCGTGTCCTCGGCGATATCTTTCGAACGAATACCGGATTCATATGGCAGGAAACGGCAAAGCAGATAGCGGTGTTGCGGATAGAACACCTCGATCTCCTGCCGTGACACGCGGGCCCAGGCATCTGCATCGCCGGCTTTAAGCTGCGACCAGTCGAGTTCTCGCAAGTAGCGCTCGATGGGTTGGTCGGTGCAGTCTGCCGGCAGTCCCAGAAGGTTGACGGCGGCGTGGTTGAAGTATCGTATGCTCAATTTGTCATCGACAATGATGACCCCTTCGCGCACCGTTTGGAAGACCGTCTCGAGTAGTTCTTTCTCCCGCACCAGGCGCAGGATGTAGCCCTGCACACTGGACAGGTCCAGCCGGTCCAGGCGTTCAATCAGGCGATCGACGAAGGAAGGTGTAGTTGGCATGTGATGAGTCTGCCATGTTTAATGGGTCATGTTGTCGCAGATGGCAAGGTATTGCCTGTCTGGCTTGCTCGCAACCTGTGACAGACAGTCTTGTTCAGGAACTTATCTGGGCGTACGTTGCGAAAACTATCAATTCCGGAGAGGCAACAGGTGAATTTCGACGAATTGCTGAAGCGTCTGGAGATGCCGTCGGAATTTCATGAGGCGATGTCGGCGTACGCAGCGGAGTCGGTCGCGACGCTGCCGCAAGGGCCGATAGAGTTTCTCGATCCGGCGACCGTGCGGCTTCATCATCAGTACGCCCGCTTGGCGGACGAGTTGCAGGAACCGTTGGTGGGGCTGGCGACACGGATCGACGGCGATCTGCTGTTGCGGTTGCTGTGCTGGCACCTGCACCATTGTATTTTTCTGTACGACGCGCCCATCGACAAATGGCCGGAGTGCCTTCCATGTCTCGGCGATGACTCTGGTCTGTTGTTCATGCTCTGCGTGCTCGCTATGATCCCGGCGATGCAGGAGACCCACGAGGCAATGAAGATTCCCCCGCCGATATCGCGCGACACTTGTCTCCAGATCCGGGCCTTCAACGAGGCGTACAAAGTCAGATACGATGGACTGCCGGGTACTCCGGTGAGTAAGCTGATGTGGCTGCGTCAGCATCCTCGCGGGAAAATATTCCGGGTTGGTCGCTTCGAGTTCAAGCTCATTCATCAACCGGCGAAGGTCCAATGCTGGCGCCACGACGAAACTGGCGAGACGCTGCTGTTCATGCCGCCCGGCTTGTTGTTCGACGCCGACGGTTTTGTTGTGCCAGCGGGGAGCGGGCAGGCACGTTGGCAGAGTACACTGGTCGAAGACGATTCAACGATCTGTGGGACTGTTGCGTCGCCGTTGGGTATGGCGATGAGCGCGGTGACGACGATCGAGAAGTCTGTCTGGCGCCGGGTTCTGGGGCCGGAAGACTACGTCCTCGACCTGCATATTCCGGAGGGCGGCGGTATGACGCCGGCAGTTGTTGCTGAATCGCTACGCGCTGCGTTCAAGTTTTTCGACACGTGCTTTCCGGACGTTCGTCCGTTGGCGGTGCAATGCCGGTCATGGATCTTCAATACCCAGCTCGAAACACGCCTGGCGGGTTCGAATCTCGCGAGTTTCATGCGTGAAGTGTATCTGTTTCCGGTCATGTCGAGTGGTGATGACGGTCTTCTCTTCATCTTCTGCCGTGACTACGACGACTGGACACAGGCGCCTCGCGAGACGCGGCTTCAGCGTGCGCTGCTGGATCTTTATTGCGGCGGCACGCCGTTGCGTTGCGGCGGCATGGTGTTTCTACGTGAGGATCTGGCACGTTTTGGCGAGCAGGTGTATCGGGGTAGCCTCTTGTAACCGATTACGAGTTTGCCCATCATTCGGGCAAAAAAAACCCGGGGATGCGAACATTCCCGGGTTCTTGAAATACGTCCGTTCGGTTACAGGATGTCCTGGCCCCAGAACTGGTCCATCTTTTCAACCAATGTCAAAAGTTTGCTGCCGCCCTGATTGGACGAGGCGTCTTCCTGCAGCTGCAAGATCTCATGCTTGATCTCCAGGAAGTGAGTGTTCATGTTCATGACGCGAGTCGCCAAGGTCTGAGCGACCTTGAGGCAGGCCGTCGGATTGCTCTCGAAGTACGCCATTAAGTCATCGACAACATAGAAGGTCGTCTGGTCTTCTGCGGTCACTGTGGCGGTATGATTGCTGTCGATCAACACGGAAATCTCACCGAAGATCGTACCGGGCGTGTTGGCCTTGCACAACTCAGTGCCATCGGCAGTTACACTGACGTTGCCGTCCTTGAGGATGAAGACATTTTGGCTGTCTTTGCCTTCCTCGAGAACGTGCTCACCTTTTTCGAAGGTCTGTTCCTTGAGTCCTGTGACATCGAACGAAAACTCATTCATTGGGGGTTCCTCCTGTGTGTTGCTGCTTCGAGTCTTCCTGTATCAGAGATCCATGCCGGACACTTTGCACATGACAAAGTATTCGGCGTCCTTCAACATGGGTGTGCCGTCGCTGGGCATGATTTGTTTACTGGCGGTTGCCGGGACGGGGAAACTGAACTCGGGGCTTTCAACATTCAGCTTACCGTGCCGATCGATGTTAGCGCGGCCGTGCAGGCATTTCATGCTGATCTGGCTGTCCGGATCATTTTCATCCGCCTGTTTGACGAATACGACGCAGAATTTCTTCCCTTCCAGATATTTCAGGTTCATCGACTCAGGCACGAAACCTGTTGTGTCGCCAGTTTTCCACTATGGCAGTGGTGTTTGGTAATTCGTTGGAGTATAGACAGCTATAGCGGATTTTCAAGGCAGATACTGGTTTTTCCTATTTTTTCCTCATATTCAGACAAAATCGCGGCTATTGACTGAG
>DPYP01000014.1:0-5485 GCA_003545375.1 Lentisphaeria bacterium
TGCGCGACGACGGCCCGGACTGGGACCTGGGCTATCCCTCGACAGTTGAAATGGCGGACGGCAGTCTGTTTTCGGTGTACTATCAGAAGGTGTCGGGCGATCACAGGCCGTCGCTGCTGTATTCGCGCTGGCAGTTGCCGGGATGAGCTTTGGCACGACTGGGCGGGCGATGTTCCGCAGTCGTAGATTTGCGCTTATCGAGTTACTGGTGGTGATCGTCATCACTGCCATCCTTACCGGCCTTGAGCCGTGCGAAGCGCAAGGCGCAGATCACCGTGTGCATGCACAATCTGCACCAGATAGGCGAAACCTATGCGATGTATCTGGCGAATAACAGACTCGTAAAATACCGGTACCGATAAAAGTTTTCCCAGTAGAACGGTAGCGAGGTTCTTTGAATTCGGTGGTCTTCTAGTTTACCGTAATTCGTCCCGGTACTCTTTCCCGCCCTGTATGTTGCAGGGGATCAACTCATTCCAGCCGTGAACAGCAATTGCCCCACAGCCGCAAATTTACACTGATTGAGCTTTTGGTGGTGATCGTTATCATCTCTATCCTCGCCTCCTTGCTGTTGCCGGCGTTGAGCCGTGCAAAGCGCAAGGCGAAGATCACCGTGTGCATGCACAATATGCACCAGATCGGTGAGAGCTACACGATGTATGTTGTCGATAATGACGTCAACGTGCCCGGCCCATACCTTGGCATTCTGGGCGGTGACGAGACTTGGGGTACCCGCCACCCCACCATGTTCGGAGGTACAGGCGACTGGGAAGGCAACGACTTCCGCGAAGCTCTGCTCGAGATTGTACCGACGGAAGTCAGCTATTGTCCTTTATCCAAAAAATCTGAATGGCCCCAGAGTTCCATCATGCCAAACACGGGTTCTTTGAACAGCAAATACTCGGGGAAATTCCATGTCAATAGCGGCGGCGGACATGGCATTCATTCATACCTGTGTCAATTCCTCTATAGTCCGACCATCAACACATCTTCTGGCATGCCCCAGAGTTACGTCTGGGGGGAGACCGGCCAACCGGATGCCGAAGCGCCACGGTTGCATCTTATGAACCCCGACTCGGTGATTGTCGCCGATAATTGGATAAGCCATGCCGATGGCTGGGTCTGGGCCGAAAACCCCGTTTATTCCTTTGAGCTCCAGAGTGGCGAGGCTGGATGCAAACTCTTTGGCGACGGCCATGTCGTCTATCCGGGAATGGTCTTTACTGAATCGGTAAGGGGCACGAACACCTGGTGGTACTGACCAGGTAGAACGGTCCCGTATTTTAACGGTCATTAATTATCTTATTTTCTGTTTCTTAGGACAGGTTGTTGACGTCTTCACCAACTGCCGCCCATTGACGGTTTGTCATCAGAAGCTTGCCCCTGGAACTTTCGCTCCCGGGGTTGCGCGCGTCGAGAATGTACCGCGCTGTGTTCGGAATTAGCCTCCAGGTTTCGACCTGCAGACACTGCCGTTTGTTCAGTCCCATTTCTGTCAGTTCTTTACCGTTGTGACCGAAGCGGTTAGCTTTGAGCATGGCGAAAAGTGACAATCCTGCCTGGGCACATCGCGGTTTTGCAGCGTTCGCAAAGGGCTCGTTCGGCAATGGTGGCGACAATCTCTATGTGAATGCTCATGGCGTCATCGAGACGATCCATCGTTTCGGCTTCAACAGCGACGGTCATGTCGACATTGTCTTTCCGAACACCCACGGCTACATCGAGCGCGGTCCGACGTGGATCTACACGCAGCCATCGACTATCGAGCATCCGGCATCCGGCAGCGGCAGCGACTGGTCGCGGCACGAGCTGCCGAATGACAGCGGCTGCATGAGCCGGGCCGTCGACCTCGACGGTGACGGGCACCTCGAGCTGATCGTCGTCAACGGCGAGAACGGTGTGACCTCCGAGCTCGACAGCTACATCTACTGGGGCGGTCCCGGCGGGCTGACCGGTGAGCGAATGGAGATTCCCACGGCCGGCGCCTACGATGTCGCGACGGTCGACCTGACCGGCAACGGTCTGCTCGACATCATCCTGCCCTCAGCCTGGGTCGACCATCACAACGCCGGCAAGCCGCTGCCGATCCAGGTGCTTGAACAGGTCGAGCCCCGGAAATTCGTCGATGCTACGGAGCGCCATGGCCTCACCGGTATCGCAGGGGTCTCAATTGTCTGTGAAGACGTGACCGGCAACGGCTGGCCGGATCTCGTTGTTGCGAATTACCGAACTGGTTTCGAGTACGACACCGATTCGTATATTTATGTTGGCAAGGAAGGCGGCTTCGAAACGCCACCGCTGCGGCTGCCGACGCACTATGCATTGCAGGTCGTGCTCGGTGACCTCGACGATGATGGACGCAAGGAGATCATCTTCACCGGCGGCAACCAGATTCACATTTTTTGGAATCGCGACGGCTGCTTCGGCCCCGGGCACCGGACGATCCTGGAAACGGAGGGCCTCACCACGATGTTTTCCATCGGGGCCGCCCGGATTTGCGTTGCCGACGTCACCGGCGACGGCCGCTGCGAACTGCTGATCGCCACCGTCGACGGCATCGAGATTCGCAGCCAGGATGACCTGGCGAAGGTTGCGCAGTTTCTCCCGCTGCAGTTCGCCAACTGGGTGGAGGTGGCGGACCTCGACGGTGACGGCCGCCTCGATGTGATCGCTTCGAAGCACGCCAACGTGCAGGCCTATGAAACCGAATCGGCGATCTTCTGGAACGGCCCGGGCGGGTTTTCGCCCGAGCGCGTTACGTGGCTGGAAACGACCGGGGCAGTTGGCGCGGCGGCCGGCGACCTCGACGGCGACGGTCGGCCCGAGGTAATTTTCAGCAACACGTTGCGTGGCCCGTCCCAGACCGCTCCCGACTTTCCCGTCTACGTCTATCTCGGCAACGCTGCGGGCGAGTACAGCACCGACCGCCGCCTGGGCCTGCCGACCGGCGGCGGCAGCAACACCTATGTGATCGGCGACTTCGATCTCGACGGCTATGCCGATCTCGCCTTTGTCACCATGGAAGGGCTGCGTATTTTTCACGGTGGCCCGGAAGGCCTGTCACCGGACCGGTACACGATTGTCCAGAGCCCCTGTGAGTTGCCTCACTATGTGCTGATGGGAGACTTCAACCACAACGGCTGGCTCGATCTGCTGAACATCGGGTACACCTACGACGACAAACCGGAGACGCGGGCCAAATCAACGGTGATCTTTCATGGCGGCCCGGAGGGTTACTCTGCCGAGCGCTCGACCCTCTTGCCGACCTTCACGGCCAACGGCCAGGTCGGCGACTTCAACCAGGACGGCTGGCTCGACGTCATCAGCTACAACAAGAACGGGTACCTCGAAATCTATCTGGGCGGCCCGGACGGGTTTTCCGGGCAACGACAGTGGCGGATACCGTTCGAAGGTTCCCCACCGGACGGCGCCAGCGGCATCACCTGTGCCGACCTCAACGGCAATGGCTGGCTCGACGTGATCTTCGGCATCATGGGCCATTACGGCCGTGAGCAATCCGGTTTCTATATTCTCTACGGCGGGCCGGACGGTTACACCCCGGAGCGCACCGACTTCCACCCGACGGAGGCGTCACCGATCCTGATCTCGGTGGCCGATCTGGACAACAACGGCTACCTCGACCTGCTGGTGCCGGCGTACTCGACGGCGTTTTCGCGGGAACTTCCGGCGCATGTGTACCCGGGTAGTGGGGACGGCTTTGATTTCGACAATCCGCTGCGGATCCCGTGCGACTCGTCGTGCGCCTTTCAGGCGGTCGACATCAGCGGCAACGGCTATCTCGATCTGCTGGCGGTGTGTCACCGCAACGATCTCGGGCATCAGGTGGAGTCGTTGCTGTTTGCCAACGGTCCGGATGGCCTGTGCTTGGACAGTCCGCAGCGCTTGCCGGCGCTCGGCCCGCACCTGTCGTCGCCGCGCGATTTCGGCAACGCCTTCACGCGCGAACCCTGCGAGTACTATGTCTCGCCGGCGTACGACACGGGCGGGCGGTCGGCGACGCGCCTGAGCTGGACGGCGGTGACCCCGCCGAAGACGCAGCTCAAGTTCGAGCTGCGCTGGGCCGGGAGCGAGGAAGCGCTGGTTGCAGCGCCATGGAGCGGGATATACGAGCAGTCGGGCGCGGCGCTCACGCCGCCGGCAGAGTCCGGGCAGTGGTTGCAGTACCGGGCGACGTTCGTATCGCCGAATGGCGCCAGTTCGGCGCAGCTGGAAGAGGTGCGGATCGAATTCGGGTAGCGGGCCGCCCCACGGCTTTTCACGCCGTGGAAAGCGATGTTCGGACCAGCTGCAGGGGCAATGCTGCCGACTTGCCGCGCACCCCGCCTTATTCCGGTACGTCGATCAGGTACTCGATTTCCGCAGCTTTCCGGAGCATTTTTAGATGGGCTGCTCTGACCGCGTTCAACCGCGTCAGCTCTATGTGCTTGCGAATGGCATCCTGCTGGTCGGCTGAGTTCCGGATCGGCCTCGTCTTCATCGTCGTCATAAAAAAGTTGTACTCGCTCCTGACGTCCTCATCGCTCGCCGCCATGTCGTTGGGACTCATGCCCTGGCGCGCGTAGTAGAACTCGGCGAGCATCCTGGACCGTCCCTTTTCGACGGCCTGGGCAACTCGCGCCTGCTGCTCTATGAAGCGGGGATCCTTGTCGATCCCCGCGGCAACCGCGTCCTCGGCGACGATGAGATCAACCATGGTCATGAAGACAAGCGGCATCACGAAACGGTTCTGCCCGAACGCGGTAACAAGCCGTTCCAGTTCGGGGAGATCACCCAGGACGAGTTTCGTACCGTCAGCTTCGATCACCGTCTCTGAGAGCAGCGCTGTCACCAGCGCGGCATCCTTCTCGATCACCTCGGGCTCGACCCCGCTTCGCTGCGATTCCCGGCTGATGGCGCTCTCCCTGATCTTCGGCAGCAGGACCCCGCGCGACTCGATGGTTTGTGCCACGGCTTGCTCGATGACCGCCGCCGGAATATCCTCACCGTCCGCCTGGAAACTGACCGCTGCCAACCGTTGCTGCAGCCATTCCGCCAGCGCATTGGCCGTGGCGCCGCGTGACCCTGCGGTCAGTTGGTTTATGGCGACCCGCTCGGTTGCCGTTTCGGGGTATCGGCTGAATTCGTCCTGATTTTCTGCGATATGCGCAGCGATCTCTTCCGCCGTCGGTGTTCGGCCTTCACTGTCTATTGCTGCTTTGATCTCCGGAATCGATTGTCCGTAGTAGAGCCGTGCGAGCAAACGCTTTTCCTGCCGGGCAGCCTGGAGTTCCAGGGTCGCAATGAGATCCAGGTATTCGGGGTCCTTGTCAAGTCCGAGCGCTACGGCTTTCTGCGCAACCAGCTCGTCGTAGATCGCGGCCTCAATACGGGAGCGGAGCTGGTACAGGTTGAGTTTCGTGCCTGCTTCAGCGCCCGGAAAGAGTGCCTCGGTAAGCAGCGATTCGCCATTGACACGTGCAAGAAC
>DPYP01000425.1:0-2570 GCA_003545375.1 Lentisphaeria bacterium
CCGCGCATGACGCCGGCGAAGGAAATGGCCAACCGCACGATGCTGGAGAAATTCATCAAGGACGTCTACTACCGGCTGAACGACGACTACACCAACCCCGTCGTCGTCATCAAGTCCCTCGACGAAGTTTTCCTGGTGACCCTCGAGATGGATCCCGAAACCGGCATCTACCAGCCCGTCAAACTCGACTGGCTCAAGAAAAAGCGCAAGCGATAGCAGGCCCGCTCTTCTTTTCTGTATCACGGGCTTTCCAGCCCGTGATACAGAAAAGTACGGTACCGGTCAAGTTCGTCGCGCTGGGCTAAGAATATCCTTGCCCGCCGACACGCTCCCAGGGCGGGATGAGCCCGGCACCACGAATACACCGGCGCAACTGGAAAGCATCGGTCCAGGGAAGTATATAGTTTGGACCAATTGCGGGAGTATTAATGGCCATAGAAATCGCTGCGAAAGTTTTCTTTGTAATGGTTCTGGTACTGATCAACGGCTTCTTTGTCGCCGCGGAGTTTGCCCTGGTCAAGGTCCGTCGCGCCCGTTTGGAGACCAGCGCCGCGGATGGCAACCAGCTGGCGCGCATGGCGCTGCACGTCACCCACAACCTTGATTCCTATCTGTCCGGGTGCCAGCTCGGCATTACCCTGGCCAGCCTCGGGCTCGGCTGGATCGGCGAACCGCTCGTAGCCAAGACGCTCGAGCCGTTGTTCGAGCACCTCGGCGTGGCGGAGCAGCACATGCACATCATCAGCTTCGTCATCGCCTTCAGCGTTATCACTTTCCTGCACATTTCCATCGGTGAGCAGGTCCCGAAGATGATGGCGATCGTGAAGGATCAGTCGGTCGCCCAGTACTGTGCCCCACCGCTCATCCTCTTTTACAAAATCTTCAAACCTTTTATCTGGGTCCTCAACACCTCCAGCAACATCATGCTGCGCGCCATCGGCATCAACACCTCCGAGGCACACGGCGAGATGACCGAGGAGGAGGTGCGCCTACTGCTTGCTGAAGCTGCCAGTGGCGGCCACCTCTCGAACGCTGAACAAGTGATGATGGAGAACATCCTCGACCTCGAAGACAAGATCGTGCGCCCTTACATCGTGCCGCGCAACCAGATCGTCTTCCTCGACAGCACCCGCCCGGTCACCGAGAACTTGCAGATCGCCGCAGACAGCGGCCATTCCCGCCTGCCGCTGTGCGATGGTGATCTCGACCATATCCACGGCATCGTGCACACCAAGGACCTTTTCGCTGCACTGGCAACCAACCAGTCGCCGGACCGCCTTGCGGACCTGGCACGCCCGGTGATGTTCGTGCCCGAGTTGACCCGGCTCGATCACCTGCTGCAAAGGTTCCAGCGCGACCACGAGCACCTGGCGCTGGTCCTCAGTGAGTACGGCGACATCAACGGCATGATCACCCTCGAAAACGTCCTCGAACAAGTCGTCGGCCCGATCCAGGACGAGTTCGACAATGAACAGCCGCTGCTGCGCAAGGCCGGCGGCGGTTTTATCGCCGACGGGGCATGCCGGCTCAGCGAGCTGGCCGAAAAAGCGGGGTTGGACGTGCCCCCGGATACCGAGGTCGATACGATCGGCGGCCTGCTGATGGAACTGCTCGGGCATCTGCCGACTGTGAACGAAACCGTCGACTGCGGCGAGCATCGGCTGACGGCGCTCGCGGTTGAGACAACACGCGTGATCAGCGTGCGCATCGACCTGATCGCGATCAAAAGCTAAGAATTCATGATCTGGAAATAGGCGATACCGCCGTTATAGTCGTTCTATGGATCTTCTTTTGACTATTTGGGAAACGAGCCTTTTCACATTGTCCGACGGACATGAGCTCCGGGTCAGCCAACTCGCGCTGGCGCTGCTCTTCCTTGTTGCCGGGTTCCTGGTCGTTTCTGTATTTACAAAGATTCTGTCGAGGAAACTCCTGCACCGGCAGGTCCCCGAAGCAGCAGTGCACCTGGCAGAGAAAGTAATTTTTTATCTGCTGATTATTGCCGTCATCTTCTCGGCTCTACGGATTCTGGCGATCCCTCTGACTGTGTTCGCGTTTCTGGGCGGCGCCCTGGCGATTGGTGCAGGATTCGGCACGCAGAACATCCTGAACAACCTTATCAGCGGTTGGATTCTGACTATCGAACGGCCGGTGCGCGTCGGCGATCTGGTAGAAATCGACGGTACCATCGGTCGTGTCGCAGCGATGAAAGGCCGCTGCACGCGCATTCGCCGGACAGACGGTATTGACCTGCTGGTGCCCAACAGCCAGCTGCTCGAGCGCGTACTGACAAACTGGACGCTCACCGACAAGGAGATCCGAACGTCGGTTCGCGTCGGCGTGCGCTACGGTTCCCCGACAGATCAGGTCGCAGCCCTGATTGCGCGGGCGGCCCAGGAGAACGAGGAAATTCTCAAGCGGCCAGAGCCGATCGTGATCTTCGAGGACTTTGCGGACAGTGCCCTGATCTTCGATATCTACTTTTGGTGTGTGGCGGAGACGGACATGAAACTGCGGCAAGCGCGAAGTGCCTTACGCTTTCACATCGACGAGTTGTTTCGCGAAGCAGA
>DPYP01000608.1:0-3478 GCA_003545375.1 Lentisphaeria bacterium
CATGGCCAGGACGATGCCGAGCTGCCCATTGTCAAGGGCTTCGACAAGACGACCTGGGGACAGTCACTTGCAGACATTCAAGCAATCTGGCCTGACGGGGAAGTTCAGGTCCATCAAGAGACCCATACCTCGTACGAAGTGACTGGTGACGGCGACGGACCGGTTAAGAAAAAGATTCTGAGTTTCTTCGACGATAAACTCCACCGCGTTGTCGTCGTATTTGAGTTGCCCGACAGACCGGAGAACGGGGTCGATGAAGACGGCCTGGCGCTGGTCAAGGAGCTTATCAAGGAAAAATACCACCCAACCGAGCAAGCCACAAGACTGTTGCGAAGGCTGAATCGCATCATGGTTGAGGTGCGCTCTCGGTCAGACGGCAGTATTCATGTTTCCTATGAAGATGTCAAAGTTGTTGATGCCGCCAGACATGCGATGAAGAAACGAAAGGAACAGGAAGCAGCCGAACGGCGGGCTAAACGCGGACCACGCAACACGAAACTGAAAGAGTTGGGACTCGGAGAGATGCTCTGAATCGAGAGATTCTGGTGTTTCGCGTTCGGTGTTGGGGTGGGAAATTTCGCTTGATCTACTCCTCGTAATCCTCAGTCCTCATAGTGCAGTACCGGACTGGGGGGCGTCTATCCTGTTTCGTCCCGATTTTACAGTCCGCCACAGGCATGCTTATGGCCTCCCTATCGGAATCGATCGAACCCCAGCCTTTCAGTTCGCAACAGATCGCATTCTTTGAGGAGAACGGATACTTGAGCGGTCCGCGGGTGTTTAGCGACGATCAGGTCGACGAGCTGAAGAGTCGTATCGACGATCTTATCACCGGCCGCGTCGACTTTCCCCAGCACCTCAAGGCTGGTGGCGATCTGGCCTCGGCCAAAATCGTCAATCTGTACCGCCACGATGCGGTTTTTGCAGCGATTGACCATACACCGATGGGCACCCTGGCAAACGATTTGATGACCGCACCTGTGCGCCTGTGGGAAGACCAGATGATCATGAAGGTGCCACACGAAGGGGACGCTGCCTTGGCATGGCATCAGGACTGTGCCTTTTGGGACTACGTCGCACCGGCAGAACTCGTGACTTGCTGGATTGCCCTCGACGACGCTGCTGTCGCCAACGGTTGCATGCACGTCGTGCCGGGCAGTCATCGTTGGGATTTAGACTATCATCGCGATGAGCTGCCCGCCGACGATCCGGATTGGCTGCTGAACCACCCCGACATTCCCGCAGGCGCATGCGTCGAGCCGGTGCCGTGCGAGGTCAAGGCCGGGCATTGCCACTTTCATCATTGCCGGACGCTCCACGGTTCGTACGGCAGTACGACCGCCAGCCTGAGACGCAGCTATGTTCTGCATCTGCTGCCCGGTAACACCCGTAGAATCGGTCAACCTTGGAACTCACGGATGGCACAGATGCACGACATCGCGGACGGCGCGCTCGTCGAAGGACCCGACTTTCCGGTGTTGCCGTGCAGTGCCAGCGTATAGGTCTGTCATGAACAGTCTGATCGATGACCGCTTTGTATATGGTGCCGAGCAACACGAGCAATATCTGAAGAACGGCTTTTGTATCTTCGATCATTTTCTGACCGACGACGGATTGGCTGGCTGCCGGCAGAACATCGATCGTATGTTCGAGCAACTGCACCCGGATATCGCCCCGGATGCAATCATTGCCACGCACCTGGTCGAGCGCTGGGTGTGGGAGCTGGCTACGCATCCCGCCATCCTGGACATGATCGAAAAACAGATCGGCCCGAACATCACCTTCTGGTCGTCCCACCTCATTGCCAAGCCGCCGGGCACCGGGCGCCCCGTGCCCTGGCACCAGGACGGTGTCGAATGGACCAATGTCAACGGCAACTTCGGTGCCTCCATCTGGATCGCCTTCGACGATGTCAACGAGGCATCGGGCACGATGGCGGTGATCCCGGGTGGCCATGCCAAGGGTGCCCTGCCTCGCATACAATGCGTCGACGAGCACGATGTCTTCAAGTGGGACATGGACCTGAGCGAGTTGCCGCCGAACCTCGATGAGATCAAGGTGTACTACAATCTGAAAGCCGGGCAGGCAGCGATTCATGATGTCATGATGCCGCATGAATCCGGCTCGAATGCGTCGGATCACTGGCGGCGCGCGATGGTCTTTCGCTATATCGCGCCGGATGGTGAGCTGGGCGGGTCGACCTACTACGACTATCGCACCAATGAGCCGATGCCGCGGACGTTCTTTCTGGTGCGCGGCGGAGATGTCCACGGACTCGGGTTACCGCGTGATCCGTTCGACAATGTGTAGTTTTTTACTCAGACTTTCATGCCTGGAACCCCTGTCAACCGGCACCTTGACCTTGCCTATTCGCGGCACATAGTCTGTCAATCTGCAATCACAGGGCACGCCTCATGAAAATCGCTGACATCCGCGTCATCAACGCCGATCAGCCGCGTTGCCAGATTCCGCTGGTCGAGGTCGAGACAGACACCGGGTTGATCGGTATCGGCGCGACCCAGGCGCCGGTCAAGCCGATCGCGGCGCTCATCGCCGACATCGCGCCGCTGTTGCTGGGCCAGGATCCGACATTGCCGAACCGGCTGTGGCGGACGATGAACGAAGGGTGGCAGGCGCAGCGCGGGCGCGGTGGCGAGGGTGGTGTGGCGATCAATGCCATGGCAGCGATCGACATGGCCCTGTGGGACCTCACCGGCAAGGCGCACAACGTACCGGTGCATAAATTGATGGGCGGTGCGGTCAAAGATCGCATCATGGCCTACGCCAGCGCGACTGCCTATGATTATACCGGCTCGCTGAAGAACGGCCGCACAACCTGGAAAACGCCAGTACAGCTTGCCACGGAGAGCCGCGCCTATGTCGAAGAAGGGTTCAAGGCGATCAAGTTCGGCTGGGCCAACCGATTCACGCCGGCTGATCTCGAAGGGCTCGCTGCTGTCCGTGAGGCGATCGGGCCGGACATTCGGCTGATGCTCGATTTCGGCTGCCCCGCTTATCACGACGACGGCTGGACCGTCAAGCAAGCGCTCGACGTCGTCAGGCGCCTGGAACCGTATGACCTGTATTTCTTCGAGGAAGCGCTGCATCCGTACGATGTCGAGGGTTTCGCCCGCCTCACCGCCGGCGCCCGGACCCGTATCGCCACGGGGGAGAGCCTGGTGACACAGCGGGATTTCGACCGTTTCATCGATGGCCGCGCTGTCGATGTCATTCAGCCGGATGCCAAGCAGATCGGGATGACGGTGTTTCAGCGCGTCGCCCGCCATGCCGAAGCTGCCGGCATACTCTGCATCCCCCACAGCCCCTGGTCGGCTCTGGCCAATGCCGCACATTTACAAATTCTGTCGACGGTGACCAACGGTACCATGATCGAGTACGTTGCGATGGCAGGCTTCCGCGGCGTCCCCTACGTGGAGACGCTGCAGGAGATCATGTCGTTCCGCCTTGTCGAGACACC
>DPYP01000214.1:0-4872 GCA_003545375.1 Lentisphaeria bacterium
GAAACCACGAGAGCATGACGTCCCGTTCCTCGAGCAGGAGATCCCGGATGTCGTCGGATACGACGGTGTTGAGGTGGGCGTCGAGGCAGGCACGGAGGTCGGCGGCGCTGCGGCGGGACGCCAGTTCAGCCTCTTCCGGCAGGGCGTTGGCCTCGGTGAGGATGGATCTTAGTTTCTCCTCTGCGCCGGGGCCCCAACCGTCCACGTCGGCCGCCTGGTCCATCATCCTCTCGCCGTCGAATTTACAGTCCTTCGCCAGTTTGTGCGCCTGAGCGATAAAGCTCTTGCCACCCTCGCTTATGTCTCTTACTTGCACCGGCACCCCGCGGCCGATCCGCCACTCGGCCAGCAGTATTTTCAGGCACTCCAGGCGCGCCCCAGCGTGCCTGAACAGCTGGTCGCCATCGCCGACGACGAATTTCGCTATTGCCTCGACGCCACCGCGCTCTCGCAGGCGCTGCAGCTGTCCCCAGGTGCTGTAGCCATTTGTCAGCACCCCATGCAGTGACGGCAGGTCACGGATGACATAGGCCAGATGCAGCTCACCCAGGGCAGGCGTCGCGGTGAACGGATCGAACGGCGGCGGCGCGATCCTCGTCAGGTAGAATTCCCATCCCTCCCCGGCGGCCGGTTCGGGGACGTCGGCCCACTCCGGACGGGTGATGGCGATGGGCGGTGGGGGGTCGTGCCCGATCGGCAGGGCAATGATCTTCAAGGCACATTGCTTCCGCTCGCGATCGAATGCCTGCCATTTTCCCGCCTCGTCGTGCTGTGCCGTGAAGTAGAAGACCTGTCTGCCGTCCGCGGCGATGTCGGCCACCGCCTGGATCACGGCCGAGGTGCGGTCGTCGTCGCTGTTGCAGAGGATCTCGTCGAGCAACAGGGGCAGGCGCACGCCGGTGGTCTTCTCCAGGTCGTCGAGGAACGCCAGCCGCGCCGCGATCAGCAACTGCACCCGGGTGGCGCTGGAGAGTTGGTGGGGCGCCAGCGGGCCGCGGCGGTCGTCGTGCACCTCGAAGCCAAGCCCCCGCGCCGGCACGAGCTGGGAATAGCAGTCGCGCGTGAAGGCGCCGAGATATTTCCCGGCCTGAACCAGCACCTCCGAGCCCTGCGTCTCGCAACGGCTGCGTATAAAATCGGCGCACAGGGCGCCGACCAGGCTCACCGCCTCGTCCCGGCATTTCGCAGCGGCCTCGTCTGTGGCCAGCTGCTGGTTCCACTTCGCTTCCGCGATCCGGTCACCGGCACGGGCATCATCGATCTTGCGGCGCAGTTGGCCGATATCCTGATTGAGTTTATCAAGTGTGCCCGCCTCTTCGGTCAGCTTTTCCTTTTGCTTCTCCAACTCGTCATTGTCGACTCCTTCGATCGCCTCCAGCAATGCCGGGGCAAGCCCGTTCTTCACCGTTTCCGCATCGCTGCAGCGTATCTTCGCAGCCGTCAGGGCGTCATTCGCCGAGGTGGCATCGGGCAGAATGCCTTGCCACTTCTCCAATATCACCTTTAACTCATCGGCGTCTTTGCCGGTCTGCTCCAGTCTGTCGGTCATGTCCGCAAGTTCCTTGACGGCTTGCTTCAATTCACCATCGAGACGAGGGATCTCGGTCTCTTCGAGCACAGCAATCCGCTGCTGCTGCTCCCGGCACTCAACGAGTTGCCCATGACAAACACGGGCCGTTTTATAATCGACGATCGTGGCGGTCGGAATAAATTCCCTGATATCCCCCTGGACGGCAGACCGATGTTTCTCGAACTCCTCCATCGCACTCTCTTGTGCCGATACAGCGGTGCGTTCATCCAGGACCTTGTCGCGCCAGGTTGCCAGCCGATCAACCAGGCTGCGCAGCCCTTCCGGGCTCAATGACTCCGCCAGGCCCCAGGCATCGCGGACCGCCGCCATCTGCTTTTTGCAGCCTTCCAGGTTCTTCTCCTTTTCCGCCAGTTCCAGCTCGGCGATTCTGAGATGATCCGCCTTCTGCTCGGCCTTCTGCGCTGCCAGACTGACGCTAGCCAATTCATCCTGCAGCTCGCGCAGGCACGCAACGACGTCGTCAGGCTCCCAGGCGCCCGGCGGCGGCAGGCCGGTTGTTTCATAGGTGGATTGAAATCCAGCCAGCACTGCCGCGCCGCGATCGTCAGTTCCGTTCGCTCGCTGGGGCCAACTCCACAGCACGACAAAGAAAAGCGGGACAAGCATCACCCACCCGAGAAACTGAACCGGTAAAATCGAAGCGACGATGGCCAGGACGACGGCGCTGACGGCCGCGATGAAAACTTTATACGATTTCTTAGCCGCCACTGCCGAGCGCGGCTGCCGCAGCCACTTGCGCAGCTCGCCGATGCCTTCAACCAGCGTCTCTGCCGAGTGCTGGGCTTGCGATTCTTCCGCATCAGCCTTGAGGCCATCCACCTTTCGCTGCGTCTCGCGGTGCTGGGCTTCCGCCTCCTGCCACTTGGCGGCAGGGTCACGCAGCTCTTCGGGTAGGTCGTCCGCTGTCAGCAGTGCCGCGAGCCGTTCGTCCGAGATGCCGGGGCCGACATGCTCCCGGGCAACCGCAGCAGCCGCAGCAGCGATGCCGGCTGTTTCTTTCGTATCGCCACACGCTTTTTCGGCATCCTTCAGCGAGTTGGTGATGGCTTCTTCCAGGCCTGCCAGGACTGGGGCCTCGACGGACGTTTCGGGCAGGTCGAGCGCCTTGAGTTTTTCCAGCTCACCGGCCAACTTCGCAAGCTGCTCCTCGGCGGTGCTCCGCCGCTCCATTGCCGACTCGAGACCGTCCAGGTCATCCTCGCGCATTTTTAAGATGCCCTCCGGGAACCCGGCGCGGCGCTCCCGGCATGCCTCGGTAGTGATCAGGGCTTCCCGGTGCCGAAGCAGACACGCGACAGCATCTGTTTTATCCTTGGCTTCGGCGGCCTTGACTGCCGCCGCCCTCTTTTCATTGAGCACGCGTTCGTCGTGCTCGTAATCGCCCTGGGCGTTGACTGCCTTGCCAACTGCCGTCTCAAAATGGGTCAGTTTCCTCGGCAGGCCACCGAGTCGACTCACCTTCGTGGAAAATTTCAGGTCCTGCCGTGCTGCCGTGAGGTCGTAGCCGCCGTTGACGCTTATTTCTATCCTATCCGTCAGGGCTTTTGCCTTGCCGGCGAGCAGTTCCTCGAGTGCCAGGTCGTAACATTGGCTGAATGCCTCCTCGGGCACCTCGGGCCTGGCCATTTTTTCGCCGGTGTCCGGGCTTGTCCAGGTGATATCGTTGCCGAACAGCTTGCCGTCGCGCTGCACGCCGCCGACTTCGATGAGTGCCTGCAGGTCGATCTCGCCGCCGTTGTCCGGCGGCCACAGCATCGCTTTGAGGGCGGCGGCGGTAGTCGACTTACCCGTGGCGTTCGCCCCGATGATGACATTGATGCCGTCGCAGAAGGCGAATTTACCGGTGTACCGCAGGTTATCCTCGGCTGAGATGCCCAGCAACCGCTGAATGCACAGCGAGCGGAAAGCCAGTGTCTTGTGAGAATCTTCAGGCATGGCGCTCTCCCGGTCCCTGGGCATGCAGCGTTTCGATCAGCCGCCGGGTCTGTTCGGCGGCGAGTCGGCAGGCCTGGTCCTGGCCGAACGTTTTGTCCTCGTCGTCCAGCCACGAACGCACCCGGCTGTACACGTCGTGGGTGATTCTCTGCTGAATCAAATCAACGTGGGCGCGCGCTTCGTCGGACATCTCGCGCTCACCGGTCAGCTGCAGATAAAATTTGGCGGCTTCACCCAATGGTGTGGAATGATTGGCGAGTGCCTCGACATCGAGATGCGGGCGGATGTCAAACGCTGCGACGGGTTCGAGATAGGCAGTGACGTCGTCGACGACGAACGATACCTGGTCGGTGTCATTGGC
Source organism: Lentisphaeria bacterium (assembly GCA_003545375.1). Classification (GTDB taxonomy): domain Bacteria; phylum Verrucomicrobiota; class Lentisphaeria; order JABSQK01; family CAJWLW01; genus CAJWLW01. The sequence goes on from DPYP01000214.1 coordinate 3,888, forward strand.
GAACACGCGCTGCCACTCGTCGCGCAACTGCTCCTCGTCGAGCGGGGTTCTGCCTACGATCCGCACGCGGCAGCAAAGATGCTGCAGATCCGGCTGGTCGGCAACGATCCCACGTGCCGCGGTGCGCACGGCCTCGACAACGGCACCGTGCAGATCGTCTTTCGCCGTCAGTTCGGCACCCGGTGCATCGACGGCAACGGTGACCGTCTCGTACCGCACGGTGGCCAGCGGCAGGTGGGTGACGGTTGTCGTCCCGTCAGGCCCGATGTCGATCATCCACGGTCCGTGCGGGCCGGGCTCGCCGGGATGCAGCGGCTGCGGGCTGCCGGCGTAGAAGTTCCGCGGTTCACTGCGCACGGAATCGGCGCTGGCAGGTTTGTGGACATGGCCAAGAACCCATGTCCCGATCCCGGACCGGGCGAAATCGCCGCCGGGCACCGGGCAGTAGACGCTGTCGCTGCCGGCGCCGCGGTCGCAATGCAACAAACCAATGCTCGGGGTCCCGGACTCCAGCATGTCGGCCGTCAGTTGGGGCATCGGGTTGGTGGTCACCTGTGATTGCGGAAAGGACCAGCCCCAGACATCGGTGTGCCGGCCGCCGTCGTGACCGGCCAGCTGCACGCACTCCCAGCGTCCGCCCTGGCCGAGCAGGTCAAAGTTGTCAGTCTCCAGCGTGCGCCGCAGTCGTTTCATCACCTCGACATCGTGGTTGCCGGCGACCGCGATGCAGCGGATGCCGGCACTGTCCAGCCGCTCGATGCCGCCCTCGATCGCATTGAGCGCCTCGTAGAAGCCGCGATCATGGTCGACGATGTCGCCGGCAATGAGCAGGGCGTCGACCTGTTCCGCGATCGCGAAGTCAACGATCCTCCGCCACATCTTCACCGGCGCGTGATCACGCGCCACGTCCTCCGGCAGCTTCGAGCAGCGCCGGCCGATGTGAAGGTCCGCAGTTACGAGTAGTTTCATGTGAGGGCCTGGCGTG
>DPYP01000492.1:0-5519 GCA_003545375.1 Lentisphaeria bacterium
CAAGTCGCACGTTGAAAGCATCGACCTTCCCGTGCCTGCAGGATTCAACTATGGATTCGTTAACGTGTCGTTGCATGAGCCGGACACGGGCCGCTGCGTCAGCGAGAACCGTATCCTTGTCGAGTCGGAACCGCTTGCATGGAAAGAGCATTTCATCAAACGGGGCGACGGTCAGGGCGGTTACACCTGTAAAGCGGCGCAGCAGCAACTGTTGAAACCGTATCAAGGGTGCGGGATCGTCCCATTCGGCCTGGCCACCATGGATAACGGCGAGGTTATTTGTGCCGCTACTGCCTGGTCATCAGGTGCGGAACCAGACGAGCAGACGCTGATCACCATCAGCGATGACGGTGGAACGACGTGGGGTGAATATATTGTGCTGCACGGGCTTCATGCCCGCCCGATGATGTTGGCGTACCTCGGCAATGGCGTCGTCACGTTTGAATCAGGCGACACAACCAGGCGCATGCGGCTGTTCAGCCACGACTACGGGCAAACCTGGGAAGATCGTGTCGAGGTGCCGCCGGCGCCGGACGGCCAATTGTTGGGCTTTGAGGGCAGTCCACTGGTCGATCGCGACGAGCAGGGGAACGCCATCCGTATCGCCCAGACAGGGCAAACACTGGAAGGCGCTGCGCCGCATTGGAAAATCGCCGAGTACATACGTTGGTCGGAAGACGGGGGCCGCACCTGGCCACGCGTGGATTGTCCCCAGGCATGGCGCACCGCCGATACGTATAACGGAAAAACGTACGACCTGTGCTGCTGCGAAGGATCACTGGTGCGTGCGACCAATGGTTGGTTGGTGGCGGCGCTGCGCACCTGGGTGCCACTGCAGTTCCACGACCACCCGCACTTCGAAGACTCCCTGTCAGGTACGGCCGTGTCGATTTCCAGGGATGACGGAGTTACGTGGTCACCCTACCAGAAGGTCTTCGACAGCGGACGACACCATGCCACGCTGATGTGCATGCCCAACGGCGACCTGGTCATGGTCGTCATCCGACGGGTTGATTTACGCGACGGCAAGCTGGTCAGTTATCGGCACGGGTGCGATGCCGTGATCAGTCACGATCACGGCGAGACCTGGGATATCGAGCACATGATCGTGCTCGATGATTTCCTGTTCTGCGACGACGAACGGTGGATGCGCGGTCCCTGCGGTCATCTGAGCTCGACGCTGCTGCCCGACGGATCAATCCTCACCGGCTACGGCAACAACTTCACCGGCGGCGCACTGATCCGCTGGAAACCTTGAGCCAGTCTCGTTATACTGCCCCACGGATAACACGGCCGTCGGACGGTCGCATCGCCATCTTCCTGTTCACCACGTCTTCGCCAAGGCAAATGTACCATGATCCCGATCCAATATCTTGACGCTGCTCCTGAACTGACGAGCGATGTTTCTACCGGTGCCTGGGCAAAGCTGCTGTGGCACGAACAGTTCACGACGCCCGGCCAGCCTGGTGCCGAGCCGACGCCGGGGACGGCGTTTGCCATGGCACATGATGGAGACAACCTCTATCTCGCCGTGAGCTGCTGCGTATCTGCAGGCCAAACGCAGGAACAGCTTGCAAGAGAGAATGTACAGATCGTCCTCGATCCTGAATGCAGCGGAGAACGTGTGGGGATTTTTGTCTGTTACGCGGATGGCAAGACTGCGTCGTCGGTCCTTGAAGACCAGGATGGCGGGAAGGAAGCGTGGCCGGGCGAGATCGAATGTGCAACCCGGCTGCAGCCCGGGCAATACTCGATAGCGCTCAAGGTCCCGCTCATCCAGCTCATCCATAGTGACAACGGGTTGCGTCGAATTCAATTCAATGTAACCCGGGTGCCTGAGCACGGGATGCCAGGGGGTTTGCTGTGCTACCCGACCCTGGAACAGACACAATTCTGGTATCCCTGCAATACGATCGGCCAGGCGGTGTTTGAACATCCGGACCTGCTCGAGGCATTTGCCTGGGACGTCCGGCGGGCAGGACGCGGCCGAATAGTCCGGAACAATGGAGAAGCTGTATGTCGACAGGCTGTGACGCTGACCAATCTCTCGACGGAAAAACGGGACGTGGATTTACGCGTCGCGCTTTTGCAGGTGCGCCAGCCGCCCTCGGCACAGGCTCAATACCGCCTGGGCGTCGACGCCGGCAAGTCGCACATTGAAAGCATCGAACTTCCCGTGCCGGAGGGATTCAACTATGGGTACATCCACGCCTCGCTGCATGAGCCGGACACGGGCCGCTGCATCAGCGAAAACCGTATCCATGTCGAGTCGGAACAGCTTTCCTGGAAACAGCATTTCATCAAGCGCGGCGACGGTCAAGGCGGTTACACCTGCATCGCGGCACAGCAGCAGGTGTTGCCACAATATGAAGGCCGCCGGATCGTCCCGTACGGCCTGGCCACCATGGACAACGGCGAGGTCATCTGTGCCGCCATTGCCGCGATCCACCCCGAGCAGACGCTGATCATCATCAGCGGTGACGACGGAACGACGTGGGGTGAGTACATTGTGCTGCACGGAATTTACGTGCGCCCAATGATGTTGGCGTACCTCGGCGACGGTGTGGTCACGTTTGAATCGGGCGACACCGGCGAGCGAATGCGGCTGTTCAGCCACGACTACGGGCGCACGTGGGATGAGCGCGTTGCGGTGCCGGCGGCGCCGGACGGCCAGCAGTTCGGCGTCGAGGGTAATCCGTTGGTCGAGCGCGACGAGCAGGGCAAGGCCATCCGCATCGCGCAGACGGGGTATACCCTGGAAGGCGCCGCGCCGCACTGGAAACAAACCGAATACATCCGCTGGTCGGAAGACGGGGGGCGCACCTGGCCGCGCGTGGATTGTCCCCCAACATGGCGCAGTACCGAGACATATAACGGCAAAACCTACGAACTGGGCTGCGGCGAAGGATCACTGGTGCGGGCGGCCAACGGCTGGTTGGTGGCGGCGCTGCGCACCTGGGTGCCGGTGCAGTTCCACGACCACCCGCACTTCGAAGACGGCCTGGAAGGCACGGTCGTTTCGATTTCCAAAGACGAAGGAAACACCTGGTCGCCCCTGCAGGTGATTTCCGAAGGCGGACAACTCCACCCCACCCTTCTTCGTATGCCCAACGACGACCTGGTCCTGTCGATGGCCCGACGGGTGGACTTCCGCAACGGTGAGCTCGTCAGTTGTCGGCGCGGGTGCGACGCCGTGATCAGCCGCGATCACGGTGAGAGCTGGGATATCGAGCACACGTTCGTGCTCGATGATTTCCTATATTTGGACGGCGAACATTGGTTCCGCGGTCAGTGCGGCCATGTGACCTCGACGCTGTTGCCCGACGGATCAATCCTCACCGGCTACGGCAACGTCTTCACTGGCGGCGTGCTGATCCGCTGGAAACCTTGAGGCAGTCTCGTTATACCGCCCCGGATAACACGGCCCGCCGGGCGGTTGCCTCGACATCGTCATGCAAACATGTCTTGAACAAGGAATTGAACCATGATCCCGATCCAATATCTTGACGCTACTCCTGAACTGACGAGCGATGTTTCGACCGGTACCTGGGCAAAGCTGTCGTGGCACGAACAGTTCACGACGCCCGCTCGGCCTGGTGCCCAGCCGACGCCGGGGACGGCGTTTGCGATGGCCCATGATGAGGACAGCCTCTTTTTCGCCGTCAAGTGCAGCGCCCATGCAGGCCAATCGCAAGAGGCGCTGGCCCGAGAGAATGTGCAGATCCAGTTTGATCCCGAGCGCAGCGGCGTACGATCGGGGATTTTTATCTGCTACCCGGATGGCAGGATTTCATCGCAGACCGAACTTGAAGCCGATGGGAATGAACCGTGGTTGGGCGAGGTCGGTTATACATCCCGATTGCAGTCCGGCGAGTGGTCGCTGGTGCTCAAAGTTCCGCTCAGCCAGTTCATCCATTCTGAAAGCGGTTTACGTCGCATTCATTTCAATGTGTCCCGCCTGCCGCAGATGGCGCCAGACGACTGGTTGTGCTATCCGGCACTGGAAAACGTGCAATTCTGGCGGCCGACTAACGCGATCGGTGAGGCAGAATTCGAAGGTGCCGATCGACTCGATGCATTTGCCTGGGCCATCCGGCGGGGCGGGCGCGGCCGGATATACGAGAACAATGGCGAACGGGTATGTCACCAGAGCGTCATATCGACCAATTTATCCACGGAATCGCGGGATATAGAGTTACGCGTTGCGTTTACGAAAGCCGGTAAGCCGCCCTTGGCACAGACAGAGCGCAGCCTGAATGTCGGCGCTGGCGAGTCGTGCACGGAACGCATCGAATTTCCTGTGCCTGACGGGTTCAACCACGGGCTCGTTCATATGTCGTTGCATGAACCGGACACCGGCCGCTGCGTCAGCGAGAACCGGTTCCTAGTCGATTCTGAGCAGCTGGCATGGAAAGAGCATTTCCTCAAGCGTGGCGACGGTCAGGGCGGTTACACGTGTCACGCGGCGCAGCAGCAGGTGTTGCCGCAGTACGAAAGACGCAGGATTGTCCCCTACGGCCTGGCCACCATGGACAACGGCGAGGTCATCCTGGCCGCGACTGCCTGGCCACTGGTTCCGGGACTCCCGGAGCAGACGCTGATCGCCATCAGTGATGACGGCGGCGCGACGTGGGGTGAGTACATTGTGCTGGACGGGATTCACCAGCGTCCGATGATGTTGGCGTACCTCGGCCAGGGCGTGGTCACATTTGAATCCGGCGACACGACCCGGCAAAACAGGATGTACAGTCACGACTACGGGCGTACGTGGGACGAATCAATACCGGTGCCACCGGCGCCGGACGGCCAGCCGTTGGGCTGGGAAGGCATGCCGTTGATCGATCGCGACGCGCACGGCAACGCCGTCCGCATCGCGCAGACCGGCCAGACGCTGGAGGGCGCCAAGCCGCATTGGACGATCCACAATTACATTCGCTGGTCGGAAGACGGCGGCCGCAGTTGGCCGCGGGTGGATTGTCCCCAGGCATGGCGCGGGAGCGAGACGTACGACGGCAAAACGTACGACTTCGGCTGCGGCGAAGGATCACTGGTACGTGCCGCCAACGGCGACCTGGTGGCGGCGCTGCGCACCTGGGCACCGCCGCAGTTCACCGACCACCCGTATTACGTTGACTGCCTGGAAGGAACGGCCGTTTCCATTTCAAGGGACGACGGCGACACGTGGTCACAGCAGAAAATGGTTTTCCAAGGGGGACGTCACCACGCTGTGCTGCTGCGCATGCCCAACGACGACCTGGTCATGGTCATCATCCGCCGGATTGATTTCCGCGACGGCAAGCTGGTCAGTTATCGGCGCGGGTGCGACGCGGTGATCAGCCGTGATCACGGTGAGACGTGGGATGTCGAGCATTTGTACGTGCTCGACGATTTCCCGCACTGCAACGGCGACCAGTGGATGCACGGCGCGTGCGGACATATGAGTTCGACGCTGTTGCCCGACGGATCAATCCTCACCGGCTACGGCAACATCTCCGCTGGCGGCGTGCTGATCCGCTGGA
>DPYP01000586.1:0-4885 GCA_003545375.1 Lentisphaeria bacterium
CAGCCCAGGCGCGGCTCGCCGATGCGACCCGCATGATCCGCCCCATCGATTACGTCGTCGAGGACAGGCTCAAAAACAAAATCGCCGAACAGCAGGCGATCTACCAGGATGTAATCAGTAGCCATGCCGGCACCACCGCCGCCGTCGACGCCGAGTTTCATCTCGCCATGGCCGACTTCCGGCTCGGAGATTTCGACAAGGCGTTGGACGCTTTTGCGGCCTTCGCAACGGCACACCCGGACCACCAGTTCGCGGCCGAGGCCAGAATCAACGAGGCCAATTGCCTTTTCGGCAAGAAAGATTACGAGGCTGCCTTTGCCAAGTTCAAAACTGTGGCCGACGATGCGTCACTCGATGCCAGCAGTTCGCGTGCCCGTGCGGACGCCCGCCGCCAGGCTGCCAATTGCGCCGCCATGCTCGGCGACGTCGACAATGCCCGCCTCATGCTCGAGCAAATGCTCGAAGCTGCCGGCCAGAACGAGAACAGCGCGACGCAGTTACAGTCGGTCATCCGTCGCCTGGAAATCCTGCCGCCGCTGAAGGAAGGCATCGAAGCACTGAACAACCCGCCAAAACCGAAACAGCCAGCGTTGCCGGACGGCCTCACGTTCGGACCTGACAGTGCCCTGAACATCCCGGTCAACCCGCCGAAGCTCACCCCGCCGGAACCTGGCACGGACGCCGCCGATGACACGCCGGATGGCGCCGAAGAGACACCGGAACCGGCAGAAGAGGTCGAGACCACTCCCGAGGTGCCGGCCGAGTAACGGCCGCTGCGGTTCGTGCTGGGTTTGTAACGTTCGCGCGACCCCGTTATACTAAATGGCGGTGAGATACCCGCAGATTGATTGTCCCAGCCGGTTATGATGGAGAAGAAACAACGAATGGATAAGAGCAACACGGTCATTGAAAGCCTCGGTGTTTACTTGCCTCCGAAGAGAGTCACGAGCAAGGAAATTCTGCGTTCCTGTCGCAATACCGTTCTTTTCCCGCTGGAACGCCTCACCGGTATCCGCATTCGCCACATGGCCGGCGACACCGAGTTTTCCATTGACCTGGCCCGCCAGGCTATCGAAAAGTGTCTGGCCAAGTCGCAGTACAACGCTGAAGACATCGACCTGCTGATCTGCTGTAACATCTCACGGGTCGACGGACCGAACTTTCACCTGTCCTTCGAGCCGAGCACCTCGGTGCGGTTGAAGCGACAGATGGGTTTCGACAATGCCCTGGTCTTCGACATCTCCAACGCCTGCGCCGGCATGTTCACCGCCGTCAACGTCGTCGATGGCTTTCTCAAATCAGGCTTGGCGCACCGCGCCATGATCGTCAGCGGCGAGTACATCACGCACCTGACGAAAACCGCACAGCAGGAGATCGATACCAAGGCAGATGCCCGCTTCCCCTGTCTTACCCTCGGCGACTCGGGTGTCGCCGTCATCCTCGAGCAGAGCGAGAACGACCAGACCGGCTTCCACAACATCGACATGTTCACGCTCGGTGATTACAGCGACTACTGCATTGCCGGCCCGACCTCCAGTGAGTACGGCGGCGCTATCATGATCACCGAATCAATCAAACTTCACGCCGTCGCCATCAAGGAGTCGGTTCTGCATATGGTCAGCGTGCTCAAAGGCTCGCGCTGGAAGTGGCAGGACATCCGCCACCTGATCATGCACCAGACGGCGCGTACCGCGATCGCCGAGACCTGCAAGCAGATCAACGATTTCTTCAAGAAGGAAGTGCTGTGCCGCAGCAAGATGGTGAACAACCTCGAAGAACGCGGCAACACATCCACGACAACACACTTTGTTGCGCTGTGGGATCAGATCCAGAGCAAGAAGATCAACACTGGCGACAAAGTACTGTTCGCCGTGCAGGCTTCTGGCATCACGATCGGGACTGCCGCCTATACCCTCGATAATTTGCCCGACCGCATGCGCGGGGATATCGGCAAACCGGAAGCGACCGGTGCTCCGGCCATTGTCGGTAAGGCCATTGCCGCCCGTGAAGCTGAGGGGTCGCGTATCCGCATCGAGAGCATCGGCTCGATTCCCGAGGGTATCGAAACCACGCGGGACGCTGTCGAGATGGTGCGCATTGCCGGCGAGGACTGCCTCGGCAAGTCCGTGTACTCCCGCGAACAGATCGATCTGCTCATCCACGCCGGGGTCCATCGCAACGACTTCGTCGTCGAACCCGCCATTGCCGCCATGATCGCCGGCCGCCTGGGCATCAATGGCACCAAAGGCGAGGACAGCCGACACACCTTTGCATTTGATGTTTTCAATGGTGCCATCGGTTCGCTCAATGCCTGCCATACCGCTGTGTCGATGATCAAGGCCGGCAAGTTCCATACCGCCATGGTTGTCGCCTCGGAGATCGAAAACAATGCCGATACAATGCCCGACCGCCTGCTCGGAATCTGCGAAACCGGCTCGGCCATGATCATCGACGAGGATGTCGAAGGGGACACCGGCTTTGGTGCCTTCCATTTCGATTACCACACCCATTACATCGATGCCTACTCGTCGCACGTCGGGCAGAATTCCGGCAGTAACTATCTGAGTTTCGACAAGGACCCGGAGATCGAGAACTACTACCTGCAGGCCATCCCTCGGGTCGTTGCCGAGCTGCTCAAGCGCGAGAACCTTAATTTTTCCCAGATCAAAGCCATCTTCCCGCCGCAGATCTCCAAAAACTTCATTGGCTGCCTGAGCCGACAGCTCAATGTCATCCACGACAAGTTCGTCGATATCGTTACGGACGGTAAGGATTTGTTTACATCGTCGATGGCTTGCGCCTTCGGCGCCGCGCGTGATAGCGCCCGTGTCAAGACCGGCGATGTCGGTCTGGTCATCAGCGTCGGTACCGGCATTCAGGTCGGTTGCGCCACCTATTATTTCTGACCGTGAACGATTCGTCGCAACGCGTCGTCGCTGTCATCCCCGCTCGCTACGCCAGCACCCGATTTCCCGGTAAACCGCTTGTTCCGATTCTGCGGAAACCGATGATTGAGTGGGTCTACGAGCGCACCGCCGCTACCGCTGTCGATGAGGTTCTGGTCGCTACCGACGATGAACGCATCGCCGATTGCGTCGAACGGTTCGGCGGCCGCTGCGTCATGACCAGCCCCGATCACCCGACCGGTACCGACCGCATTGCCGAGGTCGCCCGCAACCTCGACACGCATTGGATCCTCAATGTCCAGGGCGACGAGCCACTGATTCCCGCCGCCGTCCTTGACCAACTCATCGCACGCATGCGCGGTCAGGACCAGTCGGAGATGGGTACCGTCGCTGTGCCGATACAGTACGACGACCCGGAATTCACGGATCCGAATATCGTCAAAGTCGTCGTGGATGCCGCCGGCAATGCCATGTACTTCAGCCGCAGCAGTATTCCCTGCGATCGTGACGGCGGCGCCGACGTGCAGCCGCTGGCGCACTGGGGTATCTACATGTACACCTCCGATTTGCTGCAGCGCTTTGTCAAATGGCCGCAGGGACAACTGGAGCGCTGCGAGAGACTCGAACAGTTGCGTGCCATGGAAAACGGTGTACGTATCCAGGTGCTGGTCGGCAGCGGCCGCTGCCTCGGTGTCGATACCCCCGAAGACGTCGCCCGTGCCGAGGCGCTGCTGCAGACCGAGGAGAATTGAAATGACTCGAACGGTCAGAATCATCCTGCATCGCAATTCTGCCGGGGTCGTGCAGTTTTCGTCGGCATCAACGAACGCGGCGGTTTGTGCCGATGCGCCGTGGACCGTGCGCAATATCTGCCGAGACGGTTTCCAGGGGACATGCCTGTCCGGCTACACGCGCCGGATTTTTTCCGCCCGTAAGGCCGCTGTGTTCTACGACAACGACGCCGATGGTACCGGTTTGATGCAGAACTTCCGGCGGCAGACGACGGAACCGGATCTGGAGGTAGTCGAGCCGATCGCTTTTCATCGGAAGCGCACGCGCGACCTTAAACCAATCTTTGCGCTGATCGCAGATGATGACGCCGATGCCACCTTCGTCGCCCGTCGGCAAGGCGGTTGCTATAGCAAGTCCTCCATGTGGTTGTCGCCCGCGACGGTCGATTCGCCGCGGCAGATCAGCAATTAACCAATTGAAGTAACCAAGGGAACTGTCTGCCGGGAAATGACGTCGAATAGTGACTCGCATGACGATCACACAGTTCCCAGAAGCCCGATTTATGACATCCAAATCACATCTGATTCTGCTGGCACTCGCTGCCTGGCTCTGCAGCTGCAACCTGTGGGCCGGCGCTACCGACGCATTTCCCGGCGGTAAGTACTCGGTCACCGACTTCAGGGTGCGCGATTACAAGATCGACGGTACCCTTGCCTGGTTGATCAACGGCGATCAGGCCGATGCCAGCGGCCGCTGGGTCATCGTGCAAGGTCTCAATGCCGAGTTGCATACGACCGACGGCCTTTTCCTCGTGATCTCCCCGCTCTGTCGATTCGACCGCCTGAGACAGACCGGAACCAGCGATGAAAATGTCCAGGTTCGCGGCCGCACAATGACGATCGACGGCACCGGCTTCGATCTCAACCTCGACAAGCAGCGTCTCTCCATTCGAAGTAATGTGGTTTGCCGATTCTATACCGCCGAATCCAATCTTCTGAACCGGCAAAAATGAAACCAACACCTTGTGCCTGTACATTTACCCCTCCCGGTCCGTCGAAACCCGGAATAAAATGAAATACCCCGGCCATCTCTGCCTTTTCCTGGCGCTGGCAACAGTTGTTTGCCAGTCCCAGGTCGCCGATGAAAAATTCGGTCCGCCGCCGATTGAAGTCCGATCGGAAACCATGGACTTCGATCTGCAGGCGCAGCGCTGCGATTATGCTGGCAATGTCGAGGTGACCGACGAG
>DPYP01000418.1:0-13774 GCA_003545375.1 Lentisphaeria bacterium
CGCCCGGGGTAATCGGTCAGGCAGCGGGCCAGGTAATGATGGTCCCAACTGAACCCCCACTGAACCAGGACCGCGTGCGACACGCCGTGCGCGTCCATTTGCGCATTGAGATCCTCGACCGGCAGGATCGGCATCTTTCGATCAATCGCCGCGACTGTGCGGGAGAGCAGCGTCCCGACAGCGACGTGAGCGTGGGTGTCGATGAGGATTTCGGATTTGCTGTTTGACATGAAATACCGTCTCGTAAAACTTGTTTTGCGCCGTGCCTTTGCCCGGGCGGTTATGACGGCGTGGGTCTGCCGTCCGTAGTGAACAACGAGTGCCGGGTATACGGCTCGTATGGATGCGCATCGACGATGTCGTCGCGCAGCGTCAGGCCGAGCCCCGGCCGATCCGGCAACCGGGCCGCACCGTTCTGAACCTCGACCAGCTCGTTGAAGAGTTCATAGCGCCACGGCGGATGGTCCGCGGGATGTTCGAGGCTGGCAAAATTGGGCATGACCGCGGCGGCGTGTACCGAAGCCATCGTCGCCAGCTCGCTGTGGGAGCCCGGGTTGTGCGGCGCGATCCTGATCTGCTTTGCCGCGGCCAGCGCAGCGATTTTCTTTATCTCGGTGATGCCGCCGCAATGGCAAATGTCGGGCTGTACGAAATCCACCAGATGCCGGTCGATGATCGGCTTGAACGCGAACCGCGGCATCAGGCGCTCGCCGGTTGCCAACGGGATTGACGTGTTGTCCCGGACCCGTTGCAGGCCGTCAATATCTTCCGGGGCGACGGGTTCTTCCAGGAATTGCAGATTCAGCGGTTCGAGTGCACGGGCCAATCTTATCACGCTCGCTGCGGGAAGCATTGCGTGGGTGTCGAGGCACAGGTCGAAATCCGGGCCACCGGCTTCGCGCAGTCGGGACAGGTTGTCGACACAGTCTTGAATGACTGTTTTTTCATCCACCACATGGTCTTTCGGCAGCTCGAAGCCGGCCTTGATGGCGCGGTAACCTTTTTCGTTCAATAGCGCCAGATTGGCATCGAAGTTCTCTTCCGGCGTGCCCGACTTGCACAAGCGGCCGTAGAGCGGGACCTCATCCCGGATCTTGTCGCCCAGCAGTTGCCAAACGGGTTTATCCTGATACTTGCCGAGGATGTCCCAGCACGCCAGGTCGATGGCGCTGATCACAGTCGTAAGAATCGGCCCGCCACGATAGCGATCGGATTCAAAAATCAGATTCCAGATCCATTCGGGATCCAGCGGGCTGCGGCCGATGAGATATCGGGCGGCATCGTCAAGGCCGGCTGCGATCGTCTGCGCTTTACCCAGCAATGAGCCTTCGCCGAGACCGCTGATACCCGCGTCGGTGTCAATCTTTACGAATACCCAGTTGCCTTTTCCGGCGTGGACAATGACGGGTTGGACCCGGGTGATTTTCACGTTAATTCATTTCCAGCAAGCCCGCTGGGGTCGAGGGCGTTCATCAATGGACCGGGTTCGTCTCAACAGTACGGTTCCGGCAGGCTTCGGCGAGCGACTCCTCCGTCGCCATAGATAGAAGACTCAGTCCGCCGGCTTGGTGGTGACACCGTATGCAGGGGATCAATCATAGGCATTGTCACGATGCCGGCAGACGATGCCCCAGCCGAGAGGTGTTGTCGCCGGATTGTTGGCGTTTACGTTGTGGGGTCCCTGCCATAAGCTCATGAACGCGACAGTACGCCGCATCATTCGGCATGTCAAGACGATTTACGGCACAGGCAACGGGTAGACAGATCTCTTCAGAACACGTATCTTTTAGGACACGCACAGAGATGACAACACGTCGTTGGGATTCGAGTCATTGCCACAACAATCGGCCGATGACAGAAAGAACCATACAACGACTCACCCCTCTTTGAATCGGGATCCCCATGAAAATAACTGGCATTCGCACCATTCTCTACGAGTACGACCTCAAGCGTCCTATTGGCGACGCCAACTCGCCGGAGGGCTCTCAACACATCCCGAGCCTGGCGGTTTTTGTCGATACGGATGCCGGGCTGACCGGTGTATCGGTGGGCGAGCCTGATGCCCGGCAGATCATCCATTCGATGGCCAAAGACCTGCTGATCGGCCAGGACCCGCGCGGCGTCCGTGGTCTCTGGCAACGGATGGTCGATTGTCTTTTCAAAGCCGGCAACCGCGGTATCGGAACCGACGCGATTGCAGCCCTCGACGTCGCCTTGTGGGATTTGAAAGCAAAAGCAAATGACGAACCGCTCTGGCAGACGTTCGGCGCTTCCGAAGGCCGGGCAAAGGCATACGCAAGCGGTATCGACTTGTGCCTGTCGGACAGCGCGCTCAGCGAGTTCTATCAAGGCATGGCGGCGAAAGGCATCGCCGGCGGCAAGTTGAAGGTCGGGGTCGACATCGATCGTGATTTCGAGCGCATCGGTATCATGCGAGACGCGCTCGCCACATCGGGAAAGACGCCCGCATTGATGGTCGACAGCAACGAATACTGGTCACCGAAACAGTCGATCCGCCACATTCGAAGGTTCGAGGAAACCTACGACCTGACCTGGGTCGAAGAGCCGGCCCGGCGTTGGGATTATCGCGGACTCCGCAAGGTTTCAGAAAGCGTCCATGCGGCCGTGGCAACCGGTGAAAACCTTTCGCATGTCAGTGAGTTCATGCCGTTGGTCGACCATGGTGCAGTCGATATCGTGCAGGTCGGCTGGGGGTGCTCAGGGTTTACGGGTGTCATGCAGGTGGCGGATCTTGCCTACGCCTACGAGCTGCCGGTAGCGATCATGAACGCGCCGGCCAATCTTACCGCGCACCTCGCGGCCGCACTGCCGAACCATATCGGAATGGAAGTGCTCGATGCGGGCCGCGACATCGCCATGCGTGTCGACAATCATATCGAGGATGGCTGGATTTTGCTTGGCGACAAGCCCGGACTCGGCATCGAGTTCGACGAAGAAAAACTGGCGGAGCTCGAGACAAAACAGCCAGCCGACGCACCGCCTTCGGTATGGTCGCGTCGGCCAGGTGCCGGATTGTATGAGGTCGGCACACAAGATTTGACGGACGAATAGTGCGCAGCGCGGCTGCGCCATGGTTTACAGGGAACAGAAACGGCCGCGACAGCTTGAATTCTGGTCCGTACGAGTGTCTCTTGCCATCGCCTGCAAAAAAAAGATAAATCCCTGTCCTTCGGATTATTGAAGTGGAAGAACTGATTATTGGCCTGGCGCCGTATCCGGGCGAAAAACAAGAAGAAAAGTTTCCGGGAAAGATGGACGTTGCGGAAGAGGTTATACGCTCTTACCATGCCGGCGCATCCATTGCGCATCTGCATGTGCGAGATGAAAACGGCCTGCAAACGACAGACCTCCGATGGTTTCAAATCGACCTGGAAAAAATTCATGCCGCCTCTCCAATCATCATAGAAGTTTCCACTGGCGGCGCGCCGGAGCACACCCTGGCCGAGCGCTGCGTTTCCTTTACAGTGTCGGGGATAGAGATGGGGTCTTTGAATCTGGGCTCCATCAATATGTATGGTGATGTCTTTAAGAACCCGATTTCCGACATACGCTTTTACGCCGGTGAATTGAATAAAAGGAACCTCAAACCCTTCCTGGACTGTTACGACCTTTCCCACTTCAGCTGCGTTGACAGACTCGAAAAGGAGAACCTTATTTCACCGCCCTATACGTTCGGTCTGGTTTTTGATATACCCGATAGTTTGTGCTACCAGGACAGGTACCTGGCTATTTTCCTGCAGCAGCTCCCTGCTGATAGTGCTTGGTTCCTGATCCGGGACCATGCTGCAGGAGCGAAAGATTTCATCCCGGCGCTGGAACAGGGAGGGCACGTCCGGGTTGGTTATGAGGATGGACCATTTTTATCCAGTGGTCAGCGTGCTCGCTCCAATGCGGAATTGGTTGAGGATGTGGTCAAGGCGGCTGAACAGGTTGGCCGAAAAGTGGTTGGACCGGACAGGGCCAGAGAAATCCTGGGACTGCCGGAGTTAAAACAGTGATTTCAAGGAGGTCACGATGAGTATGGAAGGGCGTGTGGCCATAGTCACGGGTGCTGCCAAAGGCATCGGAAGAGGCGTTGCGCGGACCCTGGCAAGGGAAGGCGCAGATATCGTCATCGTCGACATCAACGTGCAGGGAGCCCAGCAAGTGGCTGACGAAATTCAGGCCAGCGGCCGGAAAACGTTGGCCATGAAAGTCGATATCTCTTGCAAGCAGGATGTGCTGGATGCGGTTGAAGCCACTATCCAAACCTTCGCTCGCATCGATATCCTTGTCAACAATGCCGGGATCGCTGAACCGGAAACAGTCGAGGGTCTGTCAGAGGCGGACTGGGATCGAACAATCAACATTAATCTAAAGGGCCCATTTCTTTTCTCTCAGGCGGTCATCTCCCAAATGAAGAAGCAGGGAGGCGGCAGGATTGTCAATATCTCCTCCATCGCCGGTAAAATAGGCGGCATCTGTGCCGGACCTGCCTACGCGGCTTCGAAAGCCGGGGTGATGTGCCTGACCAAATCCTTTTCCAAGGCGCTGGCAAAGTTCAATATTCTCGTTAACTCCGTATCCCCGGGACAGATTGACACCGACTTGAACAAGCTTTTTCCGGAAGACATGAACAAGATTTTCATGGAAGCCATTCCTCTGGGACATTACGGTCAACCGGAAGACATCGCCGAGGCGGTGGCCTTTCTCTGTTCGGACAAGGCCAGGTGGATTACCGGTGAGATCTTTAACGTCGATGGTGGCGAAGCGGCTTCGATCAGTTAGCAGCAACAAGAATTGGAGGCCAGGGATTTGAAACACGAAATTGAAGTCGTAGCAGATGACGGAAACGTCGCCGGCGAGGGACCAACCTGGGTACCCGAAGGCGAACGCCTGGTCTGGAACGACCTTGAAAGCTCGCTCGTCTACGAGCTTGTCACAGCCACCGGCGCCAGGAAAATCATCAGTCGGGAACTCATGGTCGCCGGGATCGCCCGAAACCATGACGGAAGGTTTGTCTTCGCCGGGTCCACCGGGCTGCATATCTGGCGGGGGCAAGACGATTATCGTACGATCCTGGCCAACCACAACGGCGAAGAACTGTTCTTCAATGATATCATCGCCGACCCCGCCGGTCGAGTTTACGCCGGCACGCTGTATTGGGATGTCGAGGCTAACGCGGTAGAAAAGCCCGGCAAGCTTTACCTGCTGGACACCGATGAATCGGTGCGTGTCGTGGCCGAGGGTTTCGAGCACGTCAACGGAATGGGTTTCAGCTGCGACAACAAGACTCTTTATTTCACCGACACGCTGGTACGTAAAATATATGCTTACGACGTCGATCCGGACTCCGGCGCCCTCTCCAACAAGCGCGTCCTGGTGCAGGTCCCGGACGACGAGGGGATACCCGACGGCCTCACCGTGGATGCCGAGGACCACATCTGGAGCGCGCAGTGGTATGGCGGACAGGTGGTTCGCTACGACCCGGATGGAAAGGTCCGGGAACGAATTGCCTTTCCGGTCAAGCAAACATCGAGCGTCATCTTTGGCGGCCCGAACCTGACCGACCTTTACGTCACAAGTGCCGCCGACTACTGGGTCAGTTCCTATATCCCGACCGGCTTCGACAAAAATGCGGCCATGGGTGGTTCCCTCTACCGGGTGCGGACCGACATTGCCGGCAAGCCCGAGTACCAGGCCGGGTTTGTTCACTGATTGAAAAGGAACTCCAATAATGACTCATAACGCCAATGAAAAGGTTGTTTTTGTTACCGGCGCGGCAAGCGGTCTTGGCAAGGCGACGACGGAAAGATTTTTACGTGACGGCTACAAGGCGGTCGCCATTGATGTGGCGGGAGATGCGTTGGATGCCTGCGTCAAGGAGTGGGACGAAGCCGACCGGGTATTGGCCTGCCAAGCCGACGTGCGCAACCGCGACGAGATCCAGAACGCAGTCGATGCCACCGTGAAACGCTGGGGCAGCATCGACGTGCTGGTCAACAACGCCGGCATCGCCCACGAGAACCACTTCCTGGACATTACCCCTGAAGTCTGGCAGGATATCATCGATATAAATCTCACCGGAATCTTCAACGTTGCCCAACTTGTTGCACGTCAGATGGTCAAACAGGAAAGCGGCGGCGTCATCAGTAACATGTCCAGCAGGGCCGGAATCTCCGGAGAGGTAAAATACGCCCACTACAGTGCCAGCAAAGCAGGCGTAATCTTACTAACCAAAACGATGGCAATCGATCTGGCAGACTACAACATTCGCGTCAATGCCGTCGCCCCGGGCTACATCAGGACGGAGTTGCCCGAAAGCCTGGATTCGCCGGAATTCATGGACTTTTACGCCAAACGGATAGTCCCGATGAACCGGCTGGGCACGCCCGATGACGTTGCCGGAGTATTTGCCTTTCTCGCCAGCGATGATGCCCGGTTCATGACCGGCGCCACCCTGTTGGTCGACGGCGGACAGGACTGCGGCGGTGGCCGCAAGCTCGGCGATTTTCCACCATCGAACGCGTAGTGTTCGGTCAAGAGAAATTTGACAGTCCACCAGCAGGTCGGCCTCTGCGCCGGTTACTTGAATTCTTGTCGTGTAAAGAACAAATTCCTATCCTTTGAGCACAAGACGCTCGGTACCATGGCGGATCTGAAACGACAACTTGAACAGTGCGTGGAAAGGCTCCGGACCGGAGCGCTCACCGAGCACGACCTGCAGCATGTGCTGGAAGGTCTGAGTGACGGTGATGGCACGGCCGCACCCCAACGCCTGCTCTACCTGCAGTCCGAAAACACGATGGTAACATCGAAGGTGATCGGCCTCTCGTTCGTGGACGGCGACGGCGTGCACGATGGACCGGACGACCCCGATGAGTGGCCCTACCAGACGGTGCACCACGCGCTGCTCGACGGGTGGCGGATCATCAAGTTTCCGGAGATGGCACTGATGATGTCCGACGAGGAAACAACGTACGGGCTCGGCTGTGAGTTCATTCTCGAGAAATAGGCCGGGACAAAGGAGCGGGAAATGCGCGAAAAAACCTATGACTGCAAACCCACGCTGACCGACGAAGACGTCGTTGATTTCTGCAAACAGGGTTTTCTGATTCTGGAGAACGTTGTGCCCGACGAGGTGAACCTCCGCACCACCGAGTTTCTCACGGAACACCCGAGCCTGGCGCCGCATGAGATTCTGAACGAAGAGTGGTTTGTCGAGGCGGTCATCAAGAATCCCGCAGCAACAGGCGCGGTGCGCTCGCTGCTCGGCGCGAACATCCTCCTGCCAACGTGGATGAGCAATCATCGGATCGAATGCCCGCGTCAGGTCAACTGCGGCTGGCACCGCGACGGCGGCGCCGTTTTCACACCACGGCTCGATTTCCTGCAGGTCTTCTACTATCCGCAGGACACACCGAAGGCGCTGGGGCCGACCGAAGTGCTGCCGAGCTCCCACTTCATCCGCGGAAGACGCCGCTTCATACAGCATTACGGGAACATACGCCATGGTGCGTGGACAACCGCACCGGCCGGCTCAATCTTCATCACGCACTACTCGATCTGGCACCGGGCCACCGCCGCTACGGCCAGCGGCGTGCGCAACCTGCTGAAGTACCTCTACTGGCGCACGGTGCCGCCGGAGCGCGACTGGGTCGTCGATGGCGACGTAGATGCGATGGAGCTGAACTTCCTGCCGGGCGACAGACCGGGCAATCCAATACTGGAAACATGGCATCAATGCATCCCGGTCGCGCAAATGTTTTACTGGCTGTGCGGGTTGGTCGGCGAGTTCGAGTTCACGGGTGGCCCGTCGTGGCCGATCAGTGCCACGCAGGGTTGGGACACGGACATCGGCCTGCCGCCCGGTTTCGAACTCGAGCAAAAATCCGCGCCGAACGCCTAGGCGTCCTGTTTTTCGAACGTCACCGATACGGTCCGGTCGGCCGGGATGCCGGCGACGCGATAGCGGATTATCTCACCGTCAATCGCCGGTGCCACAACGTCGGGCTCCTGTAATCCGTCGACGCGAGCTTCACGGAATGCAGCCGGGCGGTGGATCCACAGGCAGAAGGGCTGTTGGATGTGTTCGGAGAGCACCAGTTCCAGGCGCATCTCACCTTCCAGCCACTGCATCGACGAAAATTCCACGGCGCCCTGGCTGTAATGGCGGTCGTTGCCCACCACCTGGGGGACACCGGCGACCGGGCGAATGGCATAAAGCCCGACACTCGTCGCTGCCATGTCGCGCACCCACAGTCGGCCGTCGGCAACACACTGGTACTGTCCCGCCCAGAATTCGAAGACATGGTAAGCTGTTTCCGGGTCAAGCCCCAGATCCTCGAGGCGCACCGCTGCATCCCGGATTTTCTTTTGCCAGTTGTACACTGCCAGCAGATGCCAATCCTCACCGTTGGCGGCAATCGGCAGTGCAACCATGCTGGGGACTTGTTCGGTCAGGTCCAGTGGATGCCCGCCGGCAGTTCCATATGGCGGTATGATCTTTTCCATGACCGCCCATCGCTCCTCCGGAAGGTCTGTAAGCAGGTCAGAGGAAACGATCGGCCCACCACTGAGGGCGGCATACGTGGCGGCGACGCGCGCCTGCGCGAGGGACCGCGTCGGCTCGGCGGATTCGCTCGCACCGGCCATCTCTCTCACGCCGAAGAAGGCGTCCGCGAAGAATCGATGCTGGGTGTCGGGTTCCGGTTGCAGGAGCAGGACATCCGGGTCGGTGACCCAGGTCTTCGTGTGGAAGAAACTGTTCGTCGTCACCGAGCGAATGGCGTGAACGGTCTTCAGCCATTCGTAGTCGGCGTCGAAGGCGACGCGCATCGAATCGCACCACACCTGATACGACGGCAAATACTCGAGGCACCCGAATACGAATACCGCTTCCGCCATTTCTCCGCGCATCGCCTCGAGCAGTGAGAGGTATGCAGCCATAACAGTGCCCGAACTGTCATGAAACGATGCCTGTACTTCCGTGGGGTCATCGGCGAAGGATGTTCCAAAGGCGGAGTAAGAGAAGTCAATCTTGAGTACATGATAGCCCCACTCGACAGTCACCTTGCGCATTAATTCGACGAGATGCCGTCTCACTTCGGGATGGGTTACGTCGAGGCAGAAGCGGTCCCACACACCCGCCTGGTCGTACCACTTTCCGACTCTCAGCCGTTCGCCGTCCGGGGTGTGCAGCAGC
Organism: Lentisphaeria bacterium; assembly: GCA_003545375.1. Lineage (GTDB taxonomy): Bacteria > Verrucomicrobiota > Lentisphaeria > JABSQK01 > CAJWLW01 > CAJWLW01. Next base: position 9,206 of record DPYP01000418.1, read on the forward strand.
CACTCCGGATGCGCTGTTGCCAAAGAACAGTTCTCGGTTATCTGGAAGAGATTCAACCAGATCCCCGGCACCAATCCACGACTCCGAATCTCATTGGCGACCCATTTCATCCCCTTTGGAAACTGGTCGTTTCCTTCCCAATCGCCCAGGCACTTTTGCCAACCGTGGTCAATTGTCAGAAACAGGTTCCCGGCGTTCTGCGGCAAAAACCGTTCGGCGATGATGTCGGCGTGGGTGATGACATCTTCCTGCGTAACTTCTATGTTCATGTTGTAATACGAGTCCCATCCTATCCACCGGGCCTGTGGAATCGGCCTTTGCCGGTCCCGGTGGAGACGGTCTCCGTATGCGCCGAGGACCACTTGTGTCCGCGTTCCTGTTGCCAGGAAAAGCGGCTCCGTTGTGAAGCGGCCACCGGGCGCGATGGCAATTGGCCCGGTACCGCCGGGGTGCAGGATCGCCTCGAGCGATTCGAGTCGTGTTTGCGGACAGGAAGGAATCTCGAAAGAGAATTTCGCAAGACAGTTGCGGAAGTCGGCAAACCCCATGACCAGGGTATTCGGCAGGCAGTTGTTGATCAATGCGAGCATCCAGGCCCCTTCCCATTGACCGGGCGCAACAGAGTGGACCTGCCACGGCTCGAGCATATGCCAGCCGCCCTGCAGCCAGTGTGTCTGGCTCAGTCCCTCAGTCACCACCACCGCCCCCTCGCCACCGAACAGGTCTATACTGTTGACAAGCAGGGGCTCGGTGCCGCTGTTGACGATCTCGAGCCGCAGCTCGGCCAAGGCAGTCGAGTCGCATCCGGTCCGGCATTCGAGAACAACATGCCACTCCGCATCAACCCCCTCGAACGCGCCCCGTGATTCAGTTGTGAGCGACTCTCCGACGGCTTCCGGGCGGGTTTCAGTCCAGTCTTCCGGGACAGCCTTGGCGATCCGGCCATCGGCAACCAGCAGGCTCGGCAAAGCCGCCTCGACGACGTAGCCGCCCCCGCTCAACCGCCACTTTCCCTCTTTCTCCGCTGCAAACACCATGTCACGATTCCTTTCGGGGTGGCTGGTTTTTTGCCAGGCCCTTCAGGATTCGCACCGCCTCGCGGGCAATGACATCGCCCGAGGGTTTCCTGAACGGCGGACGAAATCGCGTGCAGCGATGAAAGGCGCTCATATATTCGCGATCGTTCGTGCCGCGGCTATCGGAGATATAACCATGGCATCCGTTGGCGTAACCGCAGGGAATTGTAAGGGGCAACGGCGAGTTTTCCTTGATCGTGCGGCCGATCACCCAAAACGGCTCGGCGGGAACCCCGACAATACCGACGTCGCCCAATCGCAGCACGTAGATATCCATTTCAAGTGTCTTCGGCACGGTCTGTTCCTGCCCGGTTTCCCATAAGTTCAGCGCCCACTCGCTCCACGGCAGGATATGCTCCGCCATTGCCGCGCGATACGTGGGTGACAGGCCCCTCGGATAATTCATGCCCAGCAGGCTCACGGTGTCCTCGTCGCCAGCCCGGGCGCGCTTGATAAAAGCCTTGATCGCCCTGATCTCTTTTTCCAGCGTCCGTCGGGCGGGCAGGGGCGCCAGCGGGACGGCAACCTTGTCCGCGACGAAGTCGAGGCTGTTTCGTTCCGATTGTTTGAGTTTGCGCGCCGCCTTTACGTACGTCTCGCCAAGGTACTTGCCAAACTGCTGGGCGCGTTCGATTCCGCCTTCGAACATCTCTTTTGTGTTGGTGTCACCCGCAAACCCCTGCAGGAACCCCACCGGCGTTTCACCATTGCGTGCATGGTGACTGGCGAGCAGGTCGGTGGCGACCTGGCAGTACTCGCCGAACACGACGGGTCGTTCCGGGTGGTAAGAGGTAACGGGATGCCCGGTGAACTGGGTAAGGAAACACACCGGCCGGCCGTCCTCGCCCCGCAGGCAAACGACCGGCGCATCCTCATCGATGTCGCCGCGATAATCCCGGGCCACGAGCTTGCGATCTTCCTCCCGCATGAAATACGTCGTCCCATCGGCCCGCCAGCCTTTGCGGTGATAGGTAATGCGCCCTTCCCTGCCGAGGCTCCACCAGACGGTAACCGGCTGCAACAATGGCCGCAGTTTCTTGACTGTGCGGCGAAAGTCCCGCATGAACGCCTTGCCAAGCGGCAGCAGATCGGGCTTGCGGTCGGCCGGCCACGGATCTGACTGGGACATGGCATCAGATCTCGCATCGCGTTCAATGGTCGGAGCGCTGTGGTTGTGTGTGCCGAAAACCAGTACGTTCGAAAAAGGAATCCCCAGCCCTTCCGAGGCCGTTGCGCGTAGTGCATGATTGAGATGTCTGCTCTCGACGGTGAAACCGGACGTAACCAGGCACAGACGTTGCGGCCCATCTTCGAGTAAGGTGACCGTAGTCGTCAGCGGCCCGAGGACTTCCTCGACGGCGAACCCCGCGTGGTTCTCAAGCTCGCTTCCAGCCTTCGGTATGCCGTCAAAGCAAAGAGAAGCTGCTTTAATCATTACTCATCTCTCCGAAAACAGTTCGATCATGCGTGCCAGCCGGTCACGATGTCTGCGTACCAGAGAACCGTCCCGGGTGTATTGCGTCAGCTTCTCGGGATGAAAATCATCACTCTCGATCTCAGTCGGAACATCGAGCAGTTTCTCTGCCGCGGCAATGGCATCTGCATCCTGCGCCCCGGCGGCCTTGGCCTTCTCGATCAGCTTGCGAAGGAGAGCAAAGTACTCGTAGTCCTCGAGTCCGTCCCGGACCGCCTCGAGCCGGATCGAGGGCAGCGCTTTCCAGCCGTACTGCTTGAATGCATACTCTCCGATACCGGGGAGCGGGTAGGTCAAGCTGCCGCCACCGATGTCTTCTGTCTGCCCCTTACTCCAACGGCAGTCGGTGGTGTTCCCAACCTGTGACATCGTTCCGAGCTTGCTGAAATACCAATAGGCATCCACCGTCCAAAGGAGGGCGCCATCGATCTGGTACTTCCAGGTCGACCAGAAAAACAGCCGTGTCCAGAGCAGGTCTATTGCCGGGTCGGCTCCCAGGGGCGGCACGTTGTACCACCATTGGTCGATCCCGCGTTCGGCAATTTCAGCGGCCAGCTCCCGCTTCTTGTCCCACTGCCACATGCCGCTGGACCAGATGTCCACGTCGTCCATCAGTTCCCTGTGCAGTCCCGCATGCACCAGGCACCGAATCCCCGGATCGGCTTTCCGGATAAGCTCGCGGATGGTATGTATCTGCGGAAAACGCGAGGGCGCCGGTTCATCCCACAGCAAAACGTAGGCATCCTGCAGCAGACCTTTCTCACGCAGCCATTTGGCAAACTGGCGATGGTAGCGAACAATGTATGCCGCATCGGGCTCATCGAAAATAACGTCGTGGTTCCACACACCACCGACCGGATGCATGGTTCCCTTATCCCCCCTGAAATGCGGGACGGGTATCTTGAACAGCTTCCCGCCTCCGGCCCGATACTTCTCGAGCTCCTCCGCGATCATTGGTTTCACTTCGGCAAACTCACGGAACTCGTGTTCTTTCATGACCCCCCAGAGGTCGAACGGCGGACCGGGCATCATCAGTTGGCGGTTCTCCAGGCGGTACTCACTCAGCAACGCCCGCGACGCCGGCGTTCGTGCCCCGACGGACATTGGCATGGAGTGTCTCTGCGGAATCGAAAAATTGTAGACATGAACGTTTATCCTGGCGGCAAGGGTCTGGGGCGGGTTGCCTGCCTTCACCGTCACCGTTGTCTCATAATCCCCGGCCGGCGTGTCCGCACCGGCGTAGACATCCACCCAGACCGGCTGCAGCTCGTCGCCCCTGACTGAGAACCCCTGATCTTCGGCACCGGCAGGCAGCAGGACGTCCGGCCAGGTTTCGCCAATGAGCTTGTCGTCCTTCTGCGCCCCGAAATACCCCACGGGACGCCAACTCACCCTGGCCCCCGCAGCAAGGTCGCCGGTCTGGCTGTTACAGAGCGGCGACACCCAGACCTCCACCTTCCCGGTAACATTCTTGTCCCAGAGCGGAGCCACCACAATCTGGATGCCTTCATGCTCATTCCCGGCAAGGGAGATGGAGGCGGACGCACCCCCGGAAAATACCTGCTTGTCGGGCAGCATCCGGCGCAGGATCTTCTTGGTTGGAGGAGCAAAGAGAACAGCAAATTTGCCCGCCTCGCTGCGCAAGGCATCCTCGTAATGATTGACAAGTTCGCCAACAGGTACCGACGGATGTGCAGGTTTGCCAATCTCCTGGATGACGGGAATCACCTCACGCAGGGTGATATTGTCAATCCAGTAGGCCCCTTTCCACACCGCCCGCCAGGTACGCGGCGTCAGCGCCGTCGGCAGCGTTGTCTTGTATAGCACTGTGAAGCGCTTCCAGTCATAGGTGCCACTGTCCACCTTAAGAATGAGCGGCGGCGCCGTCTCTCCCCCGACGGAGGCCGTACACATAAAAATGAAGCCGATGGTGTTCTCATGAAAATCAGAGAACTCCACGTTTTCGGCCTTTGCCCATAGAGAGAGTTCATAGACTCGCGGTGCTTTCAGGTGTATAAC
>DPYP01000143.1:0-1614 GCA_003545375.1 Lentisphaeria bacterium
AGAAATACTTCAAAACGAAAGAAAACAAGCATTTACTCAGTGTAGCCGGGATAATGATCGGGGTGGAGCAGAAATCCGGCAACGACGGAAAAATCACCGTTAATTATACCAACGTCACCCTCTATCGGGAGGCCAAGGCGTTGGTAGTGGAAGCGAAACGAAAGAAGGCGGAAGAGGCGAAAAAGGCAATGTCGGAGAGTGAGCGATTCAAGGAGCTCGGTGAGTTACAAGGCATTGATGACGCGTTATGAGTTCACTGCCATCCGGCAAGATTGTGGGTAGATGAGTGGGGCCGATTCACACCCAATCGACAATCTCCACATGGGATGGCTGTGAATACTCACGCGCGGCTTTGTTTTGCAATATAGTCGAATGAATGCTTGCAGACGTTGAAACTGGCCGCCTGCGTTGTCACCACTTTTTCGCGTGCGCCGGACAACTATACCGAAAACTAAGTCCTATCGGTGGACATGGTCATGAGACGCAGGAGCACATGCCCTCGAAAAAGATACGGCTTCACCTCGGTTGAGCCTCGCCGAGGGGGGACTGACTGCCTTGATCCCGTTGCGAGGGGATCACTCCCGCACCCAAGCGGCGGACGGTCAGGCCTGCGGCCCAGTGCACGTTTTACGCTTATTGAGCTGCTCGTGGTGATCGCCATCATCGCCATCCTGGCGTCGATGTTGCTGCCATCGCTCAACCTGGCAAGAGAAAAAGGGCGGCAGGCAGTATGTCTGAGCAACTTGAAACAGATATATCTTGGCTTTGCCATGTATACCGACGACGAAGATGGCATTGTACCGGCTTGTTCGGTCAGTGCGCCGATCTGGCTTGGAAACCCACCCTGCGACTGCTGTGATGTCGACTGGCTGCATTTCATCCACGCATATTTGGGGCCGCAGCAAAACATCGGTTGTGGCTCCGACATGTTTGGTATTGGGGTATATGTCTGTCCGAGTGACGGGCATGAGTCCGGGTATAAAGTAAGTCCTGGTATCGGCGTCAGCAGGGATTCCATCTCCTATGGCTACAATGGCTGGAATGTGGGATACCACCAGGCGACCGGCGGTGCTTTTTCTGACACCCGCCAGTGGCGCAAGCTCGATCGGATCACGCCGCAGGAACTGACCGTTGCTTTCGCGGACGGCACGGGAAGTTGCAGACAGATAGGGGCTTCTTCAAACAGGTACAGCGATTGGATTGCAGCTTACGGTTATGGCGTTGACATACAGAGACACAGTAATTCCGCCAATATGATTTTCGTGGATGGTCATGGAAAGTTCTGCCCGGATTCGGACTTTATCATTCATGTGCCGGGGATTTCACCGGACGTCCCGGTTCCCTCGTATAATGGTCGTCTACTGGACAGCCCGGCGGGGTATCGATAATCTTTTTCTGATTCCCGACCAGCGCAGAACGGTATCGTGGTTAGGTGGGTGTTACGGGTCGGGTCACGTACGGAGGCACGGGAATTTGAAATAATGGGCTATCGACAGTCACTTAATCACCTATCCGTTGGCTTTCACTCTTCCCACCGATTGTGCTATGAAACAGCGTTTCCTTGTATTGCAACAACGATCTGGCTTTACGCTCATTGAACTGCTGGTGGTCATC
>DPYP01000143.1:1921-9710 GCA_003545375.1 Lentisphaeria bacterium
TGAACTGCTGGTGGTCATCGCCATTATTGCCATCCTGGCTTCGATGCTGCTGCCGTCGCTGAACGCAGCAAGAGAAAAAGGGCGGCAGGCAGTATGTCTGAGCAACTTGAAACAGATATATCTGGGCTTTGCCATGTATACCGACGACGAAGATGGATATGTACCTCCCGCTACCAGTCCGTGGGGTGATTATGACTGGCTCTCCACCATTTCCGGATATCTGGGTACCAGACAGATAACCAGGGGCGCCGTTGGCGGGATCGGTGTATACATCTGCCCAAGCGATGGGCATGAACATGGGTATTTGCCCCAGGTGGGCGGTCCTTTTGGCACCAGCGTCGACAGGGATTCCATCTCCTATGGTTACAATAGCTGGAATGTCGGATGGCACTATGCGACCGGCGGTGCTTTTTATGACACCCACCAGTGGCGCAAACTCGATCGGATCAGGCCGCAGGAACTGACCGTTGCTTTCGCGGACGGCACGGGGAATTGCCGGCAATTCGGCGCCACCCCGCGGTACAGCGATTGGATTGCAGCTTACGGTTACGGCGTTGACATACAGAGACACAATAATGCCGCCAATATGATTTTCGTGGACGGTCATGGAATGTTCTGCCCGGATTCGAACTTTATCATAAGTGTGCCGGGGATTTCACCGGACGTCCCGGTTCCCTCGTATAATGGTCGTCTACTGGACAGCCCGGCGGGGTATCGATGATGCGGCGCGGCCGCGCCATCCATCGATACCAATGCCGAATGGTTTGTGCCGCACAGTACAAGCCGGATGGACAAATGGTAGAGAGGTGGTACGAAGCGCGGATAGGGAAGCGGAACTTTCCGGGGAATTATTTGCCTGACCTGCGAGTTCCCTGGTCGACAGGGTCGGGCACGAACTTCCCTTAGCGCCGCTGCCGCCGGTTTGATTGACGACGCGCGATCCAGCACCGTCGCCGAAAGCTGCGTAGGCGCGGGCACATGCGCCAAGCAATCCACTGCGAACAAGTGCCGTCAATGATGCAAAACCACAACAAAAGGACGACACCTAATGAAAACTGAACTCGCCCCTGTTCAAATAGAGCACTATCAGAAAGAAGGCTGGTTGATCGTCGACGACTTCCTCGCTCCCGACGAATTAAGCGCCCTCAACGCCGCCGTCGACACCGGTGTCGAGACGATGGGCGGCGACAAAGTTTCCGGAGTTTCCGGCGAGCACAACGAGAGCATCATGGGCGACAGCGAGACCTATTACAGCCGGGTATTCCTGCAACGGGTCAATCTCTGGCGAGTCAACAACGATATCAAGAATTTCTTCCTCAACCCGACTCTCGGCGAAATGCTCTGCCAACTCGCCGACATCGACGGCATCCGCGTCTGGCACGACCAAACCTTGCAGAAACTCGCCTGGGGCAACCCCACCTCGTGGCATATTGACGTGCCCAACTGGTCCTTCTACTCGCCCGACGCCATCTCGATCTGGATCGCGCTCAACGACGCCACGGTGCAAAACGGCTGCGTGTATTTCCTGCCCGGCTCGCATCAACAGGCCGACTACGAGCGCAAAGGCGACTTCAGCGCCGATATTGGCGCCCTCTTCGACCAATACCCCGAATTTAGGGAGATCGAACCGGTCCCCGCCGCGATGAAGGCCGGCTCCGCCGGTTTCCACAATGGACTCATGGCCCACGCCGCCGGTCCCAACATGACGCCATATGCCCGCCGGGCGATGACCTGCGCCTATATGCCCGATGGCGCGACCTTCAACGGCATCCAGAATATTCTGTCGAAAGAGCGTTTTGAAAGCATGGAGATCGGCGACCTGCACGACGACGATGAGCAGACGCCGTTAGTCTGGTCGCAAAAATAGCCGTTGGCATTCCCTACAAAAAAGGCCACCATGAATTCATCTACTTTACCGACATCCACCTGTGCGAGGGGCGCGATTCGAGCAAGGGTTTTGAACGTTGTCTGGACTCGATGCTCAGCCACGGCCCGCAATTACTGATCAACGGCGGCGACCTTGGCATCACGCCTGAAGCCTAGCCCTCTACGACGAACTGAGCGAAGAAGTGCCAGTGCCCATTCTGCACAGCAACGGTTGCGGGACAGGAATCCCGGCAGGCACTCGTTGGGGATGCGTCACGGCTTTTTTTAGAAACTGCGGTCATTGTGGAAGTAGGAAAGGCTTGTAAAAAGATTCCCTCTAATTTAAGCTACCCCGTATGAACGACACCCTTTCAGCCGAACTCCGCGTTGCCCTGGTCACTGGGGCAGGATCGGGTATTGGACGCAGGACTGCGGTGGCGCTGGGGCGTGCGGGATTTTCCGTCGTACTGGCCGACCTGAACGAGAATACGGCTCAAGAGGCCGCAGGTGAGGTTGTCGCCGCTGGCGCTCGCGCCTCAGTGGTGCTTGCGGATGTCTCCGATGCTGCTTCGGTGCGCTCCCTGTTCGAACAGGTTCGCGAGGAATTCGGCCGACTGGACGTGCTTTTCAATAACGCCGGGATCGGCGCTCCGCGCAAACCGATAGAAGACCTGAGCGACGACGAATGGCAGTCGTGCGTCGATACCAATGTGTCCGGCGTTTTCTACTGCATCCGCGAAGCATTCAGGCTCATGAAGGACCAGGACCCAAGGGGCGGGCGCATAATCAACAACGGCTCGATATCGGCTCATGTTCCCCGTCCCGAGGCCGCTCCTTACAACGCCACGAAAGCCGCCGTGTGCGGCTTGACCAAGTCAGCCGCCGTGGAGGGCCGCAAGTACGACATCGCCTGTGGGCAAATCGACATCGGCAATGCGTTGACCAAACAAACCTATAAGGTCGAAGAGGGTATGATGCAGGCAAACGGTTCGATGCAACCCGAGCCAACGATAAATCCCGACGACGTCGCCGATGCCGTGGTCTATATGGCCAACCTGCCGCTTTCGACTAATGTGCTGTCCCTGACGGTGATGGCGACCAAGATGCCGTATGTGGGGCGCGGGTAGCAGCGAGGAAGCCGATCACGGTGTTTCCACCTTTAGGCGTGCCCGGCCAATCCACAGCGCCACGGGCAGGCACGCCAGACCAACGACCGCCGGCCAGGTCAGGATCTCGCCAAGAAACAGGACCGCCGTCACCACGGTTACAAAGACGACCAGCAGTTCGATCAGGAGAAATCCGGAAACCTGGGAGATCCCCTGGCAATAACGACGGGCGGCGTAATGCAAGACCCCGATGAGAACACAGAACAACAAGGCCGACAAACCGCTGCCGGACGCCAGCGGCGCGGCCAGCGGTTCACCGGCGACCACGGCGAACACCAGGAACAACGGCGCAGTGTACAATGACACGCCCAACATGCTTTGCATGGGCGTGGCGCCGTGCTCGATGGCCTTGCGTTCGAGGTTCAGATGAATCCCTGCCACCAGACATGCCAATCCGGCAATGCAAAATCCCCATAGGCCGATATTCGTCGAAAAATCGAAACCATCCTTCAGGCCGATCATCACAGCGGCCCCCGCCCCGAGCAGGCAACCGGACACACGACCAGCGGTCAAGCGATCGCTCAGGCGGTTCGCGTAGCGGGTTATCATCAGTGAAAACGCCGGATAAAGGCAGGAGAAGAGTATTTGGAAGACCGCCGCATCCATGATCAGCAGGCCGTACAGCAGCAGCGCGTTGACGATGGCTTTCAGGACGGTCGCTGCCAGCAGATACGCCCTCGCCCGCACGGACGCCGGCAGCAGTCGGTCCTGCCGATTCACGGCCAGCAACAGGTAGACAATGCCGATGACCAGCATCCGGTAAAAACCGAGGGCCATGGGGCTCGTATCCCATCCCGCCCGGAAGCACACCTTCAGCGTGATGGCAATGAGCCCGCCAGTGAGGGCGAACAGCGCAAGATTAAACAGCAGCTTGCGATGAATGGAAACCGGGCTGGACCCCGTGAGCGCATCGGGTATGGTCGGTGGTTGTCCCATGAAGCCAAATTTGACTGTAATGGGATGCCATTTCCAGAAGAATACCAATATAATTCTGGCCCGGCAGAAAAGCACAGCGCACCGGCAAGACCGTGCGTCTGAAAGACATCGGGTTTGAGTGACTGCTCCGGTTCACGGTTTAAGGTTAGAGTGTGGTGAAGATCAAACAGTTTGGATTGGAAGACTGGAAGACTGCAAAGCCATTCATCCTTCGAACCTTCGATGAGATGGTTGGGAAAAATTCGCGTCAATTCGCGGTTCAATTTCACGGAGCGGAACAATGAATAAACCCAACGACTGGCTCGCATACAGCATCGTGCCCAGCCAATTGAGAACAACATTGTGGCCGGCGATGTGGGGCAATGGTCAACTGGAGCTCATGGCCGAGCTCAATCGCCCCTGCGTCAGCGAGGTGGTCTGTTTCGGCTTCGGTTCTGAAGGTCTGCGGTATGACCGGGAACAACATTTAATACCCGCGGTGTATGACGATGACACGGGTAAAAAATATCTCCTGGACACGCCCGTGTCATCGGGGGCGCAGGATGCCACGGTGATATTCCAGCCGGCCCGGCAGACATGGCGCTATGAGTTCGACGACCTCGCCGTTGACGTTTCCCTCATTCTTCCCCGGCTGCAGCCGGGTTACCTCTTCAAACTGGAGTTGTCTCCCAAGAGCGGCAACCGTTCCCGGAAGTGGCGCGTTTACCATCAGTTGCGTGGCCACCAGGGGAATATACTGCTTGCAACAGAGGCAGGTCACAGTCTCGCCGGCGGCACCGCCTGGTGCAGAAGCAAGGTTGGCAAGCACGGCGAAGCCATCGGCTCAACTGCTGACGCCGAAGCTGTCAACCTGGGCCTGGATTACGACTACGCCAACGACATCATGGTCAAGACAGTCGCCGAAGCGGGCGATGGTGATCGCCCGCAACCCATCTATTTTGCCCGGGCATTGGGTTCTACTGTCGAAGAGGCCAGGGAGGGGCTGGCAGGAGTCTTGTCATCGCCCGAAAAACTGGAGGCTGAAACCGAGGCGTGGTGGAACCGGTACCTCGACGAAGTGCCGCGTTTGGATGTGCCGGACGAATCGTTCGCTAAGAACTTCCTCTGGTCCTGGGCGGACTTCCGCATGAATCGAATCGACGTGCCGATGGGTAAGGTGCCGGCCGGATTTTTTCGGGATAACAACTGCCGGATCAAGACGGACTCTGCGGTCAACTCCTTTGTCACCCCGCAAGCCGAGGTGATACAACTATTGCATGACAATCAACCAGCCCGAGACGTCATGCTTTACGTGCTTCGTGGGACGCGTCAAGAGGGGCTCTTGCGTTTAGGGCATGTCGGGGGAAGCAGCGACCGAATCAGCGACCCGGGCAACTATGTTACCTCCCTCGGACACTTATGCGGAATGCTGCACAAGTATCTGCTGAGCACCGGCGACATGGGCCTGCTCAGCGAGCCCATCGGCGACATCACCTTACTGCAGCGGCTCGAGGACGCGTTGGAAGCGCAACTGGCGTTTCGCGATACGGATACCGGATTATTCTGGACCGACGGTGAGATGAAGCGGTTCCCCGGTCTGTACCCGGGCGAGTTCAGCGGACTGGGGCCGGCTCTCGAGGCAGTAACCCGCTATCGCGGTGGCGTCGGCAGCTTTTACAACGATACCAACGCGATGGTTTATGGGACGCTTCTGGCGCTCGCCGACATCGAAGAGCTGGCCCAGGACGCAGAGCGCAGCGAAAGATACCGCGGGATGGCGGAAGACCTGCGACAGACCATCCAGGAACACTTGTGGGACGAAGAGCTGGGCTTTTTCATTGACCGGCGTTCAGATGGCTCGGTCAGCGACTACGTCGGCATTGGCGGCTTCATAACAGGGATCTTCGCGAATCACGTTTATCGTCCCGGCGGGGTTGCCACCAGGGAACAGGCCGAAAGACTGGCTGCCTGGTGTAATCATCCTGACTTCGCCAGCGAGTTCGGCGTGCTCTGTCTGGCACGCAGCAGTCCATATTTCGATGCTGCAGACTATAAAGGCTACAACAGCGGATTTGATATGCACTGGAGCAATCAAGTTGCTGCCGGACTGTACGCACATGGATGTTACGAGGAGGCGCACCGGCAATTATTCAAACTGTTTCGGCGCATCGGGGAAAATGCCGGGTTGGGCCCGCGCTATCGCGGAGAGGTTTACCACGCCGACACCGGTGAGATCCTTCCCCGGCGTTTTGTAAGCTATGGATGCATCCTTTCGGCGCTAAGTTCGGTAATCGAAGGGGTCTTCGGCATCCGCTGGACCCAGGACGCCTTGACGGTGCACGTCAACTCGCCGTGGCCGTGCGCGAAGCTTTCGAATTTGAAAATCCGCAAGTCGCTGCTGGATCTGGAACTGACGACGGATGGAAGTCTGGTCGTGACGATTAATGGAAACGAGGCGGCGCGAGACATTGATGGAAAAGTGGAACTTGCTTGGGAACTGTTTGGCTGATCGCCAAAGATGCTGCCTCAGATGTTACTAAAACAGGACAGAACGCCATAGAGGTTCCACAGAAAGATGTGCATCCCAGTTAAAACCAGAACTCCTCGAGGGTATTGACATGAAGAATTGGATTGTCGTGAACGTGACATTGAGTGTTTTGTTGTTGGTGGCAGCAGGTACAGCCGTAGCTGCCGAGCCGGAGTTGGTAGGGCACTGGACTTTTAGCGAGGGTAGTGGCGAAAGGGCCCGCGACTCGAGCGGCCAGGACAACCATGGAAGGATCGAGGGTGCTGCGGCCTTCGTCAAGGGGCCCAAAGGCTATGCGCTTCGGTTCGACGGTGTGGATGATTTCGTGGACTGTGGGGCAAGCAATAGTCTGCAACAACTTGAGCTCGGCGGCACGATCGAGTTGTGGTTCAAACCGGAGGAGTTCCAGGGAGGCCTGGTCAACTGGACCACCGGATCTGGCTGGGAGGACTGTCGACTTGTGCTGGCCTTCAAAAACTACCACGGGAGTACCAGCTTTATCTTTGCAGAGGCGGATGGTTTGGCTGGGTCGAAACATTATTATGAGCATAGTATTAAGGAGATGCCCGTAAAAGGCTCATGGAACCATGTGGTGCTGACTTTCGACAACACCACCATTGCCTATTATCTCGACGGCCGTCTGCAACGGGTTTTGTCCCAGTATAACAGCCCCAAAATTGAGGGCGTCCCGCTATGGATCGGCAGGTCCCAGGGACTTGGAGCACCGTACTTCAAGGGCCTCATGGACGAGGTGCGCATTTACAAGGGCGCGCTTGATTCCGCCGACATCCTCGCCCGTTATAAGGAGCAAGCCGTTGCCTTTGGGAAAGAGACAAAGGACTTCAAAGCGCCGCTCATAAAGGCGCAGGCTATCCCGGAACCGGGTTGGATAGCGGTGACGATTGATTATGCGCTCATGAGGCTGCTGCCTGAATCTTCAGTGGCCAAAGTAAGGGTACTGGATGCCGGGGGCGGCAAGGTGCTCGGAACCAGGGTTGAAAAAATTCCGCCAAATTCCAGCTTCGCCACCCTCAAAATAGACGCCACCAGCATTGCAGCCGGCACGTATCTGGTCGAGGCAGAAATACTTGACAGTGATGGAAAACGGATCGGAGAATCGTCACGTCAAAGCGTCAAGTGGCCCGGCCAGCCTGAAACTTTCAAAGGAATCAAAATATTGAACAATGTTGTCTGGGATCTTTTCAAGTCGGAAAACATCAGCGCCGACAAGACATTCACCTTCAGGAGCCCCAAAAGGCGGTGGGCATATGTTATGGCGACGGCCGATGCAAGCGGTGGGGAGATCGGCATATCG
>DPYP01000143.1:10088-13044 GCA_003545375.1 Lentisphaeria bacterium
AAGGAGGCGATGCGATTTCTGCCGGCAGGGGAGCATAAGCTGACTGTGAGCAGTGAAGGCGGTGCCAGGATTGACAGGATCGTGGTGCGTTCGATACCAGAAATCCTGTTACATGAATTCCCTGGCGGTCCAGCGTTTTCTGGATCCTTAGGGATGTCACGCGAGGAATTCACAGAAAAATATGTCATACCGAATGTCAACACGTTTGTCATCGCCCCGTCTAACGTGGAGATGCCGTCATTCAAAAAATGGCAGTCAAGCGGGAGGCGGTGGCTTGCCGGCTGCTTGGTACCGTACGAGAAGGATGGAAAGACGTATACGGCCGAGCAGGCATATAAGCACATATCCTCAACTGCAGGCTTTACCAACAGACTTGTTCACGGTTCAATGGCAGACGAGGATGCCGGCTCCTATCCTGCCAGCGCCGCCTATGCAGAGGCGATACATAAACTCCGGGCAAGCCCCGAGTTCAAAGACAAGCTCTTCCATTCTTACGAACACATTCATGCATTGATGGGACAGCAGGCGTTCATGAAGGCTATAATTGATACGGGCTCAACGATTGCGTGGAAACGGTATTTGAAGACTCATACAAGCGAGCTCGCCGCGCGGTTATTTCTGCAACAGAAGGTCGTAGACATGGCCCGTGAATTTCGCGACATGTACCCACGCGCCATGGAGCACGTGGCGGTCTGCTTCGGAACCTTTACAGCAGTCGGCGGCCACCTCTTGAACTCAACGCCATCTGTAAACTATAAGGTTTACCTTGATACGCAGTACAACGCTATCGCAAACGATCCGGTTTTCTGGGGGACGTATGGGCTGATGTTATATCATTCCGGCTACTCCGACGAAGAAACGATCCGCTGGGCTTGCAATCTATTCAGGCACTACGGGATCGAAGGGAAAACGGAGCCGGCCACAAAGAATCCGTATAAATCGCCGCACCTTACAAACGGCGATTTTGTCGACGGTACGCAGGGTTGGGAGATTACCCCGGCCGAGCAGGGCAGCATCCGTACGACTCTCAAACCGGGCCTCGGGAAGCTCCAAGAACGCATGTACTGGTCACCAGATGGAGATATCGGTCTGGTTATGGCGAGAAGTGCAGAAAAACCGAACAGTATAACCCAGGAGATCAAAAATCTTGAGCCCGGCAAATTATACACATTCAGGATGATGACGTGCGACTACGACGATATGTCAAAGAAAGAGAAGTATGCCGTCCGTATTGAGCTGGAAAATGTCACCATGATCCCCGAAAGAACTTTTACCTGTTTTGCCCCGCTCGCCGGGTTTATAAATCCGAAAACACACAAGACGTGGATGAACTATCACTGGTATCTGTTTCGCGCTAAAGGCAAGTCGGCCCGTGTCACGATAACGGATTGGAAGGCGGATGCTGAACCAGCCGGCCCGGTCGGTCAACAGCTCATGTTTAACTTTCTGCAGGTCCATCCCTATTATCCAATGGAGGAATAGTGAAATGAGAAAATTAAGCAGATGCTTCTTGCTGTGATTGTTTCAGTACTCTGTCGACCGCGCGACGCGACGGCCGTGACGCTGTCCCTCCGGTGCGACCCGGATGTCGCCCGGGATACGCCCCAGCGACGGCAGGAGGAATCCCTTAGGCTGTTCGATTATGCCGCCACTGGTATTCGCGCCGCCGCCGAAAACTTGCGTGTGGGCGAAGCCTTCCAATTTGAGAATCCGTAAGCCGCTGTTGGACTTGGAACTGACGGCGGACGGGAGCTTGGTTGCGATGATTGACGGTAACAAGGTGGAGCGAAACTTTTTCACGCTCATCGAACTGCTGGTGGTGATTGCCATCATCGCCATTCTCGCCTCCATGCTGCTGCCCGCGCTGAACCTGGCAAAAGAAAAAGGGCGGCCTTAGCGCTGTGTATCAGCAATTTGAAACAGATATATCTGGGTTTTGTGATGTATACCGATGACGAAGATGGCATTGTGCCGCCCTGTTCTGTCAGTGCACCGACCTGGGCCCCTGCAACGTGTGCTTGTTGTGATAGAGACGGGTGGCACTTATATCTGGATATTTAGATCAGACCCGTTCCCGGTGCTGAGGGGAGAGCTGGCGAACAGTCCGGCGGGATATCAATGATTAAGCGCATTGTCTGCCGTGCCTGTTGACGATGGGATTTTCTATTACTGCGAATATGTTCGTGCTGGCGGATTACATGATTTGAGGATGAGCCGCGTGAAGGAAATAACAAGAAGGGGTCACTGATGACGACGGCAAGACGAATTGTTTTTCTTTTGTCCATTATCGGGGCAGCGTACGCTGGCGGAGCGGCCGGCGCCGAGTCGGGGGTGTTTTCCAAACCCAGAGTCATCCAGGCCGTGAGGGCCGACACGGCACCGACGATTGACGGCAGAGTGGATGATGAATGCTGGGAAAGAGCGCCGGAGATAACTGACTTCCTGAGCAGAAAAACGGAGGTCCGCGCAACGGTACAGTCCTACGCCTACATCTGCTACGACCAGTCCAATCTTTACATCGCGATGAAATGTCCGATCCAGAAAGGGACCCGGCCGTTCGGCGGGCCCGGCGCCCACGACTCCGCCATTTGGTACGAGAGTGATCATGTCGAGATCATGCTGGACCCGGACCGGTCCATTGACGCTGACCAGTCCGATCTGAACTACTATCAGCTCGGCATCAACGCGTATGAGGCCACCTTCGACTGCACCAGATCCCTGGGTGGCTCCGGTGAGGACGACGCATGGAACGGTGAATGGATTGGAAAAACACACATAGGCGACGATTACTGGTCGGTGGAAATAGCCATTCCCTATTATGCCCTCGGCATCACGTCACAAACCAGCTCAACCTGGGGCATCAATCTATGCCGAGTAAAACGGCCGGATGAAGAATTGTCCTCTATCGCCGTCCACGGGATGTTCGTCGACGTGAAAAAATTTGCCGTGCTCGAAG
>DPYP01000279.1:0-8121 GCA_003545375.1 Lentisphaeria bacterium
CAACGATAGCATGCACGCAATAATCACCACTGCTCTGTAGATACGTTTATGTAGAATCATGTCGATTTCTTCTCCTGACCCCTCTTTTTTTATGCGTGACTGGAACGGTAGATTGGCGAAAAAACCTCTGGCAAATGGTCTCAGGCAATCAAACCTTACGCCCCGTCAATCTGTCATAGATATCGTGATAACCATGAAGATCCGTCAGGCGCAGATCCAGGCCCTTGTGCCTTACGCTCAAGGCTTCATGATCCAGTCCCATCAATTTTAGAATGGTGGAATGAAAGTCGTGGACGTGGACCTTGTCTTCCACTGCGCGGAAGCCTATTTCATCGGTGGCGCCAATGACCTGCCCGCCCTGGACGCCGCCTCCAGCCATCCAGCCGCAAAAACCATACGGATTGTGATCGCGACCACTGCTTTTCTCAGTCGTCGGCGTGCGGCCGAATTCGCCACACCAGATAACGAGTGTGTCTTCCAGCATTCCGCGAGCTTTCAAATCCGCCAACAAGGCAGCGCAGCCCTGATCAACATTGCGCAGCAATTTCTTGTGGCGACTATTATTATGATGGTGGGTATCCCACTCGTCCCCCGATGAGCATCCGTTATATATCTGAACCATGCGAACGCCTCGTTCTACCAGGCGGCGCGCCATCAGGCACTGTCGCGAAAAGACGTTTTTACCGTAGAGTTCGAGGGTCGCTTTGGATTCGTTCGCGATATCCAATGCTTCGGGCGCCGCCATCTGCATTCGGAAGGCCAGCTCATAGCTCTTGATCCGCGCTTCAAGTTCAGGATGGGTTCCCGAATCCAATTGCCTGATATAGTTCAGCATCTTGAGCTGCTTTTCACTTTCCATCGATTGCTCGAGATTGGGAATCGGCGGTCCTGAAGCACTGAGCTTGGTTCCCTGATGGGTAGCCGGCAGAAAGCCATTGCCCCACACACCACTACCCGCCTTCATCGCGCCATCGGTCATGACAACGAAGCCGGGCAGATTGTTGGCCTCGGATCCCAGTCCATAAGACAGCCAGCTCCCCATGGAAGGACGACCGCCTTTGTTGTGACCGGAATTCATGAACCATAGGGCCGGATTGTGATTGAAGTCCTTGTGATACAGGCTGCGGATCACGGCGATGTCATCAGCGTGTCTTTGCATGTATTTGAAACCATCGCTGATTTCCATGCCGGATTGGCCGCAGCGTGAGAAAGTGAAATCGCTGCCCAGAAGTTTCTGCTTTTTGACATCGGTAAACGAAGTCTGAATGTCATGAAACGAAGCCGGGGCTTTCTTCCCGTGTAAATCATTCAACAGCGGCTTGGGGTCAAAGGTATCCATCTGGCTTGGGCCGCCATGCATGAACAGCCAGATCACGTTCTTTGCCTTGGCGGGAAAATGAGACGGAATCGCGCTGGCTTGAGCCGTGGATTCCGCCATCAGGCTGTGCAAGGCCAACATGCCGCAGCCCAGGCCTGAGCGCTTCAGCATTTCCCGTCTATTGATGAAGGATTCCATAGGCAAACTATTTGATGTAGATAAATTCATTGCTGTTGAACAGGGCGTGGCACCAGGTCTTAAAGTCGTCATCACTGAGAAATTGCAGCGTTAACTGTTTCTCCATCTCCGTTACCGGCCGGCCGTATGCCAGCATCCAGGCTCGCGCGATCATCTTTTCCCGATCGTCGCCGCATTCCTGGATCAGGCGTTCGTGAAAAGCCGCAGACAGGTTTCCTGGGATTTCATTATTCATCATCATGAGCGCTTGTGGCGAAACGATCGTCTCTTCCCGCTTGCCGCAACTGGAGGGTGAATTCGCGCCATTGAATGCATCAAAGAACGGAAAGTGCAGGGATCGTTTGATTGCAACATAGATTCCCCGGCGCATCCAATCGCTGGCGTTCTTTTCTTCCACCCAAATGGCATTGCGCCTCGACTTCACCAAGTCCATGTCGATTGGCGGAAATACGGCCGGTCCATACATCGTTAGGTTCAGCTTGCCGGAAACCGCCAGCATGTTGTCCCAGATGGTTTCCGCCTGCATTCTTTTAGTGGGAAACCTGTCAAGAACGCCCGCTACTTCCGGTTCATGATGGGAACTGCTCATCCTGTATGAGGAAGAACTCATGATATGAACGTGAAGCTTCTTCAGGCTCCAATCGTTCTCGATGAGATAGCTTGCGAGATAGTCCAGTAGCTCGGGATGGGACGGTTCCGCTCCTTGAGTTCCAAAATCGTTGGGAGTGGAAACCAGCGCTTCTCCGAAATGCCATTGCCAGACGCGATTGGCAATGACCCTGGCAGTTAGTGTGTTGTCGTCAGAGACGATCCAATTCGCCAGGAGAAGCCGCCTTTGGGTGTAGTCGGCAGTCTTACTCTGTATTGTGCTCGAAAAGTAGTGGGGCAACCTGGGCCCAACCTTTTCAACAGGTGACTCGAATTCTCCGCGATGGAAGAAGGTGGCATTCTCTTCGCTCGGTTTGTGATCCAGCAAATAGTCTTTGATGGAAATTTTCATGTCTTTCGATTCGCTGACTGTCAAACCGATGTATTTGGGGTCGGCCGGCATTTCCTTGAAAAAGGAAGAGGCGAAAAAGGACTGAAAGGCAAAGTAGTCGCGTTGGGAGATCGGATCGTACTTGTGGTTGTGACAACGTGCACAGCCAATAGAGAGGCCGAGGAACGCTTCGCCTGTCACATCCGCAGCGTCTGTCAGTCGATCGTACTCAAACTGTTTGGGCCGTTTAATCCCATTGGCTGAAACGGGATAAATGGCGCCGATGGTATAAAAGCCTGTCGCAAAACGTCGAATCGCTGTCGGCTTGTCTTCTGGATAGAGAACGTCTCCCGCAATCTGTTCACGAATGAATGTGTTGAAGGGCTTGTCACTATTCATCGACTGAATAACGTAATCGCGGTATCGAGCCGCGTGAGGGAAGAAGTAATCGCGGCCATACCCAGAGCTGTCCGCGTACCTGGCGACATCTAGCCAATGCCGTCCATAACGTTCGCCGTAGTGGGGAGAATCCAGAAGCTCATCGATCAGCTTGGGCCATTCAGGCTTGCTGACGAACCCGGTGATGGCATCCGGACGAGGAGGCAGACCTAGCAGATCAAAATTTGCGCGGCGAAAGAGCGTATACGAATCTGCCGGCGTCGCGGGTTTGCGTCCGGCTTTCTCCATTTGCTTCAGCACGAACAGGTCAATGGGGTTGGTCACCCAGGATTCATGTTTTACCTCGGGCAACGCCGGCTGCCGAATGGGCTGAAACGCCCAGTGAGAATCCGCGGCATCAAGAGTTCTTTTTGTTAAGCCTTCGTTCAGAGACTTGTCATACGGTGCTCCGTGGTCGATCCATTGACCAATCAGACGAATCGCTTCGTCCGGGAGTTTCTCAGCTTTCAACGGCATCTCTGGCTCGGCAACATGGTTAATCACCTGCATTAAATGACTGTCTTCTGCGGTCCCGGCAACGTGATCGCTCTCAAACAGAGCTTCCCGAGTCGAGAGATCGAAGTCGCCTTTGACCTTATCGCCCCCATGGCACTGCAGGCAGTGGGTCGTCAGGAGTTCACGCACTTGCTGTTTGAACAGCAACATTCCAGGGCCGGCAGGTGTTTCGGCTGCTCGCGATGCGCCGATCGAAAATAATAGCAAAGTGCTCAGAAAAATTAACGCGGGTCTCATTTTGAATTGCTTCTGAATATTCGATTTGTCATTGCCTTGGCCGGTTTGAGTCTGGCGTAGTGCGGTATTTTGACGGTGTGCGAGCTGCCGTCGAGGATCAGCGCGGTGCCGATTTTGCCGTCAACGTATTCAGCCGCCGCAGCCGCTCCACACAAAAAAGTCACAAAAATATAGATAAGTATTTTCATGCGATTACATCGTGGACCACATGCCCATGCACATCGGTCAGGCGGTAGTCGCGGCCGCTGTAGCGGTAGGTGAGCTTCTCGTGGTCGAGTCCCATGAGGTGAAGCACGGTCGCATGTAAATCGTGCACGTGCACGCGATTCTCCACCGCGGAGCATCCGAACTCATCGGTGGCGCCGTAGCTGAAGCCGGGTTTGACCCCGCCGCCGGCCATGAACATGGTGTAGCCGTAGTGGTCGTGGTCGCGGCCTTTGGCACCTTCGCTGGTCGGAGCGCGACCGAATTCGCCGCCCCAGAGAATCAGGGTATCTTCGAGCAACCCGCGATTTTTGAGATCCTTGATCAGGGCGGCAATCCCCTGATCGCAGGCGCGGGCGAGCTCGGCGTGTCCGTCGACGATGTTCCCGTGCCCGGTGTCCCAGGCGATGTCGTAACCGCTGATCGAATGCGACAACTGAACCACGCGTACGCCTTTCTCGATGAGACGACGCGCGATCAGGCAGCCCTTGGCAAATTCAGTATCACCGTAGAGCTTGCGCGTGGCCTCGCTCTCCTTGCTGACATCGAAAACATCCGGCACCGAGAATTGCATTTGAAACGCCATCTCCATGGCTTGAATGCCGGCTTCGAGTTGCTGGTCCTGCTCCAGGCGTTCGAGGTGAAGCTGGTTGATTTGAGTCAGCAGCTCCGCCTGCTTGCGTTGTTCGGCACGGGACAAGGACGTGTTTTTCAGATCCCGCATGATCGCGTCAGGCTTCATCTTCTCGATGTTGACGTAGGTCCCGGCATGCGCTCCGGGCAAAAATGCGTTGCCCCAGTTGGCGAGGGTTCCCCGCGGTTTCGCACGCGGAGACATGGCGACGAATCCGGGGAGATCATCGCACTCGGCGCCGAGCCCATAGGTAAGCCAGGCACCCATGCTCGGACGGTTCGGTTGCAGGGCACCGACGTTGGTCATGAGGATCCCGCCCGCATGCTCGGGAATGTCGGTGTGCATGGAGTGGACGAAACAGATGTCGTCCACGCACTGCGCGGTCTCGGGGAAGATGTTGCTCACCATTTTGCCGCACTGACCGTAGCGGTTGAATTCAAAGGGTGAGGGCATGAGGCCCATCTTGGTGTTGCGGAGCGTCTTGCGATTGACGATCGATGGGCGTTCGCCGGCGTGTTTCTTGAGCAGGGGTTTGTAATCGAAGGTGTCGACCTGCGAGGGACCGCCGGGCATGAAGAGCTGGATGATCCGTTTGGCCTTGGGGGCGAAGTGCGGTTGCTTCGGGGCCAGCGGGTTGGCGGAGCTGGCCGCGGCGACCGGATGATTGAACATACTGGCGAGGCCGATGGATCCGATGCCGGCGCCCATGCGGTGGAGGGCTTCGCGGCGAGAGAGGGCGGTGGCGCGGCGGTAGGCGAGTTCGTGTTCGAGGAATTTCATTTTATCGTGCTCGGTTGGCTTGATTGTAGCATGGAACTTGCTCCGTGATACAGTTACTGGATTTGCATAAATTCATGGGCGCTCAATAAGACCTGTGCGTATGCGGGCCATTGTTTGTCGGGAGCTTCACCTAAAAATGCCAGGCCGGCGGAGAGCTCGGCGGGTTCGACTACCCGGGCGTACAATCGTTCATAGGCGCTACGCACCCGTTGCTCGTTGTTCTCCAACTTGCTCAATTGGGCGGCCAAGGCCTTGGCGCGAGCCTGCATAAAGGGGCTGTTCATCATAAACAGGTATTGCTGGGGCACGGTGCTCACCGAACGCTGGGGACTGGTGGCCCGCGGATCTGGAAAATCGAACAGCCTCAAAAAATCATCCGACTGAAAACGATCCCCGTTGCGGCTAATGCTCGCATAAAGCGTACGGCGGGTGGAGCCAAGGATTTCTTTGGCGGGCGCTCCACCGAGAGTCTCGTCCAGTTCGCCGGTCACGCCGAGCAAGTTGTCCCTCCAGGATTCGACGTCGAGCTTCCGTGGATTCATACGCCAGATGGAACGATTGTCGCCGTCGCGGTTAAACTTTTCCTGGTCGAACGCGCTGCTCATTTGCCAGGTGGCGGAAAGCATAATCTCACGGTGAAGCTTTTTCATCGACCAACCGTGTTCGATGAAACGCGCCGCGAGGTAATCGAGCAGCTTAGGCAGATCCGGCTTTTCACCAAGTGAGCCAAAATTACTTGGCGTTCGAACGAGGGCTGCACCGAAGTGACCCTGCCAGATACGGTTCACCATGACCCGGGAGGTCAATGGATTCGCGGGGTCAATCACGGCCTGCGCCAACTCCATACGCCCGCTGCCTTTTTTGAACACGGGCGCCTCCTCCCCGGCGATGATCTGCAGGAAGCGACGCGGGGCCAATTCGCCTTTCTTTCGCAGGTCGCCGCGCAGAGCCACATGCATGTCGCCGCTGCCGGATTCCCCGATGCCATGGGCTTCAGCAAACCTGGCCGGAGCATTCTTTTTCAACGCTTCGCGCTCAGCCTTCATACGATCCCATTCCGCCCGGCCCGAATCGGCGAGGATTCGGTCGAGATTCACGGGATAAATGTGCTGTCGAAGTTCCTTGAGCAGCGCCTCGCCCTGCTTCTCCGGCTTGGGCCGTCCCTTTTTCAAGTCGCCGTTTGCCCGCGCTTCCCGCCAGACCTTTTCTTTTTCCTCCAGCGGGTTGAGGATACCCTCGATGCGCGTCTTAAACGCGCGGGCGGATTCTACGATTTGCGCTTCGGTCGCCTTAGTTTTATCCGCGGCAGGTTTCAGGTCATACCAGATATCCAATTCCTTGAATTTGCCTTTGAACCGGGCGTCACGCAATTTTTGATCCCAGCGTTTCATGTACTCGGTGTCGCATTTATGTTGCGAGGCGTATGCGGCGAGATCCTTCTGGCCTTCGGGCTGGAGGCGTTGACGATAAAAGCGGAACAGCGTCACCAGGTGGTCTTCGACCTGACGCATGCCTTCGCGCATGGCCACTTCTTTGCGGTGGTTCTCCCACTCCTTGACCGCCTGATCCTTGGTCTTGATCTCCGCCTGCGCTTGGTTATACGCCTCAACTTCCGCCTTGCTCACCAGAGGATGCACTCGCAGCTTGGAATTATTAAAGATGCCGGCGATGGCGTAATAATCTTTGGCAGTGATCGGGTCGAACTTGTGATCATGACAGCGCGCGCAGGCAACGGTTAAGCCGAGGAAGGCGCGAGAAAAGGTATCGACCCGGTCGGAAAGCGTTTCCGCCCGGGCCTGAGCGGTGGCTTCGGCATCGCCGCCATCGCCTTTATAAGTGGGGCCGACGGCAAAGAATCCTGTGCCCACCGGATCGGCTTTCTCTTCCAGGAGATCCCCCGCAATCTGTGCGGTGACAAATTCGTTGTACGGCAGGTCGGCGTTTAGTGCCTGGACCACCCAATCGCGAAAGCGCCAGGCGTTGGGTAAAGCGGCACCGTCACCGAAGCCTCCGAATCCATCGCTGTAACGGGCAACGTCGAGCCAATATCGGCCCCAGCGTTCGCCGTAATGGGGCGACGCGAGCAACTCGTCGATGACGCGGGCAAAAGCATCCGCACGATCGTCCTGCAGAAACGACTGTACCTGATCCGTCGACGGCGTAAGACCGATCAGATCGAGATACGCTCGACGAATAAGGTGGCGTTTGGTCGCCGGGGCATTCGGTTTAATTCCCCGGGCTTCGAGACCCGCGAGTACGTAATGATCAATCGCGCCCTTGGGCCAGGAAGGGTCTTTCACCTTGGGTGCTGCGGATTTGCTCACCGGCCTGAACGCCCAATGCGATGTTCGAAACTTTTCCCAGTCGTAGGGCTCTTCGTCTTCACTCGCGGCGACGGCCTCAGGATCAAAGCCCGGCCAAGGTGCGCCCATGGCCACCCATTCGGTCAAGGTCGCGATATCGTCAGCAGAGAGCTTTTGCTTGGGCGGCATTTCCAATTCGTTGTCCGTATACCGAATGCCTTTGACGAGAAGGCTATCATCGGGTTTTGCGGGAACAATCGCGGGACCGCTATCGCCACCTTTGAGCATACCGGCGAGGCTGTCCAGGTAAAGGCCGCCTTTGAGTTTGCCCTTTTTCTTCGCCTCCTGACTGTGACAACGGAAACATTGCTCGGCGAGAACGGGCCGAACGTTGTTTTCAAAGAAGGCGGCCTGCTCCGGCGTTACCGCCACCGGTTCCACGGCCCGTCCTGCAATCGCCAGGGTCAAGCCGATCACCAAAGTTGCGAGAAATACCGCCATGCGTTTCATAATT
>DPYP01000210.1:0-166 GCA_003545375.1 Lentisphaeria bacterium
GACAGCGACGCCCCGGGCTGCGAAGCCGCGCTCGAAATCCGTCTGGATCTCGACCGCATCCCTGATTCCCTCCCGATCCTCGCGGTAGCTTGCCAGCGGCGCAATTGCCGCCCGCATCGTCTCCAGGTACGGCCCGTTGTCGGTCGCCAGATGCAACACCCCGGTC
>DPYP01000210.1:552-6570 GCA_003545375.1 Lentisphaeria bacterium
CGGGCCTTCGGCCACGGGTCCGGGCAGAGGATGTGGATGCGATCGAGCACCCCGTCGGGCAACAGCGGCAACAGCGACCAGGCTTCAACGCGCAGCAACATGACATTGTCCAGGCCGCGGCGCTCGGCCTTGCGCTTGATCTTCCGCAGTCGCCCCAGCATGACATCGGCACCGATGATCAGGCGGTCGGGAAAGCGTCTGGCAAGCTCGAGCAGATATCCGCCTTTGCCGCAGCCCAGGTCCAATTCGATCGCGTCATGAGCGGCAGCCAGGCGGAGGCGCTCATATTCACCGGTAAGGATCGACAGGGCATCGGGCATTACAACGTACCGGGTCGTGCTGTCACTGGCCGTCCGGCGAGAACATCTGGTGTTTCACCAGGAGTCCGTCCTCGTCAAAGAACAGCGTCAGCACGGTGGTCTTGGTGATGTAGTGGGTGTAGCCGGGCAGGTCGCGATAGGCGTCGCGCTCTTCCCCGATACGCCGGCCGGAATAGGCTGTGCGCCGCTCGCGCGTGGTCCACTCATAGGTCCACACAGGGTTGCCTCGGGTCGTCTCGACTTTGTCCGGGTTCCCCAGTTTGGCGCGCAAGTCCTCGCGCGTCGTGACGCCGGGGACCAGGTGTTTCTTGGTGTCGCCGCGCATGACATCATCGATGTCAGTACTCTGGAACACCTGACAGGACGTGCCGGCCAAAAGCACGGCGAGCAACAGCGGCATGGCTTTCATGTCTGACCCTTTATTCTATTGTTGACCCGGGCGCTTGCGATCGAGAATCTCGAACGAAAACGCATAGGCATGTCGCTCATCCGCCGCGTGCGGTTCCGACGACACCATGATCCACTCTTCGATGTCGAGGTCGGGAAAATATACGTCGCCCGACACGTCGGCGTGGATTCTGGTGATGTACAGCCGATCGGCCAACGGCAGCGCCTCGCGGAACAGTGCCGCACCACCGATGATAAATATATCGTCTTGCCCCGCCGCTGCCAGTGCGGCTGCCAGCGACGGTGCCGCGACCACGCCGTGGGTAGCAAACGCCGGGTTGCGGCTGACGACAATGAACCGCCGCCGCGGCAGCGGTCGGCCGATCGACTCGTAGGTGTGGCGCCCCATGATGACGGTGTGATCCAGGGTATGGCGCTTGAACCATTTAAGATCGTCCGGCAGATGCCAGGGCAAGGTGTTGTCGCGGCCGATGACGCCATTGCCGGCGATTGCGGCGATAATCGCCAGACTCATACCGACACCGCCGCCTTGATGTGGGAGTGCGGGTCGTAGGCCTGCAGTTCGAAATCCTCGAAGGTAAAGTCGAAGATCGACTGCACCGCCGGATTGAGCACTATTCTGGGCAGTTCTCGCGGTTCGCGGCTGAGCTGCAGCCGCGCCTGCTCGAGATGGTTGGTATACAGGTGGGCGTCGCCGAAGGTGTGGACGAATTCACCGGGTGAGAGGCCGACGACTTGCGCGATCATCAACGTCAACAGCGCGTACGAAGCGATATTGAACGGCACCCCGAGAAAGATATCGGCGCTGCGCTGGTACAACTGGCAGGAGAGGCGCCGGTCGGCGACGTAGAACTGAAACAGGCAGTGGCAGGGCGGCAGCGCCATGCGCCCGACATCGCCGGGGTTCCAGGCGCAGACCAGCAACCGTCGTGAATCGGGATTGCTCTGCAGCTGGTCGAGCAGTTGCCGGAGTTGATCGACGTGGTTTCCCTCAGGTGTGTCCCAGTGGCGCCACTGGTGGCCGTAGACCGGGCCGAGATCGCCGTTCTCATCGGCCCATTCGTTCCAGATGCGCACGCCGTTGTCGGTCAGGTACTTGACATTCGTGTCGCCGGCGATGAACCACAAGAGCTCGTGGATGATCGACTTGACATGGAGTTTCTTGGTCGTCAGCAACGGAAAACCGGCAGTCAGGTCGAATCGCATCTGGTACCCGAAGACGCTGTGGGTGCCGGTGCCGGTGCGGTCGTGTTTTTCGGCGCCATGCTCGAGGACATGCCGCATCAGATCGAGGTACTGCTGCATAGGTCAACGTAATTCAATCCGGCGGCGGCGCAAATAGAGTAACCAGGAATCAGGGTCAGGGGTCAGGGGGTCGGGAAACTTTCACGCTTCACCCCCCCCTCTTCAACACGATCATGGGCTCGGCACAGCACTGCAGGCCGTCTTGCCTCAGAGCTCGACCGGCTTGTAGCCGACGCGCGACCGGAAGTAGAGGAAGACCAGGCCGAAGGCGATGACCAGGAGGGCGGGGCTGGGCGCGCAACTCAGGCGCAGATATCAAGTTCGGTTTCGCTGGACGGAGACACAACGGTAGGAAATGCAGATACAGAAATACTGCAACAGCACCGTCAACCCGGATCAACTATCGTACGAGCGCGTGATGATGTCGGCAACGTCTCGGAAGCTGAGGTCGGCAGCGTAGATTTCCTTGTATTGTTCAAGCGCGTCGTCAGCACGCCCGACCTCTTCGAGGGATTTTGCGAGGCTGTAGTGCGCGTCTTTCTTGACGGCGTTCATCACTTCGAGCTCTGCGATACCGGCCTGATACTGATCGATGGCCAGATCATGCTGGCCCTTGCTGGCAAAGCACCGTCCCAGATAAATGGTGGACTCCTGCTTGAACCGCGCGTTGCGCTGCGTCACCTGGAAATGCGGCAGGGCCTCGTCGATCTGGCCGTCCTCCCACAGCAATGTCGCGAACTTGAAGCGTTCGGGCACATCGTTGGGGTAACGCTTGACGCGCTCCGTGTAGCGTTGCAGGAACATCGTCAGCTTCTGCTGCTGCAACTCGGCAACCTGCGCCTCGCCTTCCTGCCGCTGCTCGTCGGTGATCTCCTCGCTCTTGACATAGGCCGCCCACTCGCGGATGGCAGCGTCGTACTGGCGGCCGTTGATCACGGTCATTGCCGCTTCGATCGAGGGGTCGGCGCCCTCCGAAAGCTCCTGAGCGCGGCCATAGTGTACCAGGGCGTTCTCGAAGTCGTTGGATCCGAGGTAGAGCTCCGCCACTTTCTTGCGCCGGTCGATAGTATCCTGCTCAGCGATCTGGTTCAACAAATCGTCTATCAGGTCGGCCGCGGCGTCGCCCTTGACTGTGCGGTCCTGCTGCTCAAGTCGCACCGCTTCGCTGGTATCCTTGATCAGTGAACGGTAATCGAGTTTGCCATCGCTCTCGGCGACGCGTTCCCAGCCGCCCTCGTCCATGGCGGCCTCGGCGATAGCGTCCTTTACCAAAGCCTCGGCCTGCAGGTCGTTGGGTCGTGTTTCGAAGATTTTCTGACGGCAAACGAGAGCCTTTTTGCCCATGCCCATGCGTGAGTAAAGCTGCGCCAGCCAGTCGAGCACCTGCAGACTTTTCGGGTGGAACTCGATTGCCTGTTCGAGCGCCATCAGGCAGATGGCGTCGACGTCGGCAGCTTCGGCGGCTCGAAAAAGGACGATGCATGGGAAGCACGCGGTCGGGTCCATGCCCATGGCGGCCTCGCCGGCGTCGAGGGCTTCGGCGTACTTCCCTTTGGCTGCGAGACGTTTTACTTTGAGATACGGCAGGAGGGCGCCGATAGTGGCAAGGGTCTGGCTCAGCGCCGAGATCTTGCCGATACGGTCCATCTGCATCTCGCGCAGTTTCATGCGTGCCTCGATCAGGCCCGGGTATTTCTTGAGCAGCGTCCGGAGCAGGTCGATGCCGTAGGCGTAGTTCTTCCTCTCGTGTGCACTCAGGGCCGTGTCGTAGAGACGCTTTTCCTTCTCGTTGATCCCTTGGAGATCAACAAGCTCTATCTCAATTTCTTCTTCCTCTTCTGCGGCTTGCAAATCGAGTTCTTCCGCTTTCTCGGCCATGACTCCGTCCTGGTTGCAAATGACAGCTGTCCCGACCACATGCGACCCCACCAGTTGGGGCTGCACGAATGGTGGAACGCCACAAAACCGGTTTGGCACGTGAATAATATGCCTGTAGACGCCGGTCTACAGCAAATGTTTAATGTATCCAGACGGGTACCGTTTGCAATGACCCGCCACCTGAACTTCGATTCCATTTCAGCCAACCTGCGGGCCTATCAATCAGCTCAGTTTGTCGGTCTACCGGTCAGCAGTATTATCGGCGCCGTCGAAAACGCATGCCACATGGTTTCGACTTCGCACTGGAACAACATCGACCGCCGACTACGGAGCCGGCGGCGATATGGTCCGGGCACCGGCGCAGTGGAGGATCGGCGGCGAGGTGTCATGTTACGTTCAGTTCGGCCACGGCAACTCCTTTCATCTACTTGCGGACGATCCCGCCAAAATGCGGAACTTGATCGAGATCAAGTCGATGCCCGGCGAAGCGGGCACCGACTGCATCCCACGCGTGAAACTATGAATCCGAATCAACAGGCCGAAGCGTTTCTCGAACATGACAGGGCCTTTCGCCTCGGCGCCCTGGACACCGAAGGTTCGCACCCCAAGACAGAAAGCCTGGCTGAAACAATCGCCGCAAGCCTCGAGGACGGCTTGCATATCCTGTTGTCGGTGGATGATGACATTGCACCGGTTGGCAGATCGGTGTTGCAGTCACCCGGGTTTGACCGCTTGCGATGTGCTTTTGAACGGGCCATACGCGAAAAGCGGCGAATTGTCTTCACCGGCTGCGGTGCCACAGGTCGCTTGAGTATCTTGCTGGAAGCCTGCTGGCGCCGCTTCTGGCGACGCCTTCCAGACAAGCTGAGCGGCTTGTCGCTCGACCCCCGGGGCTATGCGGACCTTGTGCTCAGCGTTATGGCCGGCGGCGATTTTGCCCTGATCAAATCGGTTGAGGGCTTTGAGGATTTCGAGGATTTCGGACGCCGCCAGTTGCGTGAATCGGGAGTGGCCGACGGGGACGTCGTGGTTGCAATCACAGAGGGCGGTGAAACATCGTTTGTTATCGGCACTGCCTGGGAAGGGCTCGATCGGGGTGCTGAGGTATTTTTTGTCTACAACAACCCCACCGAGTTATTGGCCCATGAGGTGCGGCGCTCCCGAGAGGTCATTGAAGAAAGCGCCATTACCAAACTGGATCTGGCCACCGGACCGATGGCGATCATGGGGTCAACCCGGATGCAGGCCACGACATGTGAACTCCTGATTGTCGGCGCGGCCCTCGAGCAGGCACTGTTGGCTTTCCTGAAATCAGCTCTCCCCGAAAGCCAATACGCCGTTTTGGCACCACCCATCGAATGTTACGCCGATACGTTCGACAGGCTGGTGGATGGCATCAGACAACGTATCGACGTGCTCGCCCGGTTGACAACCTTTGAGCAGGCCCTCTACGAGCAGCAGGGGTTATTGACTTATTACGCAGAGGCGTTTCTCCTGGACGTGCTGACAGATACCACTGAACGGTCGCCAACCTTCATGGTCCCGCCCTTTCGGCAGTGCGATGATCAGCGCTCACCCCCGTCCTGGGCTTTTACCAAACACCCGTGCCGGTCGACAGAAGAGACCTGGATGTCGTTACTCGAGCGCCCCCCCCGGGGGCTGACCTGGACCCGAAAGGACTACGAAGAGATGAAGGCACCGCCCAACCTGTTGGCCGAGCCGCCGACGTTGAACAATGCGGAGCTGTACAAATTCGAGATCGGCTGCGCACTTGACGAGCAGCGCAGCGGCGAGGGATCGGCCTGTATCCGTTTGCTCGCAGGCGACGAATGTGCGGGGCCGGACGATCGGGGAGCCTATGAGCAGGCCCGTGTATTGCACATAGGCAACCGCGTCGCCGGTGACGCCCCGGACTTTCATGTCGACTGCGACTGTGCCGCGAGTCCACTCGAGCTCTGGGATCATCTCGCGGTCAAGCTGGTCATGAACACCGTGTCAACCGCCACCATGTGCCGCATGGACCGGGTCATTGGAAACTGCATGGTCTGGGTCTCCCCGAGCAACAAGAAACTGATCGACCGGGGCACGCGCCTGGTGTCGCGGTTTACCGGTCAGGGATACGACGAAGCCTGTCACGCGCTGTTCCGGGCTCTCGAGGAAATCGACA
>DPYP01000404.1:0-3061 GCA_003545375.1 Lentisphaeria bacterium
TGACGCCCTCGACCGGCCACTCGCCGAGACAGAGAAGATCTACAGTTCAATCGAGTACCTCATCAAAAGCACGGAACTGTCAAGGACTCAGGTGGAGGAGGTCGCATTCACTATCCTGGCCAATCCGCTGATCAACAATGTCACGGTATTGTCACGGCTCGACTGGCGCCTCAATGGCACACCAATCAATCGTCCCGAAGTCAAAAGTGATGAGGCGATCACTGTTGACCGCGTCGACCTCGACGACCTCGACGACGAGGCCCTGATAGATCTGAGCAAGGACCGACTGTGGGCACTGTCGCTGGAAGAAATGAAGACGGTCCGCGAGTTTTTTCAGCAGTCCGTCACCGACGCGAAACGACAGGAACTGGGGCTCGATGGCCAGCCGACCGACGTGGAGATCGAGATGATCGCCCAGGCGTGGTCGGAACATTGCAAACACAAGATCTTTGATGCTATCATCGATTATACAGATGACACGGGCGACGTGCGGACGATCGACAGCTGCTATCGGAGTTTCATCAAGAAGAGTACCCGTGAAATAGGCGAGGAAGTCGATTGGCTGGTCTCGGTCTTCGAGGACAACGCGGGCGTGATCCGTTATAACGACACGATCAACCTGGTCTACAAGGTGGAGACGCACAACAGCCCGTCGGCACTGGACCCTTACGGCGGTGCGATGACCGGCATTGTCGGGGTCAACCGGGACCCGATGGGCACCGGCATCGGGGCTGATTTGCTCATCAATGTCTGGGGATTCTGCCTGGCTTCACCCTTCACCGAACCGGAGGACGTGCCGGAGGGGTTGATGCATCCGCGCCGCATTCGGGACGGCGTACACAAAGGCTGCATTGACGGCGGCAACCAGAGCGGTATCCCATATGGGATCGGCTGGGAATACTTCGACAAGCGCTACCTGGGCAAGCCATTGGTTTTTTGTGGTACAGTGGGAACACTGCCACGCACGGTCGCCGGGTCGCCGGGGCATGAGAAATCCATCAAGCCGGGTGACCTGATCGTGATGGGTGGGGGACGCGTCGGCAAAGACGGTATCCATGGCGCGACATTTTCGAGCGAAGATCTGAGTGCCGACTCGCCGGTACAGGCAGTGCAGATCGGAGATCCGATCACCCAGAAGAAGCTCGCTGATTTTGTAATGGAAGCGCGTGACCTCGGGATGTACCGGTTCATCACGGACAACGGCGCCGGCGGCCTTTCGTGCAGTGCCGGCGAAATGGCGACCAACTGCAATGGCTGCCACGTCGAGTTGGCCGAGGCGCCGCTGAAGTATGCGGGACTGCAGCCTTGGGAGATTCTGTTGTCGGAAGCGCAGGAACGTATGACGTTTGCGGTGCCGCCTGAGAACCTGGAGGCGTTCAAGGCGCTGGCGGCGGCACGGGATGTCGAAGTGAGTGTTGTCGGCGAGTTTACCGATACCGGCAAGTACCATGTGACGTACAATGGCGACACGGTGGCCTACGTCGACCTGGACTTCGTTCACGATGGCTACCCGCGGATGCACCTGCAGGCCCGTTGGAAGCCGCCAACGAACGAAACGCCTGCGGCTGCTGCGGCTGCGGACCTGGGTGATGCGCTGCTGGCGCTGCTGGCGCGGCTGAACGTCGCTTCCGGCGAGAAAAAGGCCCGCCAGTACGACCACGAGGTAAAGGGGCTGAGTGTGGTCAAGCCGTATGTCGGGGTCTGCAATGATGTCTTGTCCGACGCGGTGGTGTTGATGCCGGAACCAGGGAGTCGTGAAGGCATCATCCTGGCGGCGGGGGTACTGCCCCGGTATTCGGACATAGACACGTATCATATGACCGCTTCGGTGATCGACCTGGCAGTGCGTCGCAGTATTGCGGTAGGGGGCCAGCTCGGGCACATGGCAGGCCTGGACAATTTCTGCTGGCCCGATCCGGTGCAAAGCGAAAAGACGCCCGACGGCGAGTACAAGCTGGCGCAACTGGTGCGGTCGAACCAGGCATTGTACGATTACACCAAGGCCTACAAGGTGCCGTGTATTTCCGGTAAAGACAGCATGAAGAACGACAGCACCCGCGGCGGCTGTAAGATTTCCATTCCACCGACGTTACTGTTTTCGACGATCGCCCGCATGCCTGATGTTTCGAAAGCGCTGACGCTGGATGTGAAGCGTGTCGGTGATCTGGTGTACGTTCTCGGTGTGACGCACGACGAACTCGGCGGCAGCGAGTTCTATGCGATGTATGGCGGTGTCGGCAACGATGTGCCACAGGTTGACGCGGCGGCGGCTGTAAAGCTGTACAATTGCGTGGTCCGGGCGACGGCGGCGGAGCAGTGCCACTCGCTGCACACGCCGGCGCTGGGCGGACTGGCGGCGGGGTTTGCGCGGGTCTCGATGGGCGGTCGTTTGGGGCTCGACATCAATCTCGAGCAGGTACCGACAGACGGCGAACCGCTGGCCGCATATCAGATCTTGTTTTCGGAGTCGAACAGCCGGTTCATTGCAACCGTGCCGCAGGCAGACCGGGTGCAATTCGAAGCACTGATGGCCGACGTCCCATGGGCCTGTGTCGGGGTCGTCAAGTATGAGCCGACCGTGACCTTTTACTACAAGGACGCCTTGGAAGTGGAGGTCGGCCTAGCCGAGTTGGTAGAGGCGTATCACAGCACACTGGAAGACATTTAGCGACGAGAGACGGGTTGTGACAAGTGCGGTAAAAGTTTTGGTGATGACCGGTTACGGTTTGAACTGCGAGAGGGAGACGACACGTGCCTTCGAGCTGGCGGGCGCAGAGGTGACGTGCGTGCACTTGAATGATCTTTTCGCCAGATCATCGATGCTGCTGGATTTCCATGTACTGGCGTTTGTCGGCGGCTTTTCATTCGGCGACCATCTGGGTGCGGGTACAGTGCTGGCCAATCGCCTGCGGCACCGGGTGGGGTCGGAGCTGAACGAGTTCATCACTTCGGGCCGCCTGGCGATCGGCATTTGCAACGGTTTCCAGATGATGACACGGCTGGGCCTGGTGCCGGCGCTGGACGGTGCTTATTTCAAGCAGCAGGCGGCCTTGACGCACAA
>DPYP01000250.1:0-666 GCA_003545375.1 Lentisphaeria bacterium
GAATTTCATCAGGATATCCATCAGCATCCATTCAACACTGCCGTCCTGTCGGCGCTGCAGAATCTTGGCGTTGCTCGGCAGTGTACGTCCCCGCGCATCGACGATGGAGACGCCGTCGGTTCTCGTTACCGCACCCGGCGGCAAAGGCACACCACGGGTCAGTACGTAATTGTCCAGAGACGTCAGGGTCTCGTTTTTGAGCCGTATTTCACCGCGTTCCATGACAATGTCTCCGTGCGTGTTATTTTTGGGTTGAATCCGACCTTCGAATATAGCAGATCACAAGAAGATGTCTGTGAATATTCCTACAAAATCCGACCGAAACTGGTGGCGCGGCATATTTTTTTTTTACCCGCAGGTCGCTATTTCTCTGTGAAACGCAGGGATCGCGGTGGCCTGGGTCACGGACTGCCCAGGACCGGCATCATCGCCTTAAGTCACAGTCAAGCTGTCCGGATGAGAGATCTTCCCTCATGGCTTGCAATTGTTGGTTCGTGAGCGATAATCGCCGACACAGAAGGAAGGAATGGATATGACCCCTTGTGCCCCACTTCCATCCGCTCGAACTGCTCCACTAACAGCCTGCCATCTCCCCAGAACCGGTCCAAAGAACAGGGAAATATCATGAACTGGCGTTTAGACGAAAATCTATCTCCATCCACATAT
>DPYP01000250.1:1002-4447 GCA_003545375.1 Lentisphaeria bacterium
ACAAATTGCGGAACCACTCACCTTCTCGAAGGGGGCGGTGCTGATCGCCGAGGGGGACCAGGATCGAACTTTGTTTATCCTGGAATCAGGCTCTGTCAGCTTGGCGCAAAAGACCGACAATGGCGAACAGAAACTTGGCACGATCGGGGCGGGCGACGTGGTTGGAGAATTCGCCTTCATCGATGAACGCCCCCGATCCGCCACCGTGACGATTGGCGAAACTGCACAACTTCTCAAATTGGATCATGCCAAGGTCATGCGTACCCTGGTTGACACACCGGAAGCTCTGGCAGAGTTACTGCAAGCGCTTGCTAACCGCGTCACCCTGCGGTTGCGCAGCTACATGTCCGAACAGAGTGTTCAGAACGAACTCTCGAAGGTCTCTGGCATATCTGATGCACCCGCAGGCAAAACCGGCGACGCGTATCTGGAAGAACTTATTGACGAAGCGCTTGCCCACCCGGCTGTCAGCCATCCTTATTTGAACGATTTGGCCCAGGGGAATCTGCCCGACTTAAAATGGGCCCTATGTGACTTTGCTACCCAGTATCCCGGCTACTGTGCCCATTTCCCCCGATATCTGACAATGGTCATTTCCAAGCTGGACTCGCCCAAGCATCGCATGACTTTGATGCAGAATCTGATCGAGGAAAGCGGTATGCTCGATGACGAAGAAATAGAGGTGCTGGTCGAGCACGGCATTGACCCTGACTGGGTCCAGGGGATTCCACACCCCAAGCTATTTGAGAGGTTTCAACATGCCATGGGCGTGCATGACACCCATGAGCAGGCTGATGACGTCCTCGAGGTGGTGTGTTGGCGAGAATCCTTTTATCACCTCCTGTCAAACGGCTCACCCGCTGAAGCGGTGGGCGCTATCGGGCTGGGAACAGAGAACATAGTCAACAAAATATACACGCCGATTATCCGTGCAATCGAACGCCTGGGCACACTTGATCGGGAACAGTACGTGTTTTTCGAACTTCATTGCGAGGTCGATGATGACCATCACGAGGCACTGTTGGCCATTGCCAGTGATTTTGCGGACGACCGGCAGAATTGCATTGACCTTCGCAAGGGCATGCTCAAGGCCCTTGGCCTGCGCGCCATGTTCTGGGACTGGATGTACGATCGCGCCCGGCACAGGGAACCATGCGCATGACCGAACCAAATGCGGACCTCTACGACCGAGCAGCACCCGATTGGAAACGGACCGAACCCATCCTCCTTTCAGATTTCACGGCCCGCCCCTTTTTATTGTCATGGTCCGAACCAATCGAGGCACAGCGGATTCTGGACCTCGGATGCGGTGAAGGATACTTCGCGCGGC
This sequence comes from Lentisphaeria bacterium, assembly GCA_003545375.1. GTDB lineage: Bacteria > Verrucomicrobiota > Lentisphaeria > JABSQK01 > CAJWLW01 > CAJWLW01. The sequence goes on from DPYP01000250.1 coordinate 2,333, forward strand.
AGCTCAAAAGTCGCGGAGCCGCCCATGTGGAAGGGATTGATATATCCGGGGAAATGATCGCCGGCGCAATCGAGGCGGAAAAAACTGAGCCGCTTGGAATTCGCTATCAGGTGTCGGATGCTTCGGAATTATCCGAATTTAGTGACCAGGAGTTCGACCTCGTTGTTGCCGTTTTTCTGTTCAATTATGTTGACCATGAACAAATGACGACGATCATGAAGGGGATATTCAGAGTTCTCCGCAAAGGCGGGCGTTTTATTTTTTCCGTTCCGCATCCGTTCTTTGCGTTCCTCCACGAGGAAGAGCCCCCATTCTACTTTCAACGAAAAAACAGCGGCTATTTTTCAGGGCGAAATACACTTTTTGAAGGCCGAATCTGGCGTCGCGATGGCACGGATGTCCCCGTCCGATGCATCCACAAGACTCTTGAGGATTACTTCAGTTCCCTCGCAGCCGCAGGCTTCACCACACTACCCGACACCCGGGAACTCTGCGCTCTGCCCGAGCACCTCGAGATGGACCCGAAGTTCTTTGAACCCTTGAAAGACAAGCCCCTTCACCTTGCCTTTCGGATAGTACGCTGAGGTGAACTGCATTGATTTCACTTAAACAGTATGAAATAGCTCCAGCCCTTCCCAAATCATTCACCTGGGATGCTGAGGACTTATGGGCCAGACCCGCCTGGCGGATGAAGGTCGCGGATAAAACAACTAAGGCATTCCAGCAGGCCACCGAAAATCTTGTGATCGATGACGATTTCTTGAACAGTTACAATCATGGGGACATAGAAAATATCGGTCTCCAACAGCTCGCCGACGATATGCGCGAAGAACTCCAGCATGGATCAGGTGTCGTTTGGCTCCAGGGCATCCCCGCGACGGAATTCTCCGTGGCGCAAATGAAGTTTTTTTATCTTGCCGTCGGTGCAGCCATTGGCCAGTGCATGGAAACCTACGGACGCCTCTACGACGTGCGGGATTACGGGGGATCGTACAAAAAAGAACGGATCCCGGTCTCCCAGACGCGTGCGGCCACCGGCTTTCATACCGACAGCAGTGCACGAAATAACATGCCGGATATTGTGGCGCTTCTTTGTCTCCAGCCAGCACGCACAGGGGGAGAGAGCCTTGTCGTCAGCAGCGCTACGGCACATGAGCGACTCCGTGAAAGCAACTTGCCGGCCTTGACCATTCTGTACCGGGAATTCATCCGTGACATCGTGACCCCCGGGACTGGCAAGACGATGGACGCGTTGCTGGACAATCGATTCCCCGTATTTTCACAGGGCCTGTATTCGCCGGTGCTGTCATTCCGCTACATGCGATACTGGATCGAGAAGGGACACAAGGAAGCAAAGATGGATCTGGCGCAGGCAGAACTCGACGCCCTGAACGCACTTGATGGCTTTCTCGAATCGCCGGAGCTGGCCGGACAATTCAAACTCGAAGCTGGCGATCAACTCTGGGCCAATAATCACATCGTGGCCCACAATCGCACGGCGTATGAAGAGGACCCCCAACAGCCGCGCCATTATGTTCGTCTGTGGATTTCGACATAGACAGATTACTGCCGACAGGCATGGAGATGGTCGGCCATCGCTGTTCGAGCGATTTGGCCCGAAATTCCGCCGGACCTGAAATAGGCCAACCGTGACTTGGCCGGGGCGGCCCGGACCGGGCAGTTGAGATGGGCCACCAAGAGCCCGAGGCGGTCATTCCAACAATACTCGGAATGACGCAGCAAATGGGATTTGTTTCCTGCAAGACCGAAATCGGCGAATCAACGCGCTGTTGTAAACATGCCGTTTTATACCAACGACGACAGCTCCTACCTGCCGCCTCATGCCCCCACGCCGGTGGCCGGCCTACACGCCTATGCACGCCAACTGGGCGTGCACTGCGACGAATCGATCGAGTTCTGCGTCTCCTGCAGCAACACCGTTGACATCGATGTTCTGCGCCACCGTGACCGCACCGAAAACGCCGAACTGCTAACGTCATTAGGCACATTTGAACCGGGCCCACAGGTGCTTCATCGCGGCAGTTACGTGATGGTGGAGAACGGCGTGCCGTTTGGCGATGCGTTTGCCGTGGAGATATGGATCCGGCCACTGGG
>DPYP01000120.1:0-8352 GCA_003545375.1 Lentisphaeria bacterium
TGGGGCGGGGGGCGAAGATCTTGCCGAGACGGTAGGTCAGACGCATGCGGCCGTTGATCGCCCAGCCGGAAGCCTCGAGGATGGCGCTGAGATTGCGGCGGTACAGTTTGTAGATGGCGATGACCATCACCGGAATCAACACGATGCCGAGACCGAACGCCATCACCGCCAGTGCCTGGTGCAGTTTGAGGCTGGCGATGGTCTTGGCGATGAAGGCGAAGGACGAACCGAGTGCGGCTATCGTCACGCCGCCGGCCAGCAACAGATCGCGGCTGGACTTGCCTTCGGGTGCTGCCGGTGCCACGGTCTGAGAACCCGCAACCGACTGGCGCTCGGTCACCGTGATGCCCTCTGCCACGCCCTTCTCCATCTTGGCACCGGTCGATGTAAGCTTGGTCTGAATCTGCTTCTCGGCACTACTCGTCAGTTTCTGCACGGTGCCTGCCAGCATCGCCCCGATCTTGCGGAAGGGCGACATCATCGCCTCTATCAGACTGACAGGGTTGTCGACGACTTTGACAACGCGCGCATCCCATTCGCGACCGTCACGATCCAAGAGCACGCCGCGCTTGTTGATCCCGAGGCGGCCGAGCCGCCTGCTGGTCACTGGCGTGACCATGAAGAATTTATCTTTCGGGTCACTGCCGGTGACTTCCGAATACATCAGGTAGACACCGGAACTCTTGGCCACGGCGGCATGGCTGTTCGGATCGGTCACTTTGATGTTGAGCTGAAAAATGCGGCCGTCAATGATCAGCCGCCCGACCTCGAACATGGCGCGTTTATCCGGGTTGTAGAGGTGCGGGAAGCTGATGAAGTTGTTGCAGATCGGCAGAAACCAGTGCTGCAGCAGAATCAGTTTCTCGAGATCATTGACGGCGGCAAGCTCGGCGCCGACGGCCAGGTCGGCATCGATACGCGCACCGAGCCGCTGCGGCAGATCGCCGGAGAGGTAGGTTTCGAGTTGCTCGAGGCTGAGCTTTTCGACTTCACCACCCGATTTCGAGGTGAGCCAGCTGCGGTAGGTGTTGAACGACGCGTCGATGGCCTGCCACTCCGCTTCGGTGAGCTCCTCCATGTTCGAGTCCATGTTGAGCTGCGGCAGTGGTGTCACCACATCGTCCATGAATCGACGGATGGTGTCGGCGTAACACGGATTGAGATCGCGCTTGAGCGGCAGGACGCCGTTGGCATTGGGCCGGGCGATGGGGGCGTTCTTCAGATACCCGTCGGCGGCATCGGTCGTGTCGAAAATCTCGGGCGGTACCGAGATGACCGGGTCGTCGCGGCGGAGCAGTTTGTTGAGGCTGACGACCTTGCAGAGCCGGAAGAAATCCTCGATCACCGGTTTGAGTGATTCCAGCAGGTCGCATGCGGCGGCGGTGTTTGCACCGAGCGGCTGGGTGTGCTCTGCGGAATGGGCGTACTGCCATTTCACCAGGCCATCGGCGCAGGCGATGAAGCGCTCGAGATGCGCCTTGTCGACACCGGGTACGCCACTGAGATCGTCGACCTTGCCAATGGTGTCCATGATGTGGACGGCGAGGGTTCGGACGTCTTCCTCTTCGATGCTGTCCGGCGGAATGACACCGTCGCCGTTGCGGTCGCCTTGCTGCAGGATGGCTTTCTGATCCTGAATGTCGGCGAGCATCAAGGGGCTGTTGTCCGGGCGCTTGAGGTTGTGAAGGATACGCCGGGCAGTGGTCAGCATGCGGGTGCCGTCGGAGTCTTCGGTGTTGAGGTCGTCCAGGTTGAGCTCGAGCAGCTGGCGGTTGACGGCATTGTAGTGGCGCAGGACGCGGTGCAGCCAGTTGTTCGCGGTACGTATATCGTGGCTGAGGATGCGGTTGTTCTTATCGCGATCGAGGTAGGTGAGGACTTTGGGATCGCACACGAGCTGGTGGGTCGGGGCGCTGGTGGCCATCCAGAACGGTTCGTCGAGATCGCTGATCCCCGCCAGATCGTCCATGCTGTTGATCTGCAACTGGTAAGTACCGCCGTAATTGCGGAATGCGTACTTTTGGGTGGGAAGCATAATGGTCCGTGGATCGAAAGGCTTTGATATCGCGGCTAGCTTAAAGAGCGCTAAGGGGAATTATACCCATGATTGCGGCGATTTGTACCTTTGCGGGTTTGTAATCTGCGGAAAAATTTTTTACATACGGTTTCTACGAGGTAAAACACACAATAATCCCTTCCGGCCGGATACCGGCTGATGAGCGAAGTGAAGGTTCTGCAGAACGATTTTTTCATGGACCGCAATGAACTGCAGTCAAGCGTTCGCGCGGTTATGTTGGATTACCCTGCGTCCCCCGGCGCGGAACGAGCCGCCGGGAAGGGGCAGGTAACACCTGAGTCTGAGCATCCCACCGTGCAAAGCGATTGAACAAGACGACTGACACTCCGGCAACCGACGAAGAAGTGCTGGCGCCCGGCAACCGCCGGTGCGGCAGGACGACGACGGCGATCGTTGTTGGCCTGTTGATTGTACATTTGGTTCTGGCGCTCGGCAGCATGGCCGGCAAGAGTGCGACCTACGACGAGGTCTTTCACGTGACCACGGGCTATGTGTCCTGGCACACCGGAGACATGCGTTTGACCGCCCATGCGCTGCCGCTGCCGTCGTTGTGGATGGCAATGCCGTTGTACGATGTACCGGTCGAGTATCCGTCGTTCGACGACCCGACCTGGTACGATTCGAATCCTTGGGTCTACAGCCTGAAGTTTTTCTTTGGCGCCGGCAATGACACCCGGCGGATACTCGAGCGGGCGCGAACGCTGATTGCCATCGTCAGCGTCGGATTGGGACTGGCAGTGTTCTTGTGGTCCCGCGCCTTGTTCGGCGTGACCGGCGGTATCCTGTCATTGACGATGTACGCCTTCAGCCCGACGATGCTGGCCCACGCACGGTTGGCCACAACCGACCTGATTACGGCGGCATTCTTCACGTTGAGTATCGCCTTGGTGTGGGCTGCAATGAATAAGTTGACGTGGTTGCGCGCGCTGGGCAGTGCAGTGGCGCTGGCGGGACTGTTTCTGTGCAAGTTGACGGCGATTCTGGTGATGCCAATGGTGGCGTTGCTGGCTTTGATCTGCGTCTTTCACAAGCAGCCGCTGCCAGTGACGATTTCCGACCGCTGGCACTGGTCTGCGGGCAGTGTGCGGGCGCGCTTGCTGGCGGTGGCGGTGTTGCTGGCAATTCAGGCGACGGTTATTTACGCAGGTATCTGGTGCGCTTACGGCATGCGCTACCACACCTTTGTGTACAAGGTCACTGGCAACGAAAAACTCACCGAGACGCATCAACCGGATTCGCCAGTGGATCGTTGGGAACTGCAATACGGCGATCGGCAGACGCTCAAGGGAATCGTCGAGTTTTGCCGGCGGCACAAACTTTTCCCGGAGATGTATCTGTATACGATCGCCATGGGTACCCGGACCACGGCTCAGCGTGAGGCGTTCATCGACGGCGCACATAGCATGACCGGCTTCAAGCGTTTCTTTCCGCTGGCGTTTCTGTACAAGACCCCGCTACCGGTATTGGGGTTGCTGGCGGCAGCGCTGGCGGCAACGCTGATGTGCCGGCGCCGGCGCCGGCAGACGGGCGCCGGCGCGGCGCCGGCAATTTCGTCGCGGGCCTGGTTCGAAAAAGCGCTCTATGCGACGCTGCCGATCTGGGTGCTTCTGGTTGTCTACTGGTACTTTGCAATCAACGCGTCGATCAACATCGGCCATCGCCACATCCTGGCGACCTATCCTCCGCTGTTCGTATTGTGCGGTGCGGCGGCCGGTCTGTTCCGTGCCAGGCAACGATTGGTGCGATGGTTGGTGCCGGTGCTCGCCGGGCTGCTGATTGTTTGTTCTCTGCGGATCTTTCCGCATTACCTGGCCTACTTCAATTCGCTTGCCGGCGGTCCGGGCAACGGCTATCGGCATCTTGTCGACAGTTCGCTCGATTGGGGCCAAGACATCGACAACCTGCGCATCTGGCTCGACCGCAATCGCGGTACCGAGGATGTCTATTTCGCCTGGTTCGGCAATGGTCCGCCGCGGTATTACGGTATCGACGCCCATGCGTTGCCGTTTGAGGCCCTCGGCTATGCCGGCTATCGCAGCATCGGCACCGGCAGCCTGACTCCCGGCATTTACTGTATCAGCGCTACCATGCTGCAGCAGGTGTATTTCCCTGGGCTTCGGGCGTGGACGCCGGAGCTGGAGGATGAGTACCGCAAGATGTTGCCGGAGATGGGTGCTTTCGAAGAAGTGTCGCCGAGTGATACAGTTGGTCTGCGTGAACAATTGGCAAGTCGAAGCCCGGTATTTGCCCGCCACTTTGACAGATTTCAACGGCTGCGCTTCGCCAAGCTCTGCGCCTGGCTGCGGGACCGGGACTGTGATGATCATGTCGGTTATTCGATTCTGATCTATCGTCTGGATGCCGAAGATCTCGAGCAGGCCCTGCGTTGACTGACACCCGGGAACGCAGGGGTGCCTTGCGCGGGGGGAGCCTGGTGCTATCTTCGCGGGTCGCTTTTTATCACTATTCGCACTTTACCGGAGATCAACCATGTCGATCACTGCAAAACAGATTACGCAACTGGAATCATACGACTCCGCTACGGTTCAGAACGCTGCCATTCTGGTGCAGGGGTTCGTCGATGCTGCCGGTGACTATACCGATCCATCCATTTCACGATATACCGAGACCCGTCGATGCGTCGTCGGTGTTGCTGCCACATCGACGTGGACCCCGATTAGTTCTGTCGCCGACCCACGTGCGGACGCTGACTTCTGGGAATGCATCGAAGCTGAGGCGGTGCCGGTAATTGCGGTGATGAAGGACGTTGACAGCGATCGGCTGCGCGGCGCCATCCTCGGCGACGTCATGGCGAATATCATGTTTGCGCTCGGTGCGTGCGGTGCGGTTGTCGACGGCAATGCCCGTGACGTCCCGGGAATCAAGGCCGCTGGTCTGAACCTGTGGGCGCGCGCGCGCGTGCCGGGACACGGGCCCTGGAGTCTAATCGAACACAGCATCAAGCTCGAAGTGTGCGGTTTGTGGATCACGCCGGGTGATGTACTCGTCTGTGATGACGACGGCATCACGCGAGTGTCACCCGAAATCGTTGATGACGTTATCGACGCCTGTGCCGTGGTACGCGATAAAGAGTCGCGTCATGTGGCGCTGACCCAATCACCGGATTTCACGGCATCTGTCTGGCGCGAATACAAGAAGAACAATTTCAGTTGACATCAGAATGAGCAATAGCATTCTGATGTCAACTTCCAAACAGGAACGAACTGAACCGATGAAAAAAATCTTCGTGACCGGCGCCAAGGGAGGAACCGGCGAGAGCATCGTTGACGTGCTGCGTGGACGCGGCTACGACGTGTTGAGTACGGACTTGCTTCCGAGCGTGGAAGGGCATTACAAGCAGTTCGACCTGCGCGACGCCGCTGCATCGAAACTCCCCGGTACGGCTGGCAACCGACAGACCCACCAAGGCGGCAAGTTCGAGATCGATGTCGCTGCCAGCGTGAGCCTTTGGTCCAAGGAATTCGAGTTGCGTCTTGGCACGGTCAATGTCCGGATCAAGCGGGCGAAGCGCATTGGCGGCGGCTGAACACCATCGGTGTTGGAATGATCACTATCACGGGTGGGCCGCACCGTGCTGCAAATAGAAGAAACTTCCACAAAAAAAGCGGCGGGAACTGCCGCCGCTTTTTTTTGCGTCTTGGAAATCGTCTGCGTATTACTCGTGGATCTGTACGTCGCCGCTGTCACGGAGTGTTGTGACATAATCGTCCTTGGCTGTTTCCGCCTTCTGCGACTTGAGGATGCGTTTGATCATTTTGAGAACGCGCTCCTCACCGTTGGGGCGCTGACGCAGTCTCTCATAGCGGTGACCATGCTCGGTGCTGTATGATTCAATTTCTTCGTCGGTAACTTCGTAATTTTCGATCTTGTAGAAGCCCTGATTCTGCACTACCAAATTGACCAACAGACGTTTGTTGTAGCCCATGCCGCCACCCATACCTGCGCCGGTCATCATTGACATCTGTTCTTTTTCTTCAAGATATGCAGGGTCCTTATCCACCCCTTCCTGGACGGCCTTTTGCACGACGATGTAGGGTTTGAAAAGATAGAATAGTTCCGGTCCAAGCCTGCCGCTCTGGACACTTAAGACAAACGAGTCGATCTGGTGGCTGTCACCCAGCATCACTTCGTCCTTGCCGATCTTGACGGTGATGTTGCCCAAGGTCTTTTTCAGTTCTTCATCGATCTGGCCGGGCGGGAGCGTGGTCGGTTCTGGCAGATCGACGTTGGCGGCATCGAGAACCGCGACCCAGAACGGGTCGGCATCTGAGGGGCGTACTTCGGACATGTTGAGACTGCGATCAGCCGACTCGAGCAGTACATCGGAGGGTATGCTTTGGCCGTCGACGCTGCAGGTAGTCTCCTTGACAAGTTCCATGAAAAACTCAGCATAGGCGTCGCGATAGCGTTTATTGGCCAACTGGCTGCGAATGATACGTATGGCGCGGTCCTTGGAACGTCCCCGGTAGCGGGCCTGATTTTGCTCATAGTAATCTTCGCATTCTTCATTGGTTATGGCATTACGGTCCCGTGCCGCACTCAGCTCTTCGATGTTCTGCTCATAGAACGTGGCGAGCCCCTCGACCTTTTGATGAACGGCCATGATCTTCTGGCTCTCCAGCTGTCCCAGGTATGTCGGATCCTTGTCCAGCCCTTCCTGGATGCCTGCCTGATAGAGTAGCTCGTTGTCGATTGCCTGTTTCAGCGCATGTTCGATGTATTTCTCGCGTTGCTCGTCGGGAAAGCCTGCTGTGCCGGCGAGGTTGCCGATAACATCGCTTTCATGGATCTCCACGCCGTTGACGGTGGCCAGCAGGCGGTCGTGATCTTCCTCTTCGTCCTGCGCGAAGTTCCATTGGGCCGTAAGGCTGATGATCAGCACGCTAAACAGTGCGCGGGTGGTGTTCATGATGGTTCTCTGAGTTTGGGTGGTGCGTGAAATCGTGATGTTGACACGCAAGTGTCGGAATCGAACACATTCCATATGGGTTTGAAGTGATCGACGGGGCATCGGCGAGCAAGGCAGACACCTTCGTTCACAATAGTTCCCAAATACTTGATTAGTATACGTTCCAGAGGAGTTCTGTCAAATTCGCCGTGGTCAAAATAGTGACCTTCCCTTGTCACCGAAATAACCATTGTGGAATGCTGCGAGATCAGTAGAATCCGTTCGGAATCTCGTCGTCTGCAGGGCCCGATTAACAGGTTGTGCGAAATGTCGAGCTCCAAATCTGCATGGCGGCGCTGCCACTGATTCGAAGTTTTTGCGCTTTGAACAGTGTCACTAAATTAGTATTTCCGATTTTGAGTTTATAGCTTTGTGGTCTTAGGTTTTCGGGGTACTGCAACTATAACCGATCGACTACACTCATACCGGGAGACTGCCATGAGCTACGACCGAATTCATCACACAAAGATTTTCGTATCCGACATGGACCGATCGATTCATTTCTATCGTGATCTGCTCGAGTTCGAGTTGGTTTACGATGCCGAGCGTTCGGAGGTCCCGGCGTATGATGAGTGCATGGGGCTGGAGTCTGTACACGTGAAGGTCGCCATGCTGTGGTATGAGTCGGAGGCCAACTCGATCGGCTTGATTCAGTTCCTGCATCCGGACATGAATCGCTGGGAGCCCTGTGTCACCACCGCCGGCTTTTCGACCCTGGCTATCTCTGTTACCGATATCGACAGTGAGTATGAGCGGCTCAAGACAGCTGGCGTGACATCGATCAGCGATCCTGTCGACATCATCCGGGACGGCGGCCGTCGCACCGCACGTTGTTGTTACATTCACGACCCCGATGGTCTGCCGATCGAGTTGTACGAGGCTTTTGCCACTTTGGACAAAACGAAGTAGGCTTCGATATTCGAGTTGGGCTCATCCGGTGTGAACCCTATGGCCTGTGGTTCGAGCCGCTTGATGGCAGACATCACGCAGAACATCTCCGGATAATCAAATGACAGTGTCGACCAACCCACTGACGGAACACATCGGTGCCGAAGTGCAGGGCGTCGACCTGACCGCACCGATCGATGAGGAGACATTCGCGCAACTGCGCGATGCCCTGTACCGCCACGCGGTTCTTGTCTTCCATGGTCAGCAGATTACCGACGAGCAGCAGGTGGCTTTTGCCGAGGGCTTCGGCACGGTAGAAATGATGATGCCCAGTGACCCCGCGGGTGACGGCGGGCCGATCGCCATCCTTTCCAATCTTGATGAAAACGGCGATATCATCCCGCCGGATGACACTCGA
>DPYP01000480.1:0-1809 GCA_003545375.1 Lentisphaeria bacterium
CCCACGGGTATCCTGACACTGCCAATCTGCCTGGCCATCGCCCTGCCCTACGGCTGGGCCTGTGCCTTTTACCAACACGCCACGGCACTGAACAGCAAAGCCAGCGACAGCAAGCTACTGCTTGAACTACGCCAACAGGCCATGCGGTGGCCACTGCAGAATCATGCTGTGACATGGCTGCTGTCACCGGCCTTGACAATTATCGGGGTCTGTGCGGTAATGATCATGCCGCCGCTCATGCGCCTGATTAATCCGGCGACGCCCCTGGCGCTGCAAGTGGCAACCTCGATGATCTTCATCGTTATCGCGGTGCTCGGCAGTCCAGTCGGCATGCTGATGAGCGCGAACTTTTCGGTAACGATACTGCTGCTGCTCTCGCAGACAGGCGGCGACTCGGCGATTGCTTCAGTACTCCTGCAAAACGGCGCGCCTTCGAGCACCTTTGCAGTCATAGTCTGCTGCCTCGCCTATCTGTGCATGGACCCGATCGTCAAAGCTTGCTATGTCCTGCGCGGTCACCACATCCGCTCGGACGTGACTGCGGATGACCTGCACACCAGGCTGCGGCAAATCAGGGCCGGCAGCTGAAGATTTCAGTATCGACATCTATTTTTTCTCAATGAGATTTCACTGCCGATAGTCGCTCAGGCTTGAACGACCTGTTGCCCACACTTTCTGAAATCTGATTGCAATTCCTGCCAATTTTTCGTATGTTGTACTGTCTGACAGCTACAAGCTGCCAGCAAATTGGGCAAGTCGACCAGTTGGCACCGGGAGGGGGGCGACCTGTTGCACCGTTAGATTATGGTGACCGTATTTATGCGGCTGATCGCTAAATGGGCGAGCACCCGACATATTCACAATCGGTAGATCTCGATCGTGATTGCTTGCAGGCCGTGCGAACCCACGAAACGGCCGCCAGTCATCCTGGTTGTATCAGAAAGCCATCCATTGAAACGGAGCTCGTGTGGAACGCTGGACCTTAACTGTCATCGACGGCAGTGAGCAGGGTCTCGAGAAACCGCTGAATGAGGAGGTTATCCTCGGCCGGTCGCTCGACAACGACCTGGTGCTCTCACACTCCGCGGTTTCGCGCCGACACGCCCGCATCTTTGCGGTCGGCTTTGTGATCTATGTCGAGGACCTGGAGTCCACACACGGCACCAGGGTGAACGGCGAGACGTGCAGCAAACGCGCCCTCAACAACAACGACATCATCACCGTCGGGCCGGTATCGATGAAGATCGCCTGTGAGCAGGCAGCGCCGACCCCCGGAGCCACCAACGTCATCTATGTGCAGCCCACTGGAGCACCCTCGATACATGAGATCTCTGTCCGCGACATCGAGAAATCGGTTGCCGATCACGATATCTCGGCCCGGTTAGAGGCCGTACTGCAAATTGGACTGACGTTGCAGGGTGAACGCGAAATAGGCCCGTTACTACAGCGTATCGGGAAAACCCTGATCGATACCCTTGCCGTCGAGCGCTGTGGCATTTTCCTCGGAGAAGACGTGAATCCCCAGCTCGTGATGGCGGCTAAAGGTATCGAAAACCCGGATAAGCTGCCGTTCTCGAAAAGTCTGCTGCATCGCGCCATAAGCGACGGCGAAGCTCTGGTGACCGCTGACGCCGGCAAAGACCCACGGGTGCGCAGCGAATCCCTTGTTGCAGGCGCCATCCGCTCTGCCATGGTGGCACCGATGTGGGGTCGCGAACATGTCATCGGGGCCGTTGTGGTCGAGAACCGCGACCGTACCAACGCTTTTGACTCGGAGGACTTGCGGTTGCTTGTCGTCCTGGCCAACCT
>DPYP01000480.1:2137-2661 GCA_003545375.1 Lentisphaeria bacterium
GCCGGCACCGCTTTTCAGAACACCTTGCTGATCCAGGAAGTACGTCGAGAGACCGAAGAACGGGCAGCGCTGTCACGTTTCTTTTCTCCGGCTGTAGCCGAACACATTCGCTCGAAATCCGGGACCGCGCTGTCGAATTCACGCAAGGAAATCAGTGTGCTGTTCACTGATATCCGCGGTTTCACTGCCTTGTCCGAAACCAATGACCCCGAAGAGCTCGTTGACCTCTTGAATCGTTATTTTCATGAACTGACCGAAGCAATTTTCGAGGTCGAGGGCTGTGTCGATAAATTCACCGGTGACGGTGTCCTGGCTTTGTTCGGCACACCGGTACCACAGAGTGATCATGCCCGCCGGGCTGTACGCGCCGGTCAAGATATCCTGCGCCGCTGCAGCCAACTGCGTACACCCGACGGTGAACCGCTGGCTATCGGAATCGGCATTGCCACAGGCGCTGCGATTGTCGGTCCTGTCGGATCCGAGAAGCGGCAGGAATACACGGCTATCGGCGACGTCGTCAATAT
>DPYP01000249.1:0-5801 GCA_003545375.1 Lentisphaeria bacterium
CGAGCCCATCATCACCGAGTCACCACCTACTGCCAGCGCCTTCGGCACATCGCCGGAATGGCGGATGCCACCGTCGGCAATCACCGGAACATCGTCCGGCAGCGCGCTGGCGACGCGATACACCGCGCTGAGTTGCGGCACGCCGACGCCTGCAATAACGCGAGTCGTGCAGATCGAACCGGGGCCGATACCGACTTTGACGGCATCAGCGCCGGCATCGGCCAGATCCTTGGCCGCCTCGCCCGTGGCAATGTTGCCCGCCACCACGTCTACACCGGACAGTGTTTTCTTGAGCTCGCGCACCGTGGCGATGACGTTTTCCGTATGGCCGTGGGCGGTATCGATCACGACAGCATCCACCCCGGCGTCTACCAGATGCTCGACGCGCTCGTAGTCATGCGGCCCGATTGCAGCTGCAACCCGCAACTGATGCTGCTCGTCACGGTTGATGCGCGAGTCGATATTGGAAATCAGGCTCTTGACATCGGCGAAGCTGTAAAGCCCGAGAAGATTGCCTACGGCATCGACGATCGGCAGTTTGCCGACCTTTTCTCTCGTCATGATCTCGTAGGCTTCGGTCAGTGATGTGCCTTGTGGCGCGGTGATCGGCTGCGACGACATGACTTCCGATACCGGCACATCGTGATCGCTCAGAAACTTGACGTCGCGGGCTGTCAGAATGCCGCACAGCCGGCCGTCATCGTTGACGATTGGAAAGCCGGCAAACGTGTAGTTACGCTCTTCCTTCTCGCGTACCACGTCCGCCACCAGAATATCGTGGCGGAAGACGACCGGATCCTCGATCAGGCCGTGCAGGAAGTTCTTGACGCGGCGCACTTCCTCGGCCTGTCGCTCACCATCGAGGTTGCGGTGCACGACGCCGATGCCGCCGGCCCGGGCCATCGCGATTGCCGTGTCAGCTTCGGTCACTGTATCCATTGCAGCGCTGACGAACGGCACGTTGATCTGTATCGACCGGCTGAAGCGCGACTTTACCGATGCCTGCTCCGGCATGAAATCCGCATACTTCGTGCAGAACGAAACATCGTCGAAAGTCAGCCCTTCATCGGGGTACTTCGACATGAACTCATGGATTGGGGTGACAAGAGAAGAATCCACAGGCAACGGATTTGCGACGACCGTCTCGGGTTGGGGTTGGAAAAACGCTCGGTTGTTTGGGCCTGAACAACTGTAAGGCTATGAAATTTCTAATCTATTCAAATCGGTTTGTTTTGCAACCTTTGCCGCGCATCTGCCGCGCATCGGGCCACAGGGGTCACAGCGGAGCCGCTCGAGCGTAAGTTCCGAAAAGGCAGTGACAAACCCGTGTTTGTGAAATAACTTAGATAGTGCTTGAACGGAACCCCCGCCACCGCCATCACTCTTCTTCCTCGCCATGCCAGCCGCACTGAACTACTATCATGTCCTCGGTACCAGTTCCTCGGCCTCCTTCCGGGAGCTCAAGAAACAGTATTTCCAGCGTGCCAAGGAGTGCCATCCGGACCTGCACGACGGCAACGCCGCCAAGGAAGAACAGTTCAAGCTGCTGGTCCTGGTCTTCGAAGTGCTCTCCGACCCGCACAAACGCCAGCAGTACGACGCCACACTGCAGGCCTCGAAAGGCGCGCCGATCGACCTCGAACACAACTGGCAGCCCACCGCCCACAACTCGATCATGGACACCCACGCCGACGATATACTCGAAGAACTGATCGTCGGCAACGATGTACCACTATTCGCCACGTTCCAGACACTCATGCGCGACCTCGAGTCGACGGAGAACTTCGTCATCTTCCGCGAGGCGAAGACCGCTTTCTACGAGAATCAGGTCAGCCATGCCTACCGACTCCTCATCCGCCTGGTACGCGTCAGTTCTTCGAATATCCTGTACCACTACTACCTGGCGCGCTGTGCCGCGCGAAAAAATATGCCGGGACGCGCCGCCAGACATTATCGGCAGTGCCTGCGACTCGGCAGCCGCCGCCACCCGCCCCAACAACTCGCCCATGTCCGCCAGCTTCTTCATCGCCTGCGGCAGCACGGCGGACTTGTCGGACGCATCGCCGCGTGGCTCCAGCCACCCGATGACAACGCCATCATCGACAGCGAACGCCAGATGATCGACGAAGTGAGCCGCTCCATGTCTCGTCTCCTGAACAATCGCCCAGCCCGCGACGGCAATAAGTCGACCGCTGGAAACCGCACCGACTCGCGACGGCAGCTCGGCAGCAAGCGCAAGCACAAGTAACCGAACGCGGACTTTCCCACGATGCCAAACCTCAGAATTGCCGACCTCCTTGCGACACCGACACTGGACGCCACCTACAGCGTCGATGGCTGGGTCCGTACCCGACGCGATTCGAAGGGTGGCTTTTCCTTCATCGAAATCAACGACGGCTCCTGCATGGCCAATCTCCAGATCATCGCGTCCGCTGATTTGCCCAACTACGAGAACGCGATCGTCAAGCTCCATCCCGGCAGCGCCATCCGTGCCACTGGCGTGCTCACAGGCTCAGAGGGCCAGGAGCAGGCCGTCGAGATGAAGGCTGCCGAAATCCATGTTCACGGCTTCTGCGACATCCTCAGTTATCCGTTGCAGAAACAAAGGGTCTCCCTCGAGCGACTGCGGGAAGCCGCGCACCTGCGGGTCCGGACCAACACCTTTGGCGCCGTCGCACGGGTCCGCAATACGCTCAGCTTCGCGACCCACCGCTTCTTTCAGGAACGGCAGTTCCTGTATCTGAACACGCCGATCATCACCTGCAGCGACTGCGAGGGTGCCGGCCAGATGTTTCGTGTCTCGACGCTCGACCTGGACAAACTTCCGCGCGACCAGCAGGGCAATGTCGACTACAGTCAGGACTTCTTCAGCGAAGCCGCCAGCCTCACTGTCAGCGGTCAGCTCGAAGCCGAGGCATATGCCTGCGGGGTCTCGCGCGTTTATGCCTTCGGCCCGACTTTCCGCGCGGAAAACTCCAACACCCCGCGGCATCTGGCGGAATTTTGGATGGTCGAACCGGAAGTCGCCTTCTGCGATCTCTCCGGCGACGTTGATCTGGCTGAGGAATACCTCAAATACCTGTTCAAGACAGTTTTGAACGAGTGCGAAGAAGACCTTGCCTTCTTCAACAAGCGCATTGACAAGACGGTCATCGAAACACTGTCGCATATCGTCGACACGCCCTTCCATCGACTGCCGTACAGCGAAGCAATCGAATTGCTCGAGAAAGCCGACGCCGACTTCGAGTTTCCAGTCTCCTGGGGCATCGATCTGCAGACCGAGCACGAACGCTATCTTACTGAAACCGCCTTCAGCCAGCCGGTCGTAGTGACCGACTACCCGCTCACGCTCAAGCCCTTCTATATGCGCTGCAACGACGACGGCAAAACCGTCGCCGCCATGGATGTGCTGCTGCCCAAGATTGGCGAAATCATCGGCGGCAGCCAGCGCGAGGAGCGACTCGACGTTCTGCTCGAACGCATGCACGAGCTCGGCATGGATGAAGACGAATACTCGTGGTACGTTGACCTGCGCCGATTCGGTTCTGTGCCGCATGCCGGCTTCGGCCTGGGCTTCGAGCGGGTCGTCCAATTCGCCACCGGCATGGCCAACATCCGCGACGTCATTCCCTTCCCGCGGACTCCGCACAACGCCAAGTTCTGATCCGTTCAACGACCAATGCGAAGGTCATCGCGTCTGCATGAAACGCACTTGCTGTCTTTGCAATCTTTGCAATCACAGTCATTTACACAGCTGATGAGCCCTTTACAGAATTTGTCGATACCGGCGTATTGCGCACTGCCACCGGCGTCAACAAAGAAGCCAATACGGCCTGAGTTTCCGCAGCATCGACACTTCCTGCGGGTCGAATCAGTGACGATCAAGTAACGGGGTGCAGCCGGACATACCTACCACTTGCCGTACTGGTGGTATGGAAAGTCGACATACTCGAGAATGTCCGCGACGTTTTTCCTCAGGTGATCCGGCAGTGACAGGCCATGCAGAATCCGTGACGGCGGCACGCGTTGACGCAAGTCCTGCAGTTTGCACACTGTGATCGCCTGAATCAGGTCAACGAACATTTCCTTGTTGTAGAGAAACGCACCCGACATGGCGCGGCGCTCGAGGCGATCGCCGTCAACGTATTTTGAAATGTCGATCAGGCTGCCGTCGTCTTCCTTCCAGCCCCAGTCCGACAGCATGTCAGTCACCCGCTTTTGTCCATCCCGGGCAAAGTGCGGCTCCTGCATAAGCTCGACCAGCGCGGTACCAAGTTCACTGTCTGCCAGCGCGTCTCGAAATTGCCCGGCATCTATTGCCGCTGCCAGAAATTCCAGCGTTCGACGCCGGTCAACATCGAGAAACAGTGAAGCAAACGCAGTCTGCACAGGGTACTCGATGCTGTCCGATGATCCCACCGCCGGGCGCTCGATCCGGTCATACAACGCCGTGCTCCAGAGTTCGCACGTGGCCTCGTTGAAGCCTTCCCACCAGATGTTGTCGACAACATTCTCACGAGTCACGATTGGCAGCAGATGATGCCAGAGCTCATGCTCGAGGGAGTCGACGAATTGCGCCGGGTAGCTGATCATGTAATTGAGGTTCATATAAATATTGTGGGACCGCGGGTGGTACATCGCCGCAAACGTCGTCGAATTCGTGCGGCCGAAATACCGCAGGCTGAGCTGGACCGGAATCTGCAGGCGCTCGGAGAAGTGCGCTTCGAGCGCCACCGAGCCGGTTGCTGAAGGTGTCACGAGTGCAGACAGAGCGTCGTCGAAGTGCGTTTCAAACGCCGCAAAATGATCATTGATCTTGCGGGTGAAGCGGCGCCGGCGCTTGAATTTCAGTGCCAGAAATTCCTTGTTCGCCATCGCTGTGCGGAAGATGCCGTAGTTTGCCTTATCCTGCTCGGACGTGCAGTTCCTGAGGCTGATATCACGGTTCTTGCTGTCGAACCAGGCCGCCAGTTCCTTGTGCCGCTGCCGCTGCTCCCGGCGCGACTCGCGATCCTCCTTTTCCGTCGCCGGTTCGATTGCACCGGCAAGGTAGAGGACCGCCGCCATCTGCGTGCGCACATTGTTGGCGAACGTTGCGGAGTCCGCAACTGCAGCGGCGACTGTGAAGACCGCCAGAACCGCCGCCGCTGTCAGCCGGCAACGGCTTAGGCCGGTTGATTCACTTGGCATATTCCACGGCACGGGTCTCACGGACAACACACACTTTGATCTGGCCGGGATATTGCATTTCCGATTCGATACGCTGCGCCAAGTCGCGGGACATGACGGTGGCTTCGAGCTCGTTGACCTTCTCCGGCTCGACAATGACACGGATCTCGCGGCCGGCCTGGACCGCGTAGCAGGCGTCAACACCCTCGTAGCTGTTGCCGATCTCCTCGAGCTGCTCCAGCCGCTTGATGTAGAACTCTGTGGTCTCGGAGCGCGCCCCCGGACGGCTGGCACTGAGCGCGTCACAGACGCTGACCAGACTCGCCAGTGACGATTCTGCCGGAATCTCGTCGTGGTGACAACCCACGCCGTTGAGGACGTCCTTATCCTCGTTGGCACGCTTGAGGAACTCCATGCCGATCAACGCGTGCGAACCCTCGATGTCATGATCGAGAGCTTTACCGATGTCGTGGAACAGCCCCATGCGCTTGGCCTTCTCGACGTCGAGGTCCAGTTCCGCGGCAATCATCGCCATCAGCGCCGCCACTTCGATCGAATGCTGCAGAACGTTCTGCGAATAACTGTAGCGGAAACGCAGGCGCCCAAGGACTTCGACAACCTGATGCTCCACA
>DPYP01000393.1:0-16341 GCA_003545375.1 Lentisphaeria bacterium
AGCACATGAATGTCGGTGCCGTCCACCAGTGCCGTGACGCCCGGGTCCGTACCATAAGAGGTGAGCAGGTGCTCAATGAACCGCATCGCCATTTCCTGCCCGATGGCTTCGTTGCCGTGCATGTTGGCGACGTACTTAAATTCCGGCTCAAACTCCTCGACCAGCGGGTTGTCGGTGATTTGCATCACCAGAATGGGCCGGGCAAGTATCGAAGTACCGATCTGGTATAGGCGGCAGAGGTTCGGAAACTGCTGGGCCCAAGTCTGCAGATCCGCTTCTATGTCCTCAAGCGCAGGATAGCCGCTGGCCCGCAGTTGCCGCGGGACACTGTCGCAGGTGAAGCCACGGGCCGTTAATTCGGCAATAGCGGCGTCTGAGGCATCGGCGTGAAAACAGTCGGCGATACGGTTGACGACATTGAGGTTCGGGATATTGACAGGCACCGTTTGGCCGGGGGGGAGGCGAAACGTAATTGCGCGATAGTCGGTGCCATGCAGCAGCGCGGCAGTGACGACGAACGTCGTCACGATTGGCAGTGGGGACATCACAGGATGACAGTCCTGGTGCGTTCAGACAAAGAGACAAACCGCAGTGATGTTATCGGCACCACTGTTCGTGAGGGAAACATTGACGAGATTATACACACTTTGAGTTGCCGCGTCGCCGGCATTGAGCTGCTCCGAGATCAGCTCGGTGTCGATATACGATGACACGCCGTCACTGCAGAAGAGATAACGATCGCCCTTGGCGATGGTGTGCTCACAGAATTCGATGCGCAGGTGTTCGAACGTCCCCAGGCAGTTGGTCAGAGTTTGCGCCAGCGGGTGGGCTTCTGCCTCTTCGGCGGTCATCCCGCCGCTCTCGATCATCTCGTTCATCCAGTTGTGATCGGAGGTGAGCAGGCGGATGGTCCCGTTGCGCATGCGGTAGCAGCGGCTGTCGCCGATCTGGGCGATGATCAGCTTGTTCCGCCAGACAATCCCGATAGTGGCGGTGGTGCCCATTTTCCAGCGGATATTGAGCTTCTGGTTAATGGCGTAGATTTGCTGATTGGCGTTGGCAAGTCCCTGGTCGAGGAAGCCGCGCACGCTGCTCTTGTTCTTGAACTGGGCATGGCCGTTCTTGTTCCAGCTCGCTATCAGCGACCGAGTTGCCAGGTAGCTGGCGATCTCGCCGCCCTCGTGACCGCCCATGCCGTCGGCAACCCCGAGCAGTATAGCGTTGTCCCACGGATTGCGGATGCAGATGTAGGTGTCCTCGTTGTGTTTGCGCACCCGGCCGACATGAGTGTCGGCAGCGATCGTGCAATGTTCGAGGAGTGGATTAGGCTTCTCTTTCAGCCCCAGCAAATTGCGCAGGATGGACATGGAAAGCGCGTGTTTCAGTGTGCTTTTGTTCAAGGGGGTAAAATATCGGATTTCGGCTGAATTTCCAGCAGGCCATTACGTCAAAACTCCATGACCCCGTCATCCTGCGGGATGACGGTGGGTTGGGGACGTGATTCTCGCCGGCAAACTCTGTCCCAAAGTGTCAGTGGCGAGTGACACGCTACCGCGAGAGGCATCCCATTCCGGGTAGCGTGCATTCCCGAACACACGAGTGTTCGGGAACGGATGAAGCTGCCCATGCGTACCGTGAACCAGGAGCGCAGAGGTATCGTGGTACTTTTGTTGCTTGGTGCTGCGGGCCGGTAAAGCTATTTTACACTGCGAATCTATGGATTATAGTAATAGCTTCGTTGTGAATCAGGGAGTGGTGTGCTCAACCACTGTGACCATAAAACCGACGAGATCGAATCCATGAACAACACGCCAGCCGAACAAGTACGCAATTTCACCATCGCCGGTCACGCCGGTTCCGGTAAGACCGCCCTGTCTGACCTCATCCTGTTCAAGTCGGGTGCTGTAGCCCGCCTTGGCAGCGTTGACCAGAAGACCAGTGTGTCCGATTACCGTCCCGAAGAGCAGGAGAAAGGGTGCAGCCTCTATGCCTCGCCGATGACCTGCGAATGGAATGACACGCGCCTCTTTTTCATCGATACCCCGGGTAATGCGGATTTCTTTGGCGACGCGGTAGCGGCCTTGAACATCTGTGACATGGCACTGGTCGTGGTTGACGGTGTCGGTGGCGTTGAGATCGGTACCACGCGCTCCTGGCGTGTCTGCCGCCAGCACAACATTCCGCGCGCTATCCTGATCAACAGTCTCGATCGCGAGAACAGCGATTTTAACCGTGTCCTGGAATCCGTTCAGGAAGCCTACGGCCGCACAGCCTGTGTCCCGATGACTATCCCGGTGGGCGCGGAAGCAAATTTCAGCAAGGTCGTGAGTGTCCTGGGTTCCGACGATATTCCCGACGAGCTAGCCGATGAGGTGAAGGCGTACAAGAGCCAGTTGACGGATACGGCTGCGGAGTCGGACGAAGAACTGATGATGCGCTACCTCGAAGGAGAGGAGCTTACCGAAGAGGAAATCGTTGCCGGCCTGCATTCCGCCATCATCAGCGGTGATCTTATTCCTGTATTCGCGGGCAGTGTCGGTGAGGACATCGGTATCGAAGAGTTGCTCAACGGCCTTGTGAGCCTGGGACCCAATCCGCTTGTTCGCGGGTCAATACCGACCAACAACGGTGACCTGGAGATTACCACTGAGGGTAGCGGCCACGCTTTTGTCTTCAAGTCACTGATCGACCCGTTCGTTGGCCAGCTCAACATGTTCCGCGTCTATTCCGGCACGTTCACGGCGGATTCGGAACTGCGCAACGTTACGCAGGGCGAGAAAGACCGCATCGGCGGGCTTCTGGCGGTCAACGGCAAGGACCAGGAACCGATTGACAGCGCCGGCCCCGGTGATATCATCGCCATCGCCAAGCTCAAGAACACCAAGATCAACGACACCGTCAACACAGATGGCAGTGAGGCGCAGTTTCTGCCGATCGTCTTTCCGAAGCCGACGATGTCCTACGCCTGCTATGCCGTGAAAAAGGGTGAGGAAGACAAAATCACCACCGGCTTGTTGAAGCTCTCGGAGGAAGATCCGACGGCCCAGATACGTCGTGACGCCGAGACCCATGAGATCCTGCTCGACGGCCTGGGTGACCAGCATCTGTCGATTATTGTCGGCCGACTCAAGGCGAACTACAAGGTCGACGTCGAACTGCGCACGCCGAAAGTGCCCTACCGTGAGGCGGTCACGGGTAACGGCAAGGCTGTTTACCGGCACAAGAAGCAGACCGGTGGTCACGGGCAGTTCGCGGAAGTGCATCTGCGCGTAGAAGTGACCGAGGAAGAGTTCGAATTCGTCAACGAAGTTGTCGGCGGTAACATTCCGCGAAACTTCATTCCTGCCGTCGAGAAGGGCGTACGTGCCGCCATGGAGCGCGGACCGCTGGCCAACTGCCGCGTCATTGGCATCCGTTCCGTTGTATATGACGGCAAGCACCACCCGGTCGATTCCTCCGACATGGCGTTCCAGATCGCCTCACGCAGCGCCTTTCGCGAAGCTATGCGGAGTGCTACACCGATTCTCCTCGAGCCGATCCAGACGGTTCGCGTCACGGTGCCGGACGAGTACATGGGTGATATCCACGGCGACCTGAATCACCGCCGCGGTCGCATCCTCGGCATGGAAATGGAGGAAGGTCTGCAGGTCGTGCAAGCCGAAGTGCCGCTGTCCGAGATGTTCAGTTACTCGACGCAGTTGCGATCATTGACTCAGGGGCGCGGTTCCTTCGACATGGAGTTCGCTCGCTACGAGCGGGTGCCGGCCAACATTGCCAAGGACATCCAAGACAAGGCTGCCAAAGAAGCGGAAGACGAATAATGGCTGACATCGATTTCGAACGATACATCGAGCAAGCCGGGGAGTTGAAGACGTTTTTTGAGCCGGGCGAAAAGATCACGGGCCGGATCACCGCGATCACCGACAACACAGTGTTCGTCGATATCCACGCCAAGAGTGAGGGCCTGATTGACCGCGTGCAGCTGGAGAAAGACGGCGAACTGAAATACGCCGAAGGCGACGAGATCGAAGCCTTTTTCGTGCACTCTCGCGGCGGCGAGCTGCACCTGACCGTGGAGATCCTGGGCCGCACTGCCGACGACGACGCATTGTTCGACGCGTACGAAGCGCAGATTCCTATCGAGGGTCGTGTCGAATCGGAACGCAACGGCGGATTTGAGGTGAAGGTCGGCAAAAAGACCGCCTTCTGCCCGTTCTCGCAGATCGACCTCTATGGTGTCCGCGACAAGAACATTTATCTCGGTGAGAAATTCTCATTCCTGATTACCGAATGCACGGATCGCAATCTCGTGGTTTCCCGCCGGCGCCTGCTGGAGCAGGAGCAGGAAAAGGGGCGTGAGCAGCTCCAGGGTGAATTGGTTGAAGGCGCTGTCGTCGAGGGCACGGTCCGCAATATCCGGGATTTCGGCGTCTTCGTCGACATCGGCGGCGTCGAAGGACTGGTGCCGATGGGCGAGTTGGCGTGGAACCGCGTTGAAAACGCCGAAGACGTCGTCTCCATCGGCCAGAAGGTTCAGGTCTATGTAAACAAGATCGACTGGGCCGCTGACCGCATTTCGCTGAGCTTGCGCCGTGTCCTCGGCGATCCCTGGGACGACGTCGTCGACAAGTATCACGAGACCAAATGCTACAACGGCGTAGTCACGCGGCTGATGGATTTCGGTGCGTTTGTGCAGCTCGAACCAGGTATCGAAGGCCTTGTGCATATCTCGAAGCTTGGCGCCGGTAAACGCCTTAACCACGCCCGGGAAGTTCTCGAAGAGGGCCAGGAGATCGAGGTCTACATCGAGACTATGGATCTTAAGCGCCGCCGCATCGGACTGACGCTGGAGAATCCGCAGGTGGGCCGCACGATGTCGGTTGGTGAAGAGACGCTGACGATCGGCCAGATGCGCCCCGGCAAGGTCGAGGATATCAAGCAGTTCGGCATATTTGTCAGCTTGTCGCCTACCCAGACCGGGCTTGTGCATGTCAGCAAGATTCCGTTCAAGGGCGGCCAGGGCAATCGCATGAAGGAAATGTGGGACACCTACCCGCCCGGTTCCGAGGTGCAGGTCATCATCGAACAGGTCCAGGGTGGGCGTATTTCTCTGGCCTTGCCCGGGGCGCAAACCGAAGACGACGAAGACTATAAAGAATACCTCAAGGACAAGGGCGAGTTCGACAGCAGCGATTTTGGCGGTCTCGGCAACGCCTTTGACGGTCTTGAGCTTTAACGCGTCACATCGCGAGCCGCCGCCAGAATCGCTCCGCCTCTGGCCACCTTCCCAGAAGACCCGTGAATGGATGGCGGTCCTGAGCTCCGCCGCCATCCCCTACCAGACCAAGGTCGAAGACGGCCGCACCTGCATCATTGTGGCGGCCGATCGACGTGACGACGTCCTGGCACTGCTCGGTGAGTTCGAAGAGGAAAGCGTCGACTGGCCGCCACAGCTGGTCGAGGAGGAGGGCGAGGGCCAGCTCGGCATGATGCTGAGCATCCTTGTCTGCCTGGCCCTGATGATTTTTTTCTTTGTCACCGGGTCGTATGATGCATCGGATCCGTGGTTCATCAATGGCCGGGCCGATTCCGACCTGATCAGCAACGGCCAATACTGGCGACTGGTGACGGCGCTCACCCTCCATGCCGATTTCGGGCATATGCTCGGCAACGTTGCCTGCAGCCTCTTCCTCGGTGCAACGATCTGCCGCTACCTCGGCTACGGTACCGGGTGGCTGCTGATCCTGGTCACCGGTATCGGCGGCAACCTGATCACTGCGCTGACGGCGGATGCCGGCCATCGCTCGATCGGTGTCTCGACGGCGGTGTTCGGCGCACTCGGTCTGCTCGGCACCATGCGTGCCATGCAGTTTTTGTTGCCGCGTACCTTCAGTGTGCGTTTCGTGCTGCTGCCGATTATTGCGGTGATTGCATTGCTCGGCCAAATCGGTGCCGGGCCGGGTTCGGACTGGGCTGCCCACTTGTGGGGTGTCGTCTGTGGTCTGGCGCTCGGGGTTATTGCGCCGCTGGCCATAAAAGTTCGTGAGAATACCTTCTTGCAGAGTGTTTGCCTACTGGTGTTCATCATCGCAATCGTCCACGCCTGGCGCCTGGCGTTCGGGGGATAAGGGGAAACGTTACGCCCCGGAGACACGACAACAAATGATACCCTGGATAGACGTGCGTCGGGGTATCATTTTGGGTCTCAATCTGCTTGTCAGGGGTTCAGTCGGCGACATTCTACAATAATGCCATGAACTGGAATCAAATGCCGGACGTCCCGGCGGCGCAAAAGGGTGGACCGACTCCGTGAATACCACTGCTTCCGTATGGGCGCCGGATGCGCCTTTCCCACGAATTGCCGATCTTCGGCAGCCGGATCGGATATCGCATGTTTTGATTCACCGAGGCGTTGAAGGTTTCCGGTTTCTTCACGAGAGTTCTATCGTCCACCATCGCGACAGCTTGTTCGTTGCCTGGAATAATTCACCCATCGCCGAGAGCGAGAAGGGAACAGTTGTGCGGTGGATCTGCTCGGACGACGATTTTGCGAGTTGGTCAAGTCCAGCCGCGATCGCCCCGGCGCTTGACCATGAGACTGTTGTATGGGAAAGTTGCCAATTGTTGTCGGTGGAAGAGAGACTGTGGGCGTTTGTCGGCCAGGTCCATTCGCAACCGCGGCGAAGTAACGAAACCGGCGGTCGGACCGTGATTTTTCTCTTCGACGACGCTGCGCGGGAATGGCGTGAGCAAGGTTCGATAGACGGTTTTCACCCGTTGAATCGTCCGCAGCAGACCGCCAGTGGCAACTGGGCAATGGGCGGTCAGTTCAATTTGGTCCTGCCGCGCGTGGCTGTCAGTCGCGGGCGTGACTTTTCGGAGTGGGACGTATGCGAAATCCCGTCTGCCCCCAGTGACTGCGTTAATTACGCCGAAACATCCCTTGTCGTCAGTGAAAGTGTCATTACTGCATATGTCCGCAGCGCCACTGCAGCTGCGTATGTGTCGGAGAGTCACGACGATGGCCGGAGCTGGGGGCCACTGCGCATCAGCAACTTACCGATGAGTTCATCGAAGACCTGTGCGGGTGTGCTTTCAACCGGGCAGCGTTATCTGGCGTTCAACATGAAACCGGAAGCAGATGGCGTGCACGATCGCGACGTGCTTGCCGTGGCTGTGGCTGGTCCCGGCGAACATCTCTTTCGCCAGATTGTCATTGTTCGCAAGGGCAAATCACCGAGCACAAGGTTCACCGGATTTGTCAAAAGCGAGCAATGGTCATATCCGTCGGTTCTTGAGCACGACGGCAAGGTGTACGTCACTTATTCTGTGACTAAGGAGGATTGCTGCTTGTCTATTCTATCTTTGGACGCATTTTCTGTATGATGGCATGAATCCAATCGGGGCTACATTCCCGGGCGACTAATCAGGAGCGAGAGAGATGAACGTCAGTCAGAGTGCTATTGTCCCGCCGATGTCAGCCAGAGCTTTCAGCGTAAGCACTGGTCAGATCGTGCGGGTGATCGATATCGATGGCCGGCAGCCGGGAGACTTCGTAACCTTCAAGGCCGACGACTTCGCAGTCAGCATGTCGCAGGCGCGGTCGCGCGTCGAGAACCAGCGGGTGGCTGTCACGCAAGGGCACAGCCTGTGGACGAACACGTTCCCCCCGGAAATCATCTTCACGATCGTCCGGGACACACACGGTGCCCATGACCTGTTGTATACGCCGTGCTGCAGATATGCCCTGGAGACGCGATTCGGTGTTTCGCGCGACGGCTGTCTCGAGCAACTCGTGCAAGCGCTCGAGCCTTGGGGTGTGAAGCCTCACGAAGTCCCGGACCCGCTCAACCTGTTTTTCGATGTTGCTGTAGACGGCGCCGGCGGTATGGAGATCCGTCGACCGGCCTCCGTCCCGGGCAGTTCGATCGAGCTGAAAGCCGCGATGGATTGTGTGGTGGCGATATCAACCTGCTCGGTCTCGTCGGCCGACAGGGAGAACTCGGCATATCAAATCGAGATTCTCGACCGATAGTGCACTTCTTCGGCTGTTACTTCGCAACAAACAGAAAAGAGAATGCAGATGACTATGGTGCCATTGGACTACGCGCGATCCTTCATGATCGGGAGATCGCCACTCAATGAAGTCAGGCTCTGGGTCGAGTCTCGAACACGCATAATCGATGAACACAATGGTGTGACAGAGGACTATATCCAATGTGCCTCGTGCAAAAGCGAGCACACGTTTGCGGAAAAGGATTTGTTTCAGGAAGACAACTTCGACTTCCTGCCGGTTTTTGGACCTGAATACACGCTCATCTACCGCCGCAAGGCATGGCTCAACCCGAACTACAGGAGTTGCCTGAAGACCGTGGACCTGTGGGACGGCCCGGCAGAACGTTTTGTGGAGAGCAGTGCCCTGCAAGAACTGACCACCCCTCGGGAAATTTTGCAGGCCACGTACGACAACCGTCCCATCGTCGCGCAGACCGAGATATGGAACAGGGACACCGGCCTGCGCGCCATCATCGAGTATCCCGTCAAGACGCTCAACACCATAAGAAAGGGCGACATCTACCAGATTGACACCGGTCCGCTGGCCTTTCCGGACCTTGCGCAACGACCTGAGAAGCTTGTCGATCTGATCTCGCTCGCATTCGTCGCGTTCAACGCGCTGCACTTTGCCGATTTCGTCATCGAAGTACCCACTGCGATAGAGACTGCTCCGGGCACTGATGGAACACAGGTCTACCACTACTCCCGGATTATCAGTCTGGATGCAGAGAATCGGCTCTATGCAGCCACGTGAGGCACTCCGGATCACCGAAGCGACAGCTCCAGTGATTTTGTGATGTACAGCACCGGGTCAGCGAATGGGTCGACCGTTGGCGATTGCATTGTTTTTTGCAAGCGCCATTCCTTTGACGGCATTGGTCTATCAGACCTTAAATACTGTCAGCCGAACCGCCTCAGAACACTTTGTCGACAAGTCCGGCGGTGACACCGTCGGGCCGACTATGAGCAGGAGCCACGGCAGCAGAAGTTTTGGTCGTGATCGGTGCGTCTTCACGTGGCTGCGCGGGCAGGGGTCAGTGTCAGCACAAAACAAGCCCCGTCGGTAATGTCAGGGTCGAGGGTGAGGTCGCCGCCCATGGCACGTGCAAGTTTGCGGCTGAGCGCCAGGCCTACTCCGATGCCCGGTGCGGAGTCCGCAGCTTCGCTGGCCGACTTGGAGAACGGTTGAAACAAGCGCTTCCGGTCGGCTTTCTGTACCCCGGGGCCCCAATCTCGGACCTTGACAGTGATCAGCCCGTCGCCGGGGTCCGCGATCAATTCGATCTGCCGATCAGTTCCCCCATCGGCGTATTTGCAGGCATTGTCAACGAGGTTGAAGATGATGCGCTCGACAGCGGATACGTCGATGTTGGCATACAGGTCCATGGCTGATGGCGTTATCTGGATGCCGAGCTTCATATCGGCGCGTGCCGCCAGGTCCGTCAACTGTTCGCGGACATGCTCGATCACGTCTCCCACAGAGGCACGTTCCAGGCGGCGGCTGCCGCGCCCGCGTTCCAGGCGCGCGTATGACAGCACGTTTTCAACCAAGTGGCTCAGGCGGTCGGCTTCTGTGCGAAGAGTCTGCAAGTACTCGGGCCGTTTCGACTCCGGCACCATCCCGCCGTGCAGCATCTCGGCGTACATGCGGAATGTTGTCAAAGGTGTGCGCAGTTCATGGGTTACTGCCGAAACAAATGCTGCCCGGCGCTCGTTCAGCGAGATACTGCCAAACAGCAGAATGGCAATTCCGAGCGCCGGAAGAAGCATGCAGCTCCAGGCTACGGTGAGGATCAGCTTGATCGGCGTCGGCCGGCCAGGCGGGATATCGACAGCGCCGGGGTCGATACTGATCGGCAGGCTGGCGAGCGTTCGGCTACGGTCCGGTTTGCTGCCGCCATCGACGTGCAGTAGGGTCGCATCGGGCAGCAAATCAGCGATTGCTGCCAGCAGTCGGGCTTTCATGGTTGCCGCCTCGAGCATCGTCACACGAGCGCTGCCGTTCGGGCCTGTTTCGATCTGCACGAGGTGTTCACCAAGCCACACCGGGCGGTTGATGCCGATGCCTTTGGCCATGGCGACTCTGGCGTTCCATTCTTCTGCATTGCGGACCCGCTGGTAAATAGCGATCTTGTCTCTGGTCGGATCTTCACGCAACACTTCGATCGTTGTCTGATCGATGATCGGTGGTGTTTTGGCAGTTCTCGACGCCTCGATGAGTTGGGCGGATGTATGGCCTTCCCAGGATCCGGCGTCCGGTAATACCTCGATAACCGCTGGAGCAGGTTCGGAATAGACCGGCAGGAGTTCAGCCGCGGTCGATTCGAGACGCCACAAAGCCGCCCGCACGCTCTCTTGGATGTAAATTTGTCGCTGTGCCTCCATCTCAGCGGTTTCGAGACGTAGTACGGTCACGCTGATCAGCCCAACCGCGACAACCACGGCGATGAGGCAGGCCGAGAAAATCACCCAGGTATACGCGGAACGAAGCATTCAGTCCTGCCTGATCGTGGAATGATGAAGTTTTGGAGTAATGGAGCCGTGGGATTGGTGAAGTCAGTGTATTCCTATGCTGCAATACGCCAACTTTCCAACTCTCCATGGCATCTGTGTGGAATTGCGGCAGCTATTCGGTGTTGGTGCTGCTGACGAATCGATACCCCTTGCCCCGTACTGTTTGGATAATGTCAGGCTGCGACGGGTCGGTCCGCAGCTTGTCGCGTAGGCGGGCAATGTGCATGTCGATGGTGCGGGTTTCCACCTTCTGCGGCTTGATATGCCAGATGCGTGTGAGCAACTCGTCCCTGGCGACGGCGCGATTGGCGTTGGAAGCCAGGTACAGCAAAAGATCGACTTCGCGCTCGGTCAGGTCGGTGGTGACGCCGTTGTCGAATCTTATCTCACGCCTCTCGAGATCGGCCAGGCCGTCCGGGAGTTTGATCGTCTGCAATGTGTGAGGGCGCTCGGGCGAGCGGCGCAGCACCGCTTCGATCCTCGCCAGCAATTCGCGGATACTGAAGGGCTTCGTGACATAGTCGTCGGCGCCCAGACGCAGCCCGCGGATACGGTCGGACTCTGAGCCCTTCGCCGTGAGGACGATTGCCGGCAGTGTTGGCTGCGATTCCCGCAGCTGCCGCAGGATGTCGAGGCCGCTCTTGCCCGGCAGCACGAGGTCGAGCAGAGCCAGATCGAAGGTTGCCGTCGTCACCAGCTCCTCGGCTGCCGAGCCGGTGCCGGCCTGCAGCACGCCGTACCCTGCAAATTCGAGCGCGTCGACAACGCCGCGGCGGATCGCCGCGTCATCTTCTACTACCAGGATTGTCAGCTTTTTCATCGGCTTACAATAGTCGCCAAGGGTGGAGTAACAGCAGTTCAAAGCTACCGGTAAAATAGAACCGCGTCCGGCAATAGCGCAAACCGGCAGGTATAATCCTGTTGCACAGCAGGCGGGAGGAAATTTTCGACTTCGACGTTCTGAACTCGAAGTTCGTTTCTTCGGTCCCGTATTTCCGTGACTCGAGGATCCGCCTATTCCACACGATGCATCTGTACGGTATCGACAAGTTGTCCATGGGCCAGCACTTGGGTAACCGAAACGATGGCGTCGCCGTGCTTGAGTAGATCTTGCTCACGCAGCAGCTGCATCGCCGCCTTGAAAGTGAGCGCCGGATCGCTGTCGTCGAAGTCGAGCATGTAGCCGCAGGCACCCCAGTGCAGTGTCAATTGATTGAGTACAACTGGATTGTCCGTAAACGCATAGATCGGTATGTTCGATGGGCGATGCCAGGCGCCGTAGCGCACGGTTCGTCCGGTGCGTGTGAAAAGGATCAGGCCGTTGGCTTCGACTTCCATGGCCAAACGGCAGGCCGATTGGACCATCTTTGCAAAGTCATCGTCGGGATTGGCTTCCGCAGCATACCCGGCGCCGCCGCTGCGTTCGATGCGACGGGCGATGCGGTCCATGATCTCGAGGCACTGCAGCGGATATTGACCGATTGACGTTTCACCCGAGAGCATCACCGCATCGGTCTGCTCGAAAACGGCATTTGCCACATCCGTTACTTCCGCACGCGTCGGTGACGGGTTTTTGATCATCGACTCGAGCATGTGCGTTGCCACGATCACGGGCTTGCCCATCCGAATGCAATGCTTGACGACCCGACGCTGGATGATCGGCAACTCCTCGTATGGACACTCGATACCGAGATCGCCGCGCGCCACCATCACCGCGTCTGCTACCTCGATAATTTCGTCGACATTGCCGACACCCTGTTGGTCTTCCACTTTCGCTATTATCTTCTGCGGCGCCTGGTTGTATTCGAGAATGCCTTTCAGTTTCACAACGTCGTCGGCTTCGCGCACGAAGGACATAGCGAAAAAATCCACATTCAGCTCAATGCCGAGCTTGATGTCGGCCATGTCCTTCTCTGTCAACGCCGGGAGGTTTACGCGGACGCCCGGCAAATTGATGTGGCGCCGGCTGCCGAGCACGCCTTTGGTCAGGACCTCGCACGACAGGTGGTTGTAATGTTTCTCCAAAACCTTCAATTGGATGTTGCCGTTGTCGACCAGCACGATATCGTCAACACTGATGTCATCCACCAGATGCTCGTAATTGACATCGACCGATTGCTCCTCCTCCGACACTTCGCCGCGAACCGTCAGCGCGATGCGGTCGCCCGGAGACAGATTCAGAGCGTTGAGCAGGTCACCGGTGCGAATCGCCGGTCCCTGCGTGTCCATCAGGATACCGACACGACGGTCTTTCTCGGTGCTCAGCCGGCGGATATGTTCGACGGCGTGGCGGACATCCTCAGGCTTGGCATGCGACATGTTCAGACGGGCGATATCCATGCCCGCGTCGATCAGCTTCGAAAGCATTTCAGGCGAGCTGGTCGCGGGGCCGAGCGTGGCAATTATTTTGGTGCGTCGGCGCATGTGATACCGGGAGCGGCGTGCGGGTTTGGCGTTTGTGAACCGGAGCACTGTACAGTCATACGGGCAGTTGCGCCTGCGCCGAGTAGATGAAATTTCCGCGATCGCTGTTGCACCGCTGCTATCGGCCGTGTATGCAAAATCTGCCGTACCAGCTATTCCTCGCCGTCCGGTTTCGCCAGCTCCTGCGCTTCCAGTGTTTCGCAGCACAGTTTGTATGCGGCCTGCGCAGCCGGCATGAGGGCGTCTGTCTCCGGAGCAAGACGGAAATAGCCGTCGAAACAGTCCAGGGCCGCTTCATGGGCGCCGCGGAAACAGTGTATCCGTGCTATACCAAACCAACCGGCGGCGCATTTTTTGTCGAGATTCAGCGCTCGTTCGAACGATTCTTTGGCTTCGTCCAGACGGTTGAGCAGACCTAAAATCTCACCGCGATTGTTCCACGTCTCCGGCGACTCGGGCTCGAGTACAGCTGCCTTTTCAATCGCATCGAGTGCATGGCGGTTGTGACCCTGCTGTGACAGGGATATGGCTTTGAACACCCAGGCCGGCGCCAACGTCGGATCGAGCTGCAACGCGTTTTCCGCGAAATGCACAGATTCCTCGTACTGCTCCTGACGGTATAAACTCTCGCACAAACCATAGTGACTGGCCAGATTCGCCGGGTCGATATTGATCGCTGCGGTATAACAGGCGATGGCATCATCGAACTTGCCGGTCACTTGCAGGCTGTTGCCTTTATTGGCCCAGGCGTCGACGTCGTCGGGTGACAGTTTCAGGGCCCGGTCGTAGCTTACGATAGCTTCGGGATGACGGTCCACCTCGGCCAGGGCCACACCGCGGTTGACCCAGGCATCGGTGTCCTCCGGGTCGAGTTCGACCACTGCGTCAAAGGCCTCGAATGCCTGGTCCCACTGCTGCAGCTCTTCGTAGACCTTGCCTTGATTGTAGATTGCCAGGGCTGCTTTGTCAGGTTCGCAGATTTTTGCTGCTGCGTAGCTTTCCAAGGCGTCCTCGTACTGCTCGGCGAGCTGCATGACCTGGCCGTGAATGAACCAGACCTTGCCGCTGTGGTCATAGACCTTGGTGGCAGCGTCTGCCAGGTCGATAGCCGTTTCGATATCGCCCTCTTCCATGGCACTGCCGGCAGCAACAGCCAGGTCCTCCGCCTTTAGCTTTATTTTGTGTGGGAGCATCCATCTCCTATAGTGTGACAGGCCAATCGGCATACATTGAGATGCTTCAGGTCACCCTTTCGATTCTGAATTACACCCTGGCATTTGTAACAGCCTTCGTCACCCATCCGAATCCGCGGCAAACGTAGCGATATTCAAGTTTTCAGTTTGCCGACGAGCGGGTAGGTGACGTCCATGGGCGTCACGATGCCGCGCTGATGGTTGTCGTTGTCGGTCACTACCAGGATGGGGCTGCGAGTGCTGCGGGACTGGGTCAGCACCTGGTTAACGCTGGCATGCTCGGAAATGTTGACGAGCGGGCGAACGAAGTCGATGACACTTTCATCGTCCCAGTGCACGCGGTCAGCACTGAAGATCGCATCGTAAACATTGAAGATGCCGATCCATGTGTCGCTACCCTGCCGGGTAACCGGCAGGCGCGACAGATTGCAGCGGCGCGACAGTGCCACGGCCTCAGCCAGCGTCGCATCGGCAGCGACGCATTGCACCTGGTCCCTCGGGGCCATGACGTCGCGGACGACGTGGTCGTGAAATTCCAGGGCGTTGTGCAACAGTTGGCGCGCCTCGGGATCCAGGAGTTCGGCCGATTCGCTTTCAGACAAAAGGATACGGAATTCCTCGCGCGAAATGTTGATGCGCGCGACGTCGACGCCGCCATGATCGCCGAAGAGATGGTTAACCATGTGCGTCACGCCAGCCAACACCCAGATGAATGGATACATGGCCAGGTGAAAGAGGTACATCGGGTAGATCAACAGGCGGCAGCGGAAATACGGCCGTTGCCGAAACCACAATTTCGGTGTGACTTCACCGAACACCAGCACGAGCATCGTGAGGATGGCCGAACCGGCAGTGGAAACCCACATGGACGCTTCACGGCCAGCAAAGATTTCGTCGAAGAGAATAGCGGAGAAACAGTTGCACAGATTGTTGCCGAGCAGAATGGTGGCCAGCATTATGGCCGGGCGGTCGAGGAATTTCTGCATCAATCCGGCCGCGGTGGAATTCTGCAAGACGGCGTGTTCGAGGCGGGCGCGCCGGACGGCGATGATGCCATTTTCGAATCCGCTGAAGCAGGCGGAAGCCAGGATCAGCAGGAACGTCAGGATAATGAGGATCGCAAAAGTCATGATTGAGTATCCGGCTGACGATACAGATCGAGCTCCAGCACACGATGTCGGTGGACCGCGCGGACGACGAACTGGAAGTTGCCGACGGTCAGTTGATCGTCGTTGACCGGCATACGGCCAAGCTGCTCGGTGACGAACCCAGTGATGTTGGACGAGGTGGTTTCCGGCAGTTCTATGTCGACGGCCTCCTGCAAGTCATGCAACTGCAGCAGGCCGTTCAGCCGCCAGTGGCCGGGGTGGATCTCGGCAATCTCGAGGTCCTGCCCGTCGTATTCGTCGGACATCTCGCCGACGATTTCCTCGAGAATATTTTCGACAGTGAGCATGCCTTCGATACCGCCATATTCGTCGACGACGAAGCAGACGCCTTGACTCTGTTCGCGCAGCTGGCCCAGGACACTATTGAGCTTCGCCAGCTCCGGCACGAATAGCGGTTTGCGCAGGCAAGTTTTCGTCCAGTTGCGTCGGACTGCCGGTGCACTCATCATGTAGGTTTTGACGTCCATGACGCCGACAATATTATCCAGGTCCCTGTCGACGACCGGCAGGCGGCGGTGGCGGTGCCGGCGAATGGCATCGATGATCTTCAGTTCGTCATCGTGGACATCGACGGTCAATACATCGATGCGTGGCACCATGACATTGACCGCGGCGATCGTCCGCAACTGCATGATTTCTTCGAGCAGCTGTGCTTCGGGCGCCGCGAATGCTCCGACGTTCTTACTGACGTTGATAAACGACTCGTACTCCTCGACGGTTATGGCATTCGATGGCAGGGCTGTGCTGCCGAGTATAGCCGTTGTGATGCGGCGGATGAGATGAACGACGGGTGCAAATAAAGTGCTGCAGAAGCGGATTGTCGGCGCCAGTATGGGCGCCAGGTGCTCGGGTCGGGTGTACGCGAATGTTTTCGGTATGACTTCGCCGAAGATTAGAATCACGATCGTTGCCATGACACCGGCAACCAGTGTCGCTTGCGTACCGATAAGGTAGGTGCTGACGAGTTTGGCGATGAGCACCGACGC
>DPYP01000430.1:0-3755 GCA_003545375.1 Lentisphaeria bacterium
ACAGTCACGTCGCGCAAGGTCGTGACTCCGTCGTATTGCGTTGCCAACAGCTCGGCGGCGGTTTCGCAACTGCTGCGACGCTCGTTGTAGGCTTCCGACAGATCGTGTTTGATGCCGGTGTTGGCGACGACGAAGACGAGACCATCGGGAAACGGAATGGCCTCGATCTCGAGCGTACGGAAATCGATCATCAGCAGGTGACCAGCGCGACCATGGATGGAGCTGAACTGGTCGAGCAGTCCGGTGCGGGCGCCGACAAAATTATTTTCGGCGGCCTGTCCGATGCGGGCGAATTGATCGTCGGAAAACTCTACCTGCCATACGTGCGCGAGGGCAAAAGCTGCTGAAATTTCTAGCGCGGCGGAGCTGCTCATGCCAGCCGCCAGCGGCAGGCTGGTGCCGACGACGGCGTTGAACGCAGCTGCTACGGCACCGCGTTGCTGCATCTCTACCATGACGCCTTTGAGATAGTTGACCCAGTCGCCGGCGATCTTTTTTTTGACCTCCGCCAAGGGGAATTCGGCGTATTTGTCGTGACAGGCATCAAAAATGCGGCAGATACCGTCATCGGCTGGACCTGCGGCGAACCAGGTGGCGTTGGTCACGGTGCCGCTGATAACGAATCCTTCGTTATAATCGGTGTGATTGCCGAGCAGCTCCAGACGGCCGGGAGCGCGCGTGACAATGGCGGGAGCCGTGCCGTAACGCCGCTCGAATTCCAATTCAACTTTTGATCTCAACTCATCCATAACTGATTACTGTAGGGCTATATATAACCAATACCCACACAAGCGACAATCTCAAAAAACCGGGAATAGGTTGGAAAAATCGTTTGACACGATTCGCCAACCCCATCTCCCCTTTCTCCTCTGGGTTAAAGCCCGGGGGGGGACACTCTCTGGGGAGGCAGCAGCAGCACTTCCTAATACCCATATCCCCCCGTCGCTGCTGTCTCCCCCCTTCTCCTCCCGCTACGCCGGAGTCTGTCCTGTGCAGCAAAGCTTTCTCTGGGTGCCGGGCGATCGGCGAGCGCATATTGTCTGGGAAACCGTATTCAGAAGCCGAAGAGTTCACGGGTGCGTTCACAGGCTAAGCTGGTTACCAGGCGTTCTGCCACCGGCATCGGGATACGTCCCCGTTCGACCATTTGCCCGACGACATCACCGAGAATGCGACGGAACATTTCGTGGCGTGACGCATAGGACACCAGTTTTCGCGAGTCCGACACCATGCCTGCGAAATTGGCCAGCAGATCGACTTCGCCGATGTATTCGAGGTGCTGCTTCATGCCGGCCGGCGCGTCGTTGAACCACCACGCGGCGCCGACATTGACGGTCGCTCCGAAGGCGCGCGCCAGGGTCGTGACCGATGTCTGGTGCCCCGGGTCGAGGCAGTACAAAACGACCTTGAGCCGGCCGTCGTAGCGATTCAGTAGATCGCGCAGCGGCGTGACAATGTCGATGGTGTGCGTGGAAAGATCGCCGCCGCTGTCGGAACCGTAGTTGTCGAACAACGAATTACGGACATTGCGTACAGCGCCGATAT
Organism: Lentisphaeria bacterium; assembly: GCA_003545375.1. Taxonomy (GTDB): domain Bacteria; phylum Verrucomicrobiota; class Lentisphaeria; order JABSQK01; family CAJWLW01; genus CAJWLW01. Next base: position 1,546 of record DPYP01000430.1, read on the forward strand.
GGAGTTGGAAGACCCAGTTTTTCTCGCTGTTGAGCGCCGCGACGGCGTCGAGAATGCAGGACATATACTGGATTTCCTCCAGTCGCGACAGCGCTTCACCGTTGTAGGCCTTGCAGAAGGCTGCATCGGCATCTTCGCGTTTGAAATCCACGCCGTAAGGCACTTCGACGCCGTGATCGGTGGCGACGCAGCCGTGCTCGGCGAAGTAATCGTGGGTGATGCGCAGGGCGTCGAGCAAGTCCTCGATTTTCTTGAATTTGCCGTTCACGCGCTTCTCCAGCAGCGTGATGTAGTCGCGCCAGTCGGGTTTGAAAATATTCATGGCGCGATCGGGGCGATAGGTCGGATAAACGCGGGTCTGCAAGTCGCTTTCGGCCAGGCGCCGGTGGTCATCTAGCAGATCGGTGGGATCGTCGGTGGAACACATGACCTCGACTTTCATCTGCCCGAGTAGCGCCTGCGGTTTCATGCCGGGTTGCTGGAGCAGTGCTTTCGAGCGGTCCCAGATATCTTTGCCGGTAGCCTCGCGAATGACTTCGGGGATACCGAGCGTGCGGAACAGGTCGAGATGCACCCATTCGTACGTCGGGCTGCCGGCCAGATCGTCCCACTTGGCGGCGGCGGCCAGCCATTTCTCCTCGGGGGTGGCGTCGCCGGTGATCAACCGTTCGGGAATGCCGCGCTTGCGCAGCATCGACCACACGTAGTGATCGGTCGCAGCCTCGACCTGCCAGATGTCCTCGTAGTTGCGATTTTCCGCAATTTCCGCCACATCCGCATGGTTGTGGGCGTCGATGATCGGCAGATCGCGGATCAACTGAAACAGGCGCAGGCCGGTGTCGCTTTCGATGAGATAACGGTCGCCAAGGAAATCCATTGAATTCGTGCTCCGTGAACTGGTTAGTCTGGTGCGTACGGGACGTCCCTTCAGAGCGAGAACGAGAAAACCGAACCATAATCGCGCTCACCTCGACTTGCCAATTGCCTACGGGGGTTTTAATATATCCGCCAAGCAAACACATGTTGATGCGAATCATCGAACGTACACTTATCGAAGGTAATGGAAATGGCTGATACCGATCAATCAAAGCGCGATAACCTGGCGCACCGTATGTCCAAGCTGCTGGGGTTGCCGCTGAGCAACATTCAAATGCTGATGCCGTGGATCCCGAAGGAGGACATCGATCGACTATCCCTTTTGCCAGACGACCAGTTCTTATCCGAAAGCGCCAAGGTAATCAATGTCGCCCAGCGTAGCCAGTACGAAGGCGGCGATTCCGCCCGTGTCGAGGGTCCCGCGCCGGCGACGCCGGCGACGCCGGCGTCCGACGACGAGGACAGTGCGCCGCCAAGCGCCAGCGTGACGCTGAAAGACACCGATGACGCGGACGCTGCACTGCCGGTCATCGAAATCGGTCAGGGCCGGGCCGGTGTCAAACTCGAGGATGCCGCAGAGAAAAAGAAGATAATCATGATGATTGCCGCCGGCGCTGCAGCGGCGGTGCTGGTCATTGCCGCCGGCGTTTTCTTCGTGCTCAACCTCATGCAGGATGCCGATACTTCGGATGGAAAGTCGAAAGTTTCGGAAGTGGTCGTCGAGGACATCGATGATACCGATATCGTCGCAACCAAAGCGCCGGAATCCGCGCGGTGGGCACTGAGGGTTGGACCACGACACAACCTGACAATCAAGAATCCCGAGATCTTCAACAGCGTCGATGATAAATTGACCGTCGAAATGTGGATCAAGCCGATCGCGGGCAAGGAGATGGTCGGCACGGCCCTGATGTCCACCGGGGGCACGAAAGCGTTCCGGCTATCGCTGAAGCCGGTGCCTCGCGGCATAGCCGTGGAATTCTTTGTCAACGGCGCAAATGAAGAATACCCCAGCGTAATTGTGGCGCGATCGCGCCAATGGATGCACGTTGCCGGCGTTTTCGACGCGTCCGTGACCCGGTCGCTGCGGCTTTATATCGACGGTGCGCTGGTGGCCGAGTTCGGTCTCAAGAGCGCCCAGTTCCAAGGCGGCTACAAATTGGTAAGTGACGAAGGCGAAGCCAATGCCGCGAGCCTGATCGACGAGGTCCGATTGTCGGCGGCGGCGCGCTACACCTCGAAATTTGTGCCGGCCCGGATTTTCGAGAACGACGGTTCCGTCATTTCACTGTTGCATTTAGAGAAGCGCCCCGACAACATGATCGTCGATTCGG
>DPYP01000416.1:0-4931 GCA_003545375.1 Lentisphaeria bacterium
CCGGCGATGGCACGGCTGTGGCCCCAGCGCGCCATGACGTAGCGCAGAAAATGCTTCTGAAGCTTCCACTGCTCCGTGTCGTTGCCACCGCCGGCGTCTGTGAGGAAGAAATCGGTGGGAGTCGTGATGGTATTGTAAGGGTTGTTGTACCACCAATGATTGGCGCTGCCGCTCCAGGGGTGCGTTTCGTCACGCAATTGGCCATGTGACCAGATGGCGGGCAGCAGGTAGACGTTGTTCGTCTCGGCGCGCTCGACCAGACCGTCAAGATACTGACAGGCTTCCTGGTTATAGTTGCCGAGGCCCTGCTCCAGGTTCTCGATCGCCGTGCGATCATCCCAGTATGGTTCGGCTGCTGAGGTCGAGGCCCGTTCGGCCCACGGCACTCCCATCCAGTAGCTCATGAGGTTTTCGCCGTTGGCTGCCATGTCCGTAAAGCTCGGAACTTCAAGGTCGTACTGCCAGCCGTTGTTGTGGCCGACAGCGAACAACGGCTCGCCGCTGGATAGTTCCAGGTATCGGTCGGTGAGCCGGGGCCAGCCGGGGTCCCCCAGATCGACACAGGTGAAACTGCCGCCTACCCATGTGTCTGTGCCACTGGCATCGGTGACGGTCACGGTGAAGGTCCATGCTCCGGTCAGTCCGGGAGAGAAACGAAGGTGCCAGCCGCTGCCATCGAAAAATCCATTGACGTCCCAATCGCTGGCGTCGGGTCCCGTGAAGGTCGCGTTGAGGTCGATGCCATTGTCAGCAGGGTCGGCGTTGAAGAATTTCGTCGCAACGACGTCTGCCAGCGTGATGTCTAGTTCCAGCTTGCCGTGCCGTGGCGTCTGCAGTGGATTGACCGGCGCGTCGATGGCGACGTTACTGATCGTGATCGGGCTTCCTTGATCGTCGAGCTCGATATGCAGTTTGCCGGCGCCGGAGACCATGTCGATGCCGGGCGCGCCGATATCCTGGGCGAGCGCCGTAAGTCGGGCCTCCAGGTCCCCGGCGGTTCGCGTTGGATCTTCTTCGAGGAGCAGCGCGGCTGCCCCGGCGACGGTCGGCGCACTGAAGGATGTACCGAAGGAGGCGCCGTAGGTTCTGCTGTCCGTGCCGTCGGGCGCGGTAATGTTTGGTTTCTGCCGGCCGTCGTTGGTCGGGCCGTTGCCCGAGTAGTTTGCCACGGACGGATTCGCATTGGTCCACCCCGCTTGGTTGATTGCCCCGACGGTGTAGGTGCCGTGGGCGTTGGCTGGGTCCATCAAAGCCGATGCGGCAACGGCATGTTCCACATTGTTGTTGAAGCTGAAGAGAGTGATGTCGAGGTCGGCGGTGGGGCCGGAGAATGCATGGACCTCGATGGTGTAGGGCGTGAGGTTCGTGTCGAGGGTGAAGGTGACTGCTTCGGACGGCGTCTCTGCACCGGACTGCGGTCCCGTGCTCGAGGCCACCACGAGGTCGTTCTTGTCGTAGATGTAGAGATCGAGGTCGGTCTCTGAATTGCCGTATTGATTCCAGTTGAGGAACAGTTGCACCGTAGTGAACTGCGTCGTGATATCGAGGCGGTCGTCGTTGGTCGCGAAGTCGAGGAAGTCATCGCCGTCGTCATCCACCCATCCACCGCGCCAGTGGCGCAGCGCGGAGTTGCCCGCGGACAAGCTCCAGAATACGCCGTCGTTGTCGCGTGAGTTGTTGACGACGACGTTGACCGAACCTGTATCGTCGTAGTAGCTGGCAAGCACCCAGCCGACGGAGTGATTGACAATGCGAATGTTGTTGTCGGCGATGTAGGCGGTGGCGTTTTGCAGATCGACGGTGTCAACCGCCTTGATGCAGTGGATCTCGGCGCCAGGCGCCATGTCCGCGAGATGTTCGGCGACACCAACGCCATGGCTACTGCCCGTTTCGATAGCGTCGTCGTTGGTACCGGGCAGGTTGACAATGACGATGTTCGGCAGTTCGCCTTCCGCGATACGGGCCGCCAGGCCGGTGAACCCGAGGTCGATGACTGCAACCTTCACCCCAGTGCCGTCGATGCCCGCACCATGCACGATATCGGCACCGGTCAGCGCGACGCTTTCCGACAGGTTCGGACCTATGTCGGCGAGCGCGAGGGTCGCCATCCGCGCTACGCGATAGTGCTTGTTGCCTTTCAACTGCAGGACTTTGTCCGGTGGCATGAGAACGCGAATGAACGAGTCCGACACGGCATCCACTTGACCGCCGATTCGCTCGAGGGCGTCGAGATCTTCATCGCGCGCCGTGCCATCGACAGGTTCGAGGATGACCGGCAACAGAAGCTTGCCGTTGCTGTAGTAGACCTGTTGTCCGTAGTACTCGGCCAGTTCTTCGCATATCTCGTTGCCTGCCTGCTGGTGAGCGCTTACCAGGTCATCGAGTTGGGTGCCGATGCGTGCACCCAGGGCCGCGCGTGCGCTTGGCACGCCTGCACAACAACATCCAATCACCGCCCAATGAAGGCAAAACCTTCGAAGGCGCTGGAAACGGATTGTCTTGATTTTTCTCCCCACCATGGATCAAATTCCTTAGCGGCTGTTCTTAACTGTCGTCGTTGTGTCGGCGCAAAATTGTTTCATTTTCTCTGCGGTCCCATCCAGTTCAAATGCAGGCTGTCCCATTCGGCCTGTGGGCAAAGCAGCACAATGACCGTGTCACCACGTGCTGCCTCGTAGTCCATTACGTTTTTCGCCAGCGACCGGTAAATGCTCATGGATTTCGACACATGCTGCGGCGGTTTTTCGAAACCGGCCTCAGCCAGCATCGTCGCCAGTCGCTGCGGCGTGTTGCTGTCGAACTCGCCATAGCGTCTGTCCGCGTCCACCAGGATGCAAAGCTGCTGTGCATCGCCCGCGACGGTCCGCGCCATGCGCGTCTTACCCGGTCTTGCAGCCCGTTCGACGGCAGTGACGATGGCGGCGACGCCGCCGCTGCGTGTGAACGTCATCGGCGTTGCTCCCGCACCTGGTATTGCCTCGGGCGATTCTGTCGTCGCCGTTTCTGTGACAACAGGTTGTTCCAGCAGTGGTGGCGGTTCGGTGATGTCGATCGTGTTGGTTTCCTCCACATTTGTGCTGAATTGCCAAAAAGCGATGCCTGCGCCAACGATCACAAGGAGCGCTGCGACGATGGTCGTTTTACTCATGGGTGCACATCCACACTGGCACCGGGCGCAGCCTGCAAATCACCATGATGTTGAAGGGCATGTTGGGATGCTCCATAACCTCTAGATGTGGCTCTGCCCCCTCATGGCAGTGTACGAAATTTGGCTTCAAATTGCAAGTTGCCATGATGTCGCTACAATGCTGATCATCTATCTTTGCCGGAAATCTTTGCCGGATACAGGCAGAGAACAGCACCATTGAGTAGCATTAGCTGTTGATATTACGTAAGATACAGTGAATTTACCAGAAATACAATACCCCGGCTGGATTCTCCGGAGATCTCTCGAATGATGGCAGAAAATGGTATTGGGTCTGAAATACTTCAGGGACGTCCTGTGGGGCGGCATGTGGCCGGGCAGCGACCGTTGCAGCACGCCCTTCATGGTACCGCCGGACAGTGCGGGTGAATTGCTCGAACGCGGTGGTGTTGACGGCAAAATCCTCGCCTGGCGAGATCTGTTTTGTGCTGGCCGGCGCAATCCTGGATGCCCGAAAATGAGTCCGCCGCAAACAGGAGACGGGATGTGGCGTCTTGCCGTCTCCTCAGCGCCACCAATCGGGATCTTTTTCCCAGGACTGCCGTGGCGTGTCGAGTTTTTCGCGCTCTATCATTGAGCCGTAGCGGCGCATCTGGACGTTGTAGAAGATCAGCAGTCCGGCCATCAGCACGCCGAAGAACCAGGAGCCACTGCGAAAAACAATGGCGCAGACGAGACAGATCACCGCTGCGATGATCGCACAAATGATCGAAAGCCTGGCAGCGCGATAGAGGCTGCCGGCCGGGCGTTTTCGGGCGATCAACTCTTCCGCGAGCTGACCGCCGTCGAGCGGCAGAATCGGAACCAGGTTAACCAGGCTCCACACCAGATTGACCATGAACATCGTGTGGATACAGGCGATGACCCAGAAGTTGTTGATCGGCTGCAGAAAGAACAGGGGCGCGATGATCGCGGCGACGATCAATCCGGCGCCGGGGCCGGCGAGAATGTGGATGATCCGCTCGCGCGACTGCGCCAGCGCGCCGCTCGTAGCGAGCCCCATGAAATGCAGCACGATCTGCGGTTGCCCGCCGCCGAAGCGGCGTGCCGTCAGCGCGTGTCCCAGTTCATGCACAATGACCGAGACCAGGACGCAGGGTATCCACACCAGGATAGTGAGCTTCGGCATTTCGTTGTTCCAGCCCAACAGCGCTGCCAGCAGCCAGAACATTGGGTGCACCCGGATCGGGATGCCGAACATGCGCCACTTCAGATCATAGCGGGTTGGCGTTGGAACGTATAGCATGCCACAGCGGTGGATGAGTTAAGGTCGTTGGAAGCAGGGTCATAAAATACATCAACAAGTCTCCCGTCGCGTGTCATTCACCGATGGCCTGCCCTAATCCGCTTTGACTGCAGCCACGGCGTTTGTCATGCGTATCCGACGTTGTCTTTGCAACTGTCGCAGCATGTGCTGTGCACTGGGCGAGCGTCACGGTACCACAAGTCAGTCCACCAGACGAGCAGTTTTCAAAGTTGTGGCGATGCGTTCGGCGATGAGGCGATAGCCCTCGGCGTTGGGATGGACTTCATCGGTGCGTAACGTCGGGTCGGTAATGATGCCGGCCATGATGTCGGGCACGAACAACACGCCCATGCGCTTGCACAGAACCTTGTACTTGCGGCCGCGGGACATACTGAGTGGACTTAGGACGCATGTAAAAACAACGACGGCACCGCGCGTCTGCAGGTTCGTGAAAATCGTTTCCAGATTCTTCTCGGTCTC
>DPYP01000169.1:0-1772 GCA_003545375.1 Lentisphaeria bacterium
ATCTCCTCGAACTCGCCGCTGCCGGACAGGTTGCGATGCATTTGGGCGACTTTCAGATGATTGCGCCAGCCGAAGCGGTCGAGGTAGCCGTCGTTGTCGACGTCCGCAAAAATACCGGGGCCGGCTTCGTAGGCGTTCGGCCCGACCTGTATTTTCAACGGCAGCGGGGTGATCTGCCTGCCGCCATCATTACGCCACAGCAAGCCATCGCACAGATCGACGAAACCGTCATTGTCGTAGTCGACCCAGGCAATCGTGTGCCGCGAATTGAATCCAATGCCCTCGGCATACGGAAAGTTGATTTCGAGTGCCTTGCTCTTGTCGACGAACAGGCAGCCGTCCGGCGGTTTCGGTTCGGGCGGCAGGACGACGGGCAGGGTGAACGACTTGTCGCACCGGAGGTTCGAGGCAGGGATGATCTGCTTCTCGATCCCCGGCCCGCTCCACCACAGTTGCGTGGAGGCGTTGCCGCTCTTTTCGTAATAGTCCATGCGTATCGGGTAGTCGCCGGCGGTCAATTCAACGACTGCCTGGTGCTCGGTGGCGCTTTGATCGATCCACTCGTCGATGATCATAGTCGCGCCGTCACCCGCTGTGTCGAGCCACAAACGCACCCCGTCATCGGTCACTGTGTAGAAGGTGTAGGTGCCGTCCGCCGGGGCCTGCACATGCCCGGACCAACTGATGCTGAACGGCTTGGTCGGGGTCGGTTCGTTGTCATCCCAGTTGAAGTCGATGACGGGATCAACCCGGGCCATGTGCTCCGTGTCCAACGCCAGGCCGGTGTAGTACCGCCCGAACAACCCCGGTTGCTGATCGGCGCGCAGACCCGCCGCAAGCACGATCAACACGCAGATCAGAATTTTCTTGGTTCTCTCCATCAGCCTGCCTTGGTTAGTCCTGACATTTTTTTCTTCTTCATTCATGTAGCCGACACGACAAACGTCTTAACCTCGAACGGCCCCAGCGCTATTCTATAGACGCCTTTCGCGAAGCGTTTGATCGGCTTTCCAGCTTCCTCGATCATGTTGCATTCGCGCACCCGTAAGCCGCGGGTCTCGGCAAACGTCAGGGTGGCGGTCGTCTTGCGGTCGTTGATATTGAGCAGCCGCAGAACATAGCCGTTTTGCTTTTCATCGAACGGCTGTTTCACGCTGACCAACTGGACGCCGCTTCCTTTCACCGCCAGCAGCGGCGTCCGCGGCATTGTTCCTGCCGGCGCCAGGGTCGTTGGCAGCAACTGGTTCCGGGCATCGGCCTGCAGGGCCAGGTCCGGCATCCTGCCGAAGTGCGGGACGATCGAAAACTCGAAAAAGTGCCAGCCGTGGTCTTTCGTACCAGTGGTCGGCATCGGATAGTTGATGCAGTAATGGTTCAGGCAATAGCCGAATGCCGGCGAACGCAGCACCGAACAGAACATCGTCCCGTTCTCGATCCGCGCCGACGGCGTGCCGTAGTTGATCACCGCGAACCCGGGTTTGCCCTTGCGTGGCTTGTTGGCAACGAAATTCACCGCGGGCCAGTCACCGTTCGGGCTCCAAAGATGCGTCTCCTTCATTTCATAGCGCTTGCGTTCCAGCCAGCCGCCGGGGATCGAGTAGGTCCCGGTGTTCGACGTTGATGCGGTCGGGAACGCCACGCGGATGCGCCGGTTCGATGTTTTCCAGAACAGTTCGACCGAGACATCGACCCGCCGCGCATCGCGCAACAGGCGAAAGGTGACATACCACTCGATCCACAGGATCTCAGGGTCGCCTTCACTGGCGAACACC
>DPYP01000169.1:2167-3397 GCA_003545375.1 Lentisphaeria bacterium
GGTGTACTGTGCCGTGCCTTTCCGCCACTCGGGAATTTTCCGTGTGCCCCACGGGTTCCCGTTGTCTTCCTCGACAAACAGTTCGCCGATCTTGATCGCCCCGGCCTTCATCGAGGCGCCCGATGCACGGTCGATGATCGCCTCGACGCCGTTGTCGCCGAGCGTGACGGTGACGTGCCGGTTGCTCAACTTCGGTCCGGTGATCGGTGTGGGGCCGGCCGTCTTCTCGATGCTGAACTCCGACCATTGCAGCGGGTCCAGTTTTGAGAACTCCGCAAACATGGAACAGGTGTCGGGCCGGTTTCTTGTACTTGGGCCGACGGCGGAGCTGGATCGGTAAGTGACCGTCGGCAGGGCGGGGGAGTCGGCGTGAAGCGCCGGAATGACCGGGTGCCGTTTGCCGGCTTGATCGACCAGCACATAGTGTTCGCCGCTGCGCCAATCGAAATCCGGCAGCTCTGCCCGGCAGGCGTTTTTTTGCGGGGAGAGCCCGAAGACGGTGAGCTTCTTGTTCAGGTTCCGGCGCCATTGCTCGGATGAGGCGTTGCCTTTGGTCGTGCGCCGCAGCGTCTTGACCGCGAGCTTGCGGGTGTTTCGCTGGTGCGCATACAGCCGGAGCATCAGTTCGCGCGCGGCTATATCCATGCTCGTGCCGGTGACCGAATCGTGGAAGAAAAACAGCGGCAGCTCGAGGAAGTGTCGCCGCCATTCTTTGGGGCGCACGTCGAGCCCGTTGGTCAGCGCGAGCGCCGTCTCCCAGCCAAAGAAATTCGCCTCGCAGCGGCGTGCTTCTGTCTTGGTCCGGATGCGCGTGACATGGCAGCCGTTCAGGACCGGGTTGTTGTCGACTCCGGGAGACAACAGGCCGCTGGGCCGTTCCGGGGTAACGACAGCGGCGTTCATGACCGGGTTGTTGTCGACCTGGGGCGCCACGAATGTAGCGCCGTGCTTTTTTCGGTCGGCCTTGTAGACGGCTGCAAAGGTCATGCGGCTCGTACCCCACTCGTAGCTGACGTCGGGGTCTTCCTTCTGCCATTTTGCGAAGTTCGCATTCATCCCGTCGTGCGGCAGCATTTCTTCGGAGCAGATGCTGTAGACGCCTGCGGGACCGTCGACATCCTTCGGGTCAACCGGCTTGAGTTCGGGATAGAAGTTCTGCGGCAGATCGATGCCGGCACCTTTGCAGACTTTGCAGGACTCCCGGTTGTAGCCGTCGCAGCTGCGGCACGG
>DPYP01000206.1:0-14155 GCA_003545375.1 Lentisphaeria bacterium
CTGGTTTTGCTATTACTCGGTGGAGCGCCACCTTATTTCGGCCGAACAGTGTCGGGAGCTTCGGGATGTTTTCGGTGCCGAGGTCGAGTTGATCACGTTTGCGCAGGCCGTACTCGATCATCAGATGTGTGATGATGTGGACAGCATTCAGCAGATTATGGATGACGCCCACACCAACGCCGAGGTGGGATCATCACCGCCACGGGACGTTTTTGAGGACGGTCTCGACACAGGCGCCGCAGCCGGCGATGAAGGGGCTGCCGACAGTTTTGACCTGGTCATCGACGAACCAGCCGGCGCTGCTGCGGTTGGGGGGACATCGTCGCCGCCCGAATCATCGCCGCTGCCGATGGGATCGCCGATGTCGGTGGGCACTTCTGCAGCTGATCTGCCGGCGCTCGACGGTGTTGAAAATATGACGGACAGCGAAGTGGGCGATATCGTTCGTCAGTTCCTGATCGTTTGTCGTGGCATGGGCGCCAGTGACCTGCACCTTTCGGCCATGGCCATCCCCTTCATACGCTTGAATCTGCAGATCAAGACGGTCGCCGACAAGCCGCTGTCGCCGGAAGCTTCGGCAAGACTCAACACGGTCCTGCTGTCCGAAAGCCAGCGCGCTGAGTTCGATGCTCATAAGGATCTGGACTTTGCGCTGGCAGTGCCCGACAGCGGACGGTTCCGCGTCAACCTGATGGTTCACAAGCAGGGGGTTGCCGGCACCTATCGTCTGGTGCCGGATCGGATCATGTCCCTCGTGGAACTCGGCTTCCGCGACACTAAAACAATCACCAAGCTGCTTGACCATCACAACGGGCTTATCCTGGTGACCGGTCCTGTCGGCAGCGGCAAGACGACGACGCTGGCGGCGCTGGTCGATATCATCAACAGCAAGCGCGAAGACCACATCATCACTGTCGAGGAACCGATTGAGATTGTCCATGAGTCGAAGAAGTGCAACGTCACCCAGCGCGAAGTCGGTCCCCACACCCAGTCTTTTGCCAGCGCGCTCAAAGGTGCCTTGCGTGAGGACCCGGATGTGATTGTGATCGGCGAGCTGCGTGATCTCGAGACGATCGAAATGGCGATCACCGCCGCCGAAACCGGACATCTCGTGATCGGCACGTTGCACACCAGTGACGCTGCCACCACGCTGGACCGATTGCTCGACGTCTTTCCGCCGGACCAGCAGCAACAGATCCGCGCGATGACCGCGGAGAGCCTGCGCGGCATCATCTGCCAGAAACTCATCCCGCGCGATGTCGTCAACGGTCTGGCGGTTGCCGCCGAAATACTGATTCACACGATCGCCGTGGCCAACATCATTCGTGAAGGCAAGACCCACACACTCTCCGCCGTTCTGCAGACCGGCGCGCAGCTGGGCATGAAGTTGATGGAACAGTCCGTGTTCGAGCTGTGGGAGGACGGCAGTATTTCGCAGGATTCCGCGCTCATGCATCTCAAGGACAAGCAGTTCATTAACCGCATCCTCAAGCCGGCCGCCGCTGGCGCCCCGCAGAACAGTACCGAGCCGGAGTCGATGCCGAGCACTGCCGAATCGAAGAAGAAGAAGGGGGGGTGGTTCAAGTAATGGCCAAGATCGATTTATTCCTCAAGGAGATGCTGGACCTGAACGGCTCGGATCTTCACCTGATCGTCGGACTGCCGCCGAAGATCCGGGTTCATGGCAATCTTCGGGCGCTGGACGAGCCGCCGGTGACGACCACCGACATGGATGCCATCCTGAGCGAAATCTGCCCGCCTGTGCGTTGGGAGGAGTTCTGCGAAGTGTCCGACCTCGACTTTGCATACGAGATCGAAGGGCTGGCTCGTTTCCGCTGCAATTATCTGGTCAATCATTATGGGAAAGCCGCCGTGCTCCGGCAGATCCCGTCGAAAATTCTCACCTTTGACGACCTCAGCCTGCCCGAGATTCTCAAGCAGGTGTGCGAGTACAAGAGCGGTCTGGTTTTTGTCACCGGTCCTACCGGCAGCGGTAAGTCGACGACGATGGCGGCGATGATCGATTACATCAATGCCAATCACATGAAGCACATCATCACGATCGAGGACCCGATCGAGTTCGTGCATCAGAACCAGAAGTCGATCATCGTCCATCGTGAAGTGGGTGAGCACAGCGATTCCTTTGCCAACGCGCTGATGGGCGGCATGCGCGCTGATCCCGATATCATCCTGCTCGGTGAGATGCGCGAGCTCGAGACCATTCGTCTCGCCCTGAGTTGCGCCAGCATGGGGATGCTTGTGTTCGGTACGCTGCACACCAACAACGCGCCAAAGACCATCGACCGCGTTATCGACGCGTTCCCGGCCGAGGAGCAGTCGCAGATCCGCACCATTCTGGCCCAGTGCCTGACCGCAGTTGTCTCGCAACTGCTCTGCCGCACAGCGGACGGCAAAGGGCGCTGCGCTGTTCTGGAAATCCTGCTGCGAAACGAAGCGTTGCCGAACGTCATCCGCGAAGGCCAGATCTCGTCGATCCGCAATATCATCGAGCAGGGCAGCCAGGAAGGCATGGCATCGATGGATGCCGGCCTGCGAAACCTGCTGGCCGAGGGCAAGATCAACGAGCTCGAAGCCTATATGAAAGCTTCCGATAAGAAAGAATTCGCTCAGTACCTCCCCGAACACACCGTGCTCGGCGCCGAAAGCTGATCCTCCCTTCAGCACCACGAGCTTACGCGCTCGTGATTATTGTCGATCCCGCCTCCCGGCATTGAATACTTTAGCTGGCATACCCTATCGGCGGCGACGGTCGCCCCTCTTCCGTATCCAGTTGTGGCATAAATCGTGCGGCTTTCCGTATTTAGCGGGTGACCCCACAGACCCAAACCTTCTTGAAATACTATCTTTTAATCCTATAGTTTCCGCCTATTGCCTTCAAGGCAATTGAATGAAAGACATATAAAACAAGGGTTTGCATGCTCCATACAGTCTATCGATGGCTATATCAAAATGGACACCACGCCGGTTTTCAAGCTGCCAGTTTCTACCCGGAGCGAGGCATGCGCCGCCTGTTCTCGCTGCTGATGTTCAGCCTGATTGCCGCCGGCGCCAATGCATCCGCCCAGGCGGACGAGGATCGCGGCAAAGTCATGGCCACGGTCGGCGACGTCAAACTCTACGAGCAGGACGTTATCGATAATCCGGATGTTCTGGTGTCGATGCCGGAGGTCGAACGGGAGGCCTATTGTCAGCGCCGGCTCAATAGCGCCATCGACGCCGAGGTACTGTATCAGAGCGCCAGGAAACAGCGGCTGCACGAAGATGAAACCTTCCGTCGGCGTCTGGCCAAGGTCAAGTCGGCGCGGGCGCAGGGACAACAGCAGTTGCTGGCCAGGAAATATGAGGAGCAACAGTCCGAGCTGGTAGCCGCCCGCAACAAATCGACGATCACCGACGGGGAAATCGCCGCCCACTACGAAAAGCATCAGGACAAGTACCGAGGCCGGCCGAAACAATCAGCTCTGAAAGTCATCCGCATCCAGTTGGTAACAGCGCGTGCCAACGGCGTCTACCGTACCTGGCTGAAGAAAGTCGTGGCCGATGTGTCCGTCCGTATCGACAGTGATCAACTGCCGGTGGCGGTGATGCCGGAGTGTATCGACCGGTACCACGGCGGGACGAGTAATCGCAACGCCAACACCCGTATTGATCCGCTCTGGCAGGCGATCCTGGATGCCGCCGACCTGCAATTGCCGGCCGTGCGGTGTCAATTCGACGCGGCTGCTGCGGAGCCGTACATCGAACGCATCGGCAACCTGGAACTGCACGTTGGCCAGAGTGCCTACCGATTTCGTGACTTCAGCCAGTTCGACCTGATGGCCCGTAACGTCAGCACCGGTTGTTCCGGCAGTGCCATGTTTAATACGATTAAAAACCTGATCATCGCCGAGAAAGCCCGCCGGGAGAATGTTACATGCGTTGACACGGTTTTTCGCGTTGATCCCGAAAGGGCGTTAATGACGTGGATTCTTTTCGAGCGAGCCGACATGGCTGATCCCGACAGCTACGAGATAACTGAGGAAGAAATAAAGCTGTACCGCACTGAACACCGCGTCCGCTTCGAAAGAATTCAAAAAACACAGGGCGGTGAAGATCGAGTCAATGCACTGGCCACCCGTATGCTGAAGGGCGAGAAAATCAAAGCAGCCCGCAGCGCGCATATCCGCGGGTTGCGCGGCGACTTCAACATAAAAATATACGAGTACAGTAGCGCTGGTAAGTTGGAGCTATAGAGTGTATTAGCTTCGACTAATTTCCTTTTTACTTTTCCAGTCCCCTATCTCCATCCGATGAACGCAGCCCTGTTTACCTTTCTTTGGGACTTTGTCGATGAAGGCGTCGATGATCTGACCGCCTATATTCGCGATCTCGGCGTCACTCGTGTCCTGGTTACCAGCCAGTACCATGCCGGCTTCTTCCTGCACCCGCATAATCCGACGCGCAAGACCCATTTGCTCGAGGACGGCGTCTCCTACTTTCGTCCGGATCCGGCACTTTACGATGGCCTGACGATTCGCCCGATCCCCGCGTCAATGTGTGCCGACCGCGATTGGTTCGCATTCGTCTGCGAGCGACTGGTCGATCGCGGTCTGGAAGTTTCCGCCTGGCATGTCTGTCTGCACAATACGCGACTGGGATTACTGCATCCGGATGCCACTATTCGCAACGCTTACGGTGACTCCTATCCGCACGCGCTCTCCCCGGCGCACCCGGATGCAGTCGCTTTTGTCGAGGCTACGGTCAAGGACATTGCCACCAACTACCCGCTTGCCTCGGTCATGCTCGAAGCACCGAATTATCGCAAGCGTGCCCACGGTGCCGACTGGGTCAGCGGCCACCATCACGAACGCGAGAGTGTTTATCTGCGACCACTTGAACAGGCCTTGATGGATGTCAGTTTCAACGCCGCCGACGTGGCACAGAGGGAGACTGCGGGTATAGATATTGAAGCGTTTCGGTTGGCGATCATTGCGCACATGGATCGATACTTTGAAGAAGCCCCTGTGATCCCGACGGACTTGCCGGAGACGATTGATCAATTCTGTGATGCGGTCCCGGCATATGCAGCCTGCGAACAACACTGCCGCGAGGTCGAGGCACGACTGCTGGTGACCCTGAAGGACGCACTTGCCGGCACCGGCACTAAGCTTGAAGCCGGACCGAGTCCGCATGTCGACTGGGTCATGCAGGGGGCCTACGGCCTCGGGTTCGAAGAAACCGCCACTGCCGTCCGCCGCGCCCGTGACGTGGTACTGCCGCATCAGCGCCTCAACTTTGCCCTGCGAATGGGGTTCAACCACCCGGGTATGGGCACGCCTATCCTGTCAGAAGCCGAAACCTGTGCCATGGCGCAGGCAGTCGCCGGTGCCGGTGCCGACGAGGTCGTCTTCTACAACTACGGCGAAGCGCCGCGCCGCAGCGTCGACTGGATCAAGCCGGCCCTCGCCGGCTTGAGTTGATCCCGGCAGTGATTCTTCGCCTTAATCTCTGACAACGCTGACCCGAACTTTGAAAAGCGGCCGTCCCGGCTACTGCGATGCGGGGTCGCAAGGCTATCCCTCTTATTTATTTCCTTTTCATCCTGCGATCTTCGTCATGACTCTTCCCGCCCGTATCGCCACACGACTACCGGTCTCCTATGGCTGGGTCATCCTCGTCGTTGCCACTGCTATCCATCTGGTCTCCTATCCCGGGCAGTCGGTTGTCATTGCTGTCTACAACCCGTCGTTGCGGGCGGCACTCGGATTGAGTCACGGCGACCTTGCCGGGATATACATGGTGGCGACACTGATTGCCGGAGGCATGGCCCTGGTCATCGGCGCCGCCATCGACCGATTCGGCGTGCGCAGCGTTTCCATCGTTGCGGTCGTCGCAATGCTTGGGGCCTGCGTGCTCATGTCCAGGGTGTCGTCGGCACTGACTTTGTTCGTTGCTTTCGTCCTTTTGCGCGTTGTCGGGCACAGCTGTCTGCCGATGGTAGCCGATAACGCGGTGGCGATGTGGTTCAACCGGCGACTCGGCAGTGTGACGGGGATCAAGAACATGGCTATCGCCGGCTGCATCGGGATCGTGCCGGCTCTCAACATGTGGCTGATCAAGTGCTACGGCTGGCGGCTCGCGTTTACCGTTCAAGGCGTATTCTTTGCGGTCACCGTATTGCCGATGGTCGGCTTATTTCTCCGCAACCGACCGGCCGATGTAGGTGAGACGATCGACGGTGGCAGTGAGGCCGCCGTGACGATTGCCGAGCCGCCGGCCGCTGCCGACTTCACTGCTGGTGCGGCGATCCGAACCCGGGCCTGCTGGTTGATCATACTCTTTTCCAGCCTGCGTGGTGTGATGTGGGCCGGAATCGCCTTTCACATTATTCCGCTGTTTGCAAGCCGTGGGCTCACTGGGGCCGACGTTGCCACCACACTTGTTGTATTCGGCATATGCCTGGCGCTCTCCCAATTATTTGGTGGTTTCGTCGCGGATCGGCTGCCGCTGCCGCTGCTCCTGACGCTTGCCCAGGGAATGATTGCGGTGGGCTGTTTTTGCCTGCTGCAGATGTCGTCGATGTCATTAGCCTTAGCCTTCGCCGTTGTCGTGGGAATCGGTGAGGGACTCGGATTCATCACGGTCGCAACCCTGTGGCCGCGCTACTACGGGCGGCGGCATCTCGGCAAAATTCGCAGCCTCGGTATGGCTGCGCTGGTCATTGGCAGCAGCGTCAGCCCCTACCTTTTCGGTATCGCCTACGATGCCTGGAACAGTTTTGACCGACCGTTGACGATCCTGACAATTCTCTGCGTGATCCTCACGGTGTTTATGCCGCTTACTACAATGCCAAAAGCGCGGTATATTTCACCATGAAACGAATCACTGCTATTATCGTCGCCATTATCGCCGCTGTCGCGATCGTTACCGTTCTGCGTCGGGCTGCACCCGTTGAGCAGCCGGCAGCACCGCCTGCTGCGGTCGTCAACAATGTTTCGGAATCGCGTCCTGCCCGCCTCGATGATTACGCATCGATGAGCCGCGACGAGCTCATCGATCGACTCCAGGCGCAGAAGAGGCAGTTGGCGCAGAAGCAGGAGTTGCTGAAGCGGAGCGAGGACGATTTCGAAGTGGTCGAGGAGAAACTGCAGTTGACGAGTCGCCGTCTGCGTCAGCAGCTGGAATGGAATGATGCCTCGATCCAGAGTGCTGCGGCGTCGGCAACTCTCGAGACCCAACCGCTGTCCCGGCAGGATATCGACCTGCGGCTCACCGAATACGCCGAGGCCTTCGAACTGGCCTTTGCGAATGGTGAGGGTGACGCCGTCATGACTGTCCTGAACAACTTGCGGGAACTCCGCGAAGATGGCTATCCGTTGCTGGTATCGATGCTCAACAAGATTGTCGCCGATCAGCGCGGCGACAATACGCTCGGCCTCTCGCACCGGCAGTTTTTTCGCAGCTTCGGTCGCGAACCCGACCTCTTTGCATACGCTTTGCAGTCGGCGGAAGCCTCGCCCGAGTTGCGGATGTCGTCCATACATGCGTTGCGATGGTCGGATGACGACTACGTGCCGTTGTTCATCGAGCAATTGTCCTACGAAACGGATGAAGGCGTCACCGCAGCGCTGGCGCGCATGTTGGGACGCGCCGGCACGTCCGAGGCTGTTGATGCGCTCAGTCAGGCACTCGATCGTGAGTACGAGAGCAACGACACGGTCGAGTCGCTGGTTTTCGCTCTGGTGCGTTCCGGTTTGGAAGCGTCCGCGGTCGCTCTTGCAGAATATGCGGAGTCCGCTACCGGTGATGCACTGACGACGACCGAGATTGCCTTGCGCATGCAAGCCTCACCGGTAGCCGGCGTGGGTGTCACCGGCATCACCCCGCACACGCAGGGGGAGAGTGCGGGCTTTGAGAAAGGCGACGTGATCGTGTCTTACAACGGCAAACCCGTTCGCGGTCGCAGAAGTCTTGTACGCATGACCCGCCGCTCCGATCCTGAAGAACCGGTCATCGTGGAGTACTACCGAGACGGCGTTAAGCAGGAGACACAGATCTACGGCGGCTTCATCGGTGTGGGCGTCATCAGTGTCGGGGAGTGATCGCGTCGGCCTGAAGTAATCGTTTGTTCTGCCCGGATTCGGTAGCCGGCTGAAGCTTCGATGATATCTATACCCCAACGAGCAGTCTGCAGCGTTTCTGTCTCCATGCTCATGCAACAAGCTGGAAGAGCAACTTAGCGATGATGACCGATGACAGTTTTGTGTCGGAATTTGACGGGACCGAACAGAAATACGTTTTGTTCTTGCCGGAATCGTTCGAGCCGGGCGTTGTGCATGATGTCTTGATTGCGTTGCATGGGGCCGGATCGGATCGCTGGCAGTTCGCCACGCAGGAGGGCAATGAATTTCAAGCAGCCCGGGATATAGCGGCCGAGCATAGCCTGATATACGTGTCACCGGACTACCGCGGTCCGTCATGGATGGGGCCCAGCGCGGAAGCGGATGTGGTTCAGATTATCACCGAGTTGAAGGCGGCGTATCGGGTATCGCGGGTCCTGCTGTGCGGTTCTTCAATGGGGGGTGCTTGCAGTCTGGCTTTCGCCGTTCTTCACCCGGAACTCATCGATGGCGTGGCGTCGACAAATGGCCTCGCGAACTTTCTGGAATACGAGAATTTTCAGGACGCAATGAAGGAATCCTATGGTGGTGGCAAGGCGGAGATACCGCTCGAATACAAGCATCGCAGTGCCGAATATTGGCCGGAAAAACTGACCATGCCGATAGGTATGGCGGTCTCTGGCAAAGACACCATCGTGCCGCCAGACAGCGTACTGCGGCTCGCCAAGGTCCTGGAGACTATCGGGCACCCCAATGTGAAGCTTCTTTATCGTCCGGACATGGGACATGAAACATCATACGCCGACGCCAAGGCGATCCTCGAATTCATTATAGAAAAATCCTG
Source organism: Lentisphaeria bacterium (assembly GCA_003545375.1). Classification (GTDB taxonomy): domain Bacteria; phylum Verrucomicrobiota; class Lentisphaeria; order JABSQK01; family CAJWLW01; genus CAJWLW01. The sequence continues at coordinate 8,965 of DPYP01000206.1, forward strand.
ATGCCGCCCAAGGCGGCCGGGGTCGTGAGTTCATGCGGCGGGGGAAGGCGATGAGGTGTGAGAGACTCTCCTAACTCCACCGTTTCGGACTGACTCCCGGTCCAGCCGTTCGCATATTGTCCGGGCGATTGGGCAAGTCGAACTCGATGTCACGGGTATTCAGACTGCCGAGCAATTTGCTGATATGTTTGGGCTGCCGGGCGATCATCTCGGGATCGCGGTCTTCCACTTCGTCAATCGGTCCGGCCCAGGCTGGACGGTAGGCGATCGCCAGCATACGTCTTGTCCGGTCACTGTAGTTTGGATAGTTGCCGTGGAAGACTTTCTGGTTGATGATCGCTGCTGAACCGGCCTTGCACATTACCATCACTTCGTCCGGATGATTCAGGTAACGTTGGTATGGATGGCCGTCGTGATTCATCGACAGATGCGATCGCGGAATAACCTTGAACGGCGAACACTCAGGCGTCAGGTCATCGAGATAATACAACACCCGTGCCAGCACCGGTGAGCTCGCCTGGACGCCGAAGATCTCGGAGCCGTAAGGCTGTGAGTCGGTGTGCAGTACGATTCCCGGATGCCCCGGATCCGAAACCGAATAGCCAACGGACGTACAGATCAGCCGGTCTCCGAAGAGGTCGGACAGGAACTCAAGGATTCCCGGGGTGGCGATGACTTCGAGCGTATTCGGGGAGTCGGTGGCGATGAGGTTGCGGTTGCCATGGTTGTGCTCGCTGTAATCGACTGCCGTCGTCGGTACCCGTGACATTTCATCGCGGATTATTTCCAGCTGATCCGCCGACAGCAGATCCGGAATGACGACAAACCCGTCGAGCTCGATCGACTGTACCTGCTGCGCCCGCGTCAGGTTCGACCACTGGATATCGCATTGGCGCGCTGTTTTTACGCTCTCTCGGGTGTTGCTGAATGACGTATTCATAGTGTCTCACTGGATGTTGAACGTCAGGAATGTAAGGCTTGCTGGCGGAAACGTAAAGGTGTTCGTGCGAGGTGCTGTTTCAGTTGCGATTCCAACGTTGTGCGGTTCGTCGAGAGTGTTCTTCACGTCGAGCGAGTCACCGGTCAATCGCGCCACTTCCATGGTATCACCGGTTGGGTGCAGGCTGCGAAACGTCAGGGTCACCGTCAATGGCTGGTCCTCCAGTTTCTGTACCACCGACATACACGCAGTCTTTCTTTCCCTGTCGATACTGACAAGTACGTCGAGCGCTGGGATATCGTCGTAATGCAGGAGCGTCGGCAGGTTCTCGTCTTTCGCTTTTTCCGGGTCAACGATGCCGCAGAAGAAGCGTTCGTGCTTGGCCGACAAAAGTGGTGCGTCGACCGCGCTGTCGACAACCGTGCCGCGATGATGATCGACCATCAGTTTCTGTGTGTACCAGGTGGTCTGGCGCACGCAGCGTTCACTGTCGGTGAAGATGTGGCCGATCATGTTCACCGATAGGGAAATGTTCGAGAGTTCGATGGTTTTTGTGTTGCGCAGGATGAAATGAAATATCGTCGCGATCGTCAGCGCATCCGTATAATCGTACTTTTCTTCGACATCGGCGAGTTCTGCGTGGGATTCTCGGTACCAGACATTCCATTCGTCGAAGGCGATGGTCGGGCGTTTGTCGACTTGCGGCGCTTCTCCCAGTTCGCGGCGCGTTCTGGGATGGGTCCCAAGAGTGGTGTCCATTGCCTCGTCGATCGCGACGTTGACTGCTGTCAGCATCTCCTCGAGCACTCGATAGGCTCCCATGCAGTCGCGGAAGACCGGGCGACCGACGTAGTTGTGCATGCTGATCATGTCGAGGTACCCGAGCGTCTCGAACAGCACGGTACGGTCCCACTCGGGATTGAGGCGGCCGGCGCCGCAGGCGATGAGCTTGATGGTCGGATCGACCCGCTTCATCTGGATCGCTGCCTGCCGGAACCATCCGGCGTACTCCTCGGCCGTCATCTGCCCGTTCTGCCAGTTACCGTAAATCTCGTTACCCAGTCCAAAGATCTTGACGTTGTATGGGGCCTCGCGGCCATGGGCCCGGCGCAGGTCGGCGTAGCGGGTCGGGGTCGTGCCGTTGAGATACTCGACCAGGTTGGCGGCATCGTCCGGCGATTCGATATGAGCATTGACGATCATGTACAGTTCGGCACCAAGCTCCTGACAGTAATTATACGCTTCCGCAATCCCGAAAGCCGTGGACTGCGAGGCGCCGGTCATTCGGAACAACTTGGCCCGCGGCCGCTCTGCCACCGGTCCGACGAGTTCCTCCCACTTGAAGTAGGAGGCACCGCAGCCGCCCGGGTACCGGATATGCGTGACCTTCAGTTCCTGCAGCGCCTCGAGCACGTCAGTACGTACACCATCCTCGCGCGACCGCGGGCTGCCCGGTTCGAATACGCCGTTGTTGACGCAGCGGCCGCCGAGTTCGAAAAACTGTCCGAACAACGGCCCCTCGATCGGGCCAAGGACGTTGCGTCCGAGGACGATTATCTCTGCCGTTTCATTTTGATCATTCATTGTATGTGCTTTTCCAATCGTTCAATTTGCTGATTCCGTCGCCAGTCATTTTCCGCGTTAATCGGGATATTTTTGGTGCCATGGGCAGGTTTCGCACAGGGCCGGACCGGACGTGCGGAATTCACCACCGTATTGGACCAGGTCCGGGTGAATGCCGTTTGCGGAACAGAGCGCGACGCTGCGACCGTCGGCATCGTGGCGGCCAAGGCAGGCTGGACAATCGGTGCGTTCAACTGCGCGGTCTGCAAACGGGTCGATCGGTGCCAGTGGAATTTCAAAGTTCTTTGGCGGCTTCGATGGGCCACGGGCCCAGGCGCGCAACATGGCAGCGCTCTTGTTCAGTGCGTCCAAAGCCAGGTCATCGCTGTCGCGATCCGGCGGGCGCACGATCATGCAGAACGGGTCGTCGGCCATGATCGTTGCCATGAAGCTTTCGAAGTCCCGGGATCGGATCATTCCGGACGTGCCCTTGCCGACCCGGCCGGTGCGCAGGATGCCGGCGGCCTGGCAGACGTCCTGCATGATGCCGGGAAATTCATATTGAATGCGCTTGCCCGGCACACAGTGATTCAAATGCCGTTGCTTCGGCCAGTAATGTCCGAGGTAGGGAACGCGCAGAATTTCCTCGTAGTAATGCCACAGCGTAATCGTATTGACCTGAACCCCGAGAATCAATACGACGCCGTCGAGCCTGACCAGCGCTTCGAATGGATTGCCACTGCCGCATGGCGTGGCGCTGTCGCGGTGGTCCTTGCACAGTTGCGCCGCAGCAGGTCCCAGTGCCACCCAGGAATGCGTTGGATGACAACTGCGCACGGTATCTGCGCGCTGACGCAATTTCTCCGGAATGATCCCCTGGAAGCCAGGCTGCCGGCTGTGACACAGGCCGTCGGAGCTGCTGCAGTCGCAGTCCGTGCAGGTGAAATGTTCGGGCTCGCCCCAGACACTGTCACGGAAGGCCGGCGCGATCACCGTGCCGGTCGGGCCGATCGCCTCGAGCAGTGCGTCTACCACCGTGTCGGCGCCACCGTCGACTGGTCCCAGGGCGCTGAGCGAGCTGTGCACCATTACTACATCGCCAGGCTTCAGGCCCAGCGATGTGAGATCGGCGGTCAATTGTTCCCGGGTGATCATTGAAGATGATTATAGCCACGCAAGCCCGTAAAACAACGGTTGCGGAAGCCGCCGATTCACAGCCTCCAATCTTGAAGCGGCGTTCGGGACTTTCGGAACACACAAAAGGAAGAAAAATATAATGCAAGAAATTCCTTCGCCCGCAATCGCTTTGCCTTTACTTTCTACATCGTCCCGGCATCTTACATGTCCGCAATTGCTGCATGGGAGGATGACATGGCAACCGAAGAGACCGGCAGCGTCTTGGCGCAGTTGATGGATATCATCGAGGACCGCCGCAAGAATCCGCCGGAGCAATCCTATACAACGACACTTTTTGCCGGGGGTGTGCCCAAGATCGGTGAGAAGATCCTCGAGGAAGCGGCGGAAGTCGTCGAGGCTGCCGGTGAAGCGGGAGACGCAGGCCGTCAACATGCGATCCATGAGGCGGCGGATCTGATCTATCATCTTTTCGTGATGCTCGGTTACAAAATGATTCAATTGGAGGAAGTCGAGTCCGAGCTGGCCCGACGTTTTGGTTTGTCGGGATTGGACGAGAAAGCAGCACGGGAGAAGTGACGGGAAAGGGAGGTGCAGGAGTTAGTTGGGAGGAATTGGCCGGATGGGCAGGTCGCCACTTGCCGATCACCACTGAAACCTGAAATCCTTGAAACAGGAGTGCAATATGGAAAATCTACGTATCGGTGTGCCCAGCAAAGGGCGTCTTGCGGAGATCGCAGCAGAGTTGCTACAGCAGGCGGGGCTTTCGTTCCGTCGCCAGAACCGCAGTCTGTTCGCGCGTGTCCGCGATATGAATGTGGACATCACCTTTTTGCGTACGGACGACATTTCAGTCCTCTGTGCGGAAGGTGCTATCGACATGGGGATCACGGGCAGTGATCTGGTTGCGGAGTCGGGGTCCGACGTGCAGACGCGCCTGCAGCTTGGCGTCGGCAAGTGCCGGCTGGCCGTATGTGTGCCGGAGGATGCGACGGGCGACTCGGTTGCTTCCCTTGCCGGTCTGCGTATTGCCACAAGTTTTCCGAATGTGACGCGGGCTTATCTGGCGTCGCACGGCGTTGAAGCGCATCTCGTAAATCTAACGGGCAGTGTCGAAGTGATGATTGCCCTTGGCGTGGCGGACGCTATCGTCGATCTGGTGGAGACGGGCGGCACGCTGGCAGCGAACCGTTTGCGGGTGCTCGACGAGATCGGTTGCTACGAATCGGTGGTGATCCAGAATAGTACGCGGCAGCATGCGGAACTGGCAGACCGCGTTGTCCGCCGGCTCGAAGGGGTGGTGATCGCCCGCAGCTATTCGTTGCTGGAGTACAACATCCCGAAAGACAAGCTGGCTGCGGCGGAGGAAATCACGCCGGGGTTTAACTCGCCGACGGTTAATGCGCTGGAAGATTCGGCCTGGTGTGCGGTGCAGGTAATGGTGCGTCGCGGTGAGATGATCGATGTCATGGACCGCCTGGAAGCGCTCGGTGCGTCGGCGATTCTCGAGACACAGATCACCAATTGCCGGCTGTAAGGTTGCATTCGTAATCC